>JBATKF010000066.1:0-1973 GCA_049669185.1 Sedimenticolaceae bacterium | reverse complement strand
ATTTTTTACACCTTCATCAAACAACTTTTTACCCTATCGCTGCAAGCCTTGTATCTGCTTCATTTCTTCGCTTTGGCATCATTCGTGCGTTAGTTCAGATATGCCACAAAATACAAATCGAAACCTTAGCAAGCACGAAGCTAAATACTCACATGCTGGTCGCTATGGGAAAAATCTTACAGATGCGGCAAAAAAAATGGAAAGACGTAAATACACCAATCGGTGCAAAAACTCTATCGCAGCCACCTTATTCATTGCGGCCCTGCATTTTGCTCTTGCCAATGTCGTAGCTGCAGCTGAGTCCGCCAATAAGCATTTAACTGGGTTCGCTCACGTTGATCGCAGCATAGCGGATAAGTCCGTACTACAGGGTCCGGGTGGTGAACCTTCAACGCAGCGAGATATTCAAGTTGAGAATGAAGTTCTTTGTTTGGCCTTGAATATATACTTTGAAGCCCGTAGTGAGGCAGAAAAAGGGCAACTCGCCGTTGGGCACGTGGTTATGAATCGTGTTGCTAATCGGCATTATCCAAATACGGTATGTGAAGTCGTGCGGCAGGGCGGTGAAGAACGACTTCATCGCTGCCAATTCTCTTGGTGGTGCGATGGCCATTCTGATAAACCATTAAATCAAAAGGCATGGTTAAAATCGCTTAAACTTGCTATTGCAGTCTACGTTGGACACTCCGAAGATCCAACGCATGGCGCCCTTTGGTACCATGCGGACTACGCAAACCCCTACTGGAGTGATACTTTGGTTGTAGGGGAGAAGATCGGCCAACACGTATTTTACCTAAAGAAAAAGCAACGCGAATATGCATTAAAATAAATAGCCAATTTATTTATTGCATAGGATTGTTCTCAATCGATCAAGCCGCTTCTTCGCGTTCTTGCGGAGGGGATAGCGTTAAGAGAACGTACGCTGAAGTTATTTCGGCTTAATTTTTATTTAGAAAGAAAGGTGTTTGGATGAGGCAGCCACTTGCTGCGGAACAACCCGAGATCGTAGTGACCCCATTTTGACAGGACGACCCGATCAATACATCCCGCAATACGAAGGATGCCGCTTCCGCTCTGCCTTCCACAGCGTCAAGAGTCGGATCCGCAAGCCGGCGGCGAATTTCACTTCGCGCTCGCGAACGCCCTGCTCATTATTCTTCCTTCTGGCCGAGGCTAAGCGCTTCGCGCCCTGAATCGCTCTCTGGGGTAAACCGAGACCACAGGACACGCAGTCCGATGCCCGGCAAGAGTTCCGACGTATCCAGAGGCGCGGCTGGCCAACAGAAAATCTTGGGCTCCTCGGACTCCACTGCGGCGTAGCCCCCGCTGACGAAGGTGATCGGGTTCACCGGTCCGTGATGGTGCACCAAATCGAATACGCGGCGGTTCCGAATATCGACAACGGTGGAGTGATCGGCCCCATCCAGGACGGTCCACTCGCCATCCGGGTAGGCCAGCTGCGCCAGCTCCCTGGCAAACCTCGCCAAGTGGTGGGATGTGCCGACACCCGCCCACCAGATGGGGTCCCGTGCAGGGTCGGGATCAGGGAATGGGTCGCTCTCGGTCGCCCGGTCGGCGTTGACTTCGAGCCACGCGCCGACGAAATCGGAGGTAAGGAATTGGCACGGCGCCAGGTCTTCACCGGCAAGTGCGGCAGCCAGTGACCAAGGGTGGGGCTCGCGCCTGCGTGGTGACAGGTTGACACCGGGGTAGGTGTCCAACCAGGTGTTCATTCCCTCCTCGAGGGCCGCAACCACACGCGGATTATGCGCGTGTGGATAGATGTTCGGCCACTCTTTGGTCAGGTCGAGCACCTTGTAGTCTTCAGCGTTCTCAATCATGTTTTTTCCTCACCCGAGCGCGTTTCTTCGGACATAACCATACCTGACGTTTTCTCTCGCCGTTTTGACAGTTCGGGGCCAGAGAATGACAGAATCGCTGAAAACTACCAGAATTCGCCGCTCCAAAAAGCG
>JBATKF010000065.1:0-39581 GCA_049669185.1 Sedimenticolaceae bacterium | reverse complement strand
CTCGTCGCGCAGGCCGCGACCAGCGATGGCACCCAGGGCACGCCGACTCCCGACCTGCCGGCGCCGGTGATTCCGGGGGATGCCTTCCTGAGCGTATTGGCCAGCCCCGATCGCCCGACCGAGCCCTCGATCGCGCTGCCCGACAAGCCTGATACGCAGGCTGCACGCACCTTCCTGACCGAGCTCAAGTCGTTCTGGCAGGACGATCGCCAGGCGGTAGAGTTCAAGTCTCTGCAGGTGAGTGACAGTGACAAATTCTGGCAGGACGTCGATGAGATGCTCAGCGACGTGGACGAGGCGGCCCAGGACGAGGAGCGGCGGCTGCAGATGCAGGCGGAGGCGGCGGCCGGGGTGGGCATCAGCCTGACCGCGGGATTTGTCAGCTGGGCGCTGCGCGCCGGCTCTCTGGCGGCCAGTTTCCTGGCGGCGATGCCGACTTGGCGGCATTTCGATCCGATGCCGGTGCTTACCGAGGATGATGAATCACGCGCCACCCTCAGCAACGACGATGACGATGACGATGACGTGGCACGCGACACCCCCGCACAGGCTCACACGGACGAAGACGCCGTCGAAGAGCTGTTCGATCGCTAGAGAAACTGGGATAGAAATGTTTGTGCGGGCACGACAATCGGGGGGCCTGCTCCTGCAAAACAATCGGAATCCACATAGTTCGCATCAAGAACGACCTGGAATGCAAACGGTGCAGCGAGTTGTTGCTGAAAATACTTCAGTGAAGGGCTTATTGATTCGTCGTGCTGTTTTACTTCTGCCAGAAACCACGGCTTCCCATCACGAGCGACGAGGAAATCAACTTCGCGTTTCTCCTTGTCTCGCAGGTAGCCAAGTTCAAACTTCCCCAAGCCCATATCATTCCAGCCTTCGACGGCCTTGAGCAGGTGACAGGCGACAAAGGTTTCTGCTTTGTCTCCCTGGTCTTTTATCGAAGCCCAATCGCGCAGAAACCATTTAGGTTCCTTGCGTAGTGATCGTGAGACATTTTTGAACCACGGTCTGATCAGAAAGCCAAGATGGAGGCTGACGAGAATATCAATCCACCGGCGAGCAGTGTCTATGGAGACGCGTACGTCATTTGCCAGATCGCCATAGATGAGTTGGTGGGCCGAGCGTTCGGCCAACAGTTTGACCAACAATTGCAGCTGATCGAGTTGCTGGATTTGAGTTAGATCACGGATATCTTCCCGGACCAGTTGTTCGAGACGCAGAGATTGCCAGCGACGACTGAAGCGCATATCACGCTTCAGGAAGGGTTCCGGATAACCACCATGATTCCAGAGTGCATCAAAATTCGTGGAACTGATCTTTTTGGGTTGGCGAATAATCCGTTTTTCATCGGGTATCTCCTGGGTCAAAGTTTCAGCGACGGAAAAGGGGTGCATCCTGTACAGGAAATACCGCCCCATCAGACTGTCACCACCACGACGATAAATGTCCATGCGACTGCTTCCCGTGACTATGATGCGGAGTCGATCCGCATAAGTATCGAAGAATCCTTTGAGGAATTGCTTCCACTGAGGGAATTTGTGTAGTTCATCGAAGATGACTACCGGGGGAGATCTGGACAAGCGGTCGAGTCTGTAGTGGTCGATCAGCCTAGCAGGCCCGCCAAGTATGGATTCCCGATCATCGATATTGTCCCAATCGATATATGTATCAGCATGAACGCGACAGGTGGTGGTCTTGCCTACTTGTCTTGGCCCGCTGATAAATGCCATCTGCCGTTGCTTTGCCAGGTGCTCCGCGAGCAGTGTGTCGTATATTCTCGTTCTTGGTTTCATAGGCGATTATTATCGATAGCATCGTATAATAGTCAAGACTATCGTAAGCTACTGTCGATAATAGTCAGAAGTCGAATTCGTATTGGGATCGAGGGGGCCGGAGGTTGAAGAGAACGGTTCGTAAACAATAGCCGTTCCCATTCGCAAGAACCTCCGACCACTCCAAATTACGAATTACATTCCGCTCAGAGACTTGGACAAACAGCCGATACGTCTTGAAAGGACCTTGCGTTGTCTATTCGCACTAGGTCTTGGCTGCAAAAAATACCGTCAAAGTTGATGCCCTGTTCTACCGATAAGAGGGAATAGGCCAGTGAAAGGGTCTCTGCAGAGAAACGCTCGGTGTTGAAGGTCTCCCCAATTATTCGTCTTGCCCTCGGTCTCATGTTGCTGACCGTTAGCCTGTTGTTGGTCAGCGATCTGCTGGGCCTGACGCCGGATCAGAAGCGCGCCGAGCTTGCTGCGCGCAAGGCGATCTCGGAGTCTCTGGCGGTACAGGTCTCAAATGATATTTCAGAAGCGCGGATCGATGCCGTAGCCGAGACCCTTCGCGTGCTGGAAGAGCGCAACGACCGTGTACTCTCGATCGGTCTGCGCACCAGCGATGGCAGATTGATCGCCATGGCCGGCGACCATGTCGAGCACTGGATACCTGCCGAAGACGGTCGATCGACGTCGTCGCATGTGGTGGTGCCGATTCATATGGAGGACCGGCGCTGGGGTGTGCTCGAGGTAAGCTTTGTCCCGCTGGACGGTATCTGGGCGAGTATCTTGTCGGGCGGTTCGATTGCCGCGGTCATCGCTTTTGTCACCTTCGCTGGATTTCTGGCCTATTGGCTGTTCCTGAAGCGCGCGCTGAACGAGCTTGATCCGAGTGCGGTTGTGCCGGACCGGGTGAGGGCGGCCTTGGATGTCCTGGCCGAGGGCCTCGTGATTCTGGATCGCGGCGGTCGAATCGTGCTGGCCAACCATGCGTTCGAGCGCAAGCTCGGTCAGCAAAAGACGCTCCTGGTCGGTAATTCGCTGTCGTCTCTCACCTGGCAGATAGGAGATACGAAAGAGGAGGCAGCCGACGGCGATCTGCCGTGGCAGATCATGTTGGACTCGGGCGCGACGCCGGCTACCACTCAGCTCACACTGCGCACCGCGAGAAAAGAGTTACTGAGCTTCGCGGTCAACTGTTCACCCGTGAAGGCGCCTGATGATTCCGTCCGCGGCGTCGTTGTCACCTTCGATGATCTCACCGAACTCGAGCACAAAAATGCCGATCTCGAAAGGGCGATGGAGAAGTTGGAGCATACGCAACGCGAGATCACCCGCCAGAACCGCGAGCTCCAGGTACTGGCGACGCGCGACGCCCTCACTGGTGTGCTCAACCGGCGCTCTTTGTTCGACGGTATGGCGACGCTGTTGAGCGAGGTCGCGGACCAAGGCGAGCCGTTGAGCTGCATCATGGTGGATATCGACCATTTCAAATCGATCAACGATCGCTTTGGACACGCCACCGGCGACAAGGTAATCAAGATCCTGGCGCGCACACTGACACAGTGCGTGCGTGCCGATGACCTCGTCGGGCGTTACGGCGGGGAGGAATTTTGCGTCATTGTCCCGGGCGTGACCGAAGAGGCGGCCGCTGCCATCGCCGAAAAGATGCGCCGCGCGATCTATGAGGGACGCGGCGCGAAGTTCACCAGTGCGCTGCGGATCTCAGCGAGTTTTGGCGTGGCGGCGACTTTCACCGGCGAGAAGCTGGCCGAGGTCTTGGTCGATCTCGCGGACAAGGCGCTATATCAGGCCAAGGAACGCGGACGCAACCGCGTGGTTCGCTGGTCTGAGGTCGAGCATCACACAGATCGCGCTGGGGACGAGGATGCGGGAGTCCCTACAGAGGCAGTTCAGCAGACTGACAGTGATGCGCGGGGCGCGGTCGGAGGACGTGTCCAGGATGTTGAGCTCGTCTCGACCAATCAGCGGTTGCGCGATCGGATTGCGGAACTCGAGCTGTTGATTCGGGAGCAGCTCGGCGAGGGGGCCATCGGAATCGACGAGCCCACCGGTCTTCCCAATCGGATCGTGCTGATCGACCGGATAAGGCAGGGGCTGCAGCGCAGTCAGCGCACACGCAGCCGGGTTGCGGTCCTCTCCGTGGATGTCGAATCGATTGCACTCGTCAGAGAGGCGCAGGGTATCGCTGCGGCTGACAAGCTGATGAAGCTGGTCGGAACCAGACTGAAAAAGTCCTTGCGCGGCATCGATACCGTAGCAGTGGCCGGTTCGAGCGATCTCGAGGCGAGCATTTCCAGCGGCGGTGATGGCGAGTTCACTGTACTTCTGTCGGATATGCGGGAGGCCGAATCCGCAACATGGATCATCCAGCGGTTGTTCGGTGCGCTGGAAGCGCCGGCAGAAGTGGAGGGCAACGAGATCATTCTGGATGCCAGCGTTGGTGTCAGCCTGTCTCCCAATGACGGCGAGGACCCCGACACGCTGATCGCCAATGCGGGCGCCGCGCTGCGCGAGGCAAAGCTTGCCCCGGGGCGGAATGTTTGTCTGTACTTCAACAAAAAGATGAACGAGCGCTCCAGAGAGCAGCTGAATATGGAGGCAAAGCTGCACCGGGCGATAGAGCACGGCGAGCTGTTCCTGGAGTACCAGCCCGGTATCGACATGCGCACCGGGCGAATCAGGGTCTTCGAGGCACTGTTGCGCTGGCGCCATCCGGATCTCGGCATGGTGCGGCCGGATCGTTTCATCCCCATCGCGGAGCATGCGGGTCTGATCGAGCGTATCGGCGATTGGGTGATACAGACTGCGCTGCTGCAGCTGAAGAGCTGGCACGAGATGGGCAACGAGGATCTCTGCGTCGCGATCAATTTCTCCGCGTTCCAGTTCCGGCAAACGGACCTGGTGGAGCGCGTGGTTGCAGGGCTGCAGGAGGCACAACTCTCTGCCTCGTCGCTGGTGGCCGAGATCACCGAGTCTTCGTTGATCGAAAACCTGGACACCGCTGTCGCCATCGTCAACGGGCTGAGCGAGGCCGGGGTCTGTGTCGCGTTGGATGACTTCGGCACGGGCTATTCGTCGCTGAACTATCTGAAGCGCTTCCCGATCGACGTGGTCAAGATCGATCGGTCTTTCTTGCGTGATTTTCCCACCCAGCCGAACGATACCGAAATCGTCTCGGCGATCATCGCCATGGCGCATAGCCTGGGCCTGCGGGTGGTCGCCGAGGGGGTGGAGACGGATCGCCAGCTGCAGGTGCTGCAGAATATGCAGTGTGATGAGATTCAGGGGTATTTGTTCAGCAAGCCCATCTCACGCGAGCATGCCACGGAGTTGCTGCTCAATCCTGCCGACATACGGCGCATGGTCAGGGCAGCCAGCCGCGATGGTACCGGGAGCCGCTCCGATCGGCTGACGGCGATCAGCGGGATCGTCAACGAACTGCCGAAACAAGGCTTCGGGGCCTGATCAGGCGGCCGCGCTGAGGAAGACGTGCGTTAGCTGATCGGCCAGCGCGACGGCATCGCGCTGCAACAGCTCCAGCAGCTCAGGAGACAGCCCAGTTGCCTCCCACGCCTGATGATTCAGTTCTGCAATGACTTGATCGATCGACCGTTGTTGTGTCTCGGCAGTCGCCAAGGCGACCGCGATATGCACGATCGCGGCCTCCAACAACACCGCGTCGGCGGCCTGCGGGTCGGTATGGTAGCGGATCGGCGAGATCAGCCCGGCGGGAAGTTGCCAGGACGCGAACAATGCCGCGCCGACATCGGCATAGTCGAAGCCGAAACGCTGACGCTGCAGTTCACTGACCGGCTGGCCGGATTCCGTCGCCGCCTGGGCGACCGCGAGCATCCGCGTCGGCAGCTGTTCGAACAGCACCACCTGACCCACCTGGGCGAGCAGCCCGGCCACGAACATCCGTTCCGAGTCGAGAAACCCGCACTGCTCGGCCAACAGCTTGGCCGCCGATCCGGCCAGCAGGCTCTCCCGCCAGAAGACGCTGGGCCTCAGGGCCGGCGGAAAGCTGTCTTCGAGGGTCTGGATGACGGCCGTGGCCAGCACCAGGTCGTGCACCTGCTGGGTGCCCAACAGGCCGACCGCACCGGAGACCGTGCTCAGCTGTCCGGAGCGACCGTAGAAGGCGCTGTTGGCGATGCGCAGCACCCGCGCGGTCATCGCGCTGTCGGTGCTGAGGGCGTCGGCGACATCGACAAGAGAGCTCGTCGGATCGTCCAGCACGAGCTTGATGCGCAGATAGATGTCGGGCAGCGTCGCGAGTTCTTCGGCCTGTTCGACGATCGTCGCGACCGAAGGTGTCTGATCTGGATCGTTTAGCATGCTCAGGTCTGTGCGATGTGTTCGGAACCCCGTCTGCTGGGGATATCGGCCGCTAGCGGGAAGTATTAACCTAGGAATCCCTGTGGTGCGGCTTTTTTTGGTGCGATTTGCGTCGCTGCGACACCCTGAGCTTGGGGCGACTCAATCCTCCACCGTCATCCGGTGGATGAAGCGAAATGTTGCACCAGCCTGACCATCGCCAGGGTGTCGCGTTCGCAATAGCGACGCAGTGCGGTTGCCAGTTGGGTGCGGCGCTCCTCGCTGCCGGCGGGATCGATCGCCTCCTCATAGGCGATCTGGGCCCCGATGCCATCCTGCACCTCGTCGAGATCGTCGTAGGTCAGATCCGGGGCGATCGTCGGCAGGACCGCCTTGATCGAGAATGAGCCCCTCATCTGCGCATGATAGTAGTGTCCCTTTATCAGCGGCAGCAGGTCGAACAGCCGTGGAATCAGCGCCAGAAGGTCGTCATGCAGATCGGGCAGACGCGCCGCCAGCTGTCTGATGACGGTCTTCTCGAACGCGCTATACATCAGGATCGGACCGCGGTCGCCGAGCGCGGCGACCAAAGCCTGTGCGCACCCGCGCAGCGGTAGTTCGCCGGAGATGTCGAGAAACTCGGTGTGGGTGAGCTGGCCCGATTCGGCCTCGATATGACAGGACCACTGAAAGGGAATCTGCTCGTAGGGGCGGGTGCCAAGCCAGCGGGGTATCGCGAACTGGATGGTCTCGAAGTCCAGATAGAAGCGCGGGTAGGGCAGTGCGCCAAGGGTTCGTCGCAGTTCGGTCCCGATGTAGGGGATGCCGCTCAAGGTCGCCTGCCGGGCGCGCTGGTGCAGCGGTTTGTGCAGCCGGCCATCGGGGATGTCGCGGATGTCCTCGATTCCCTCTGCGCGGAGGTCGTTCACGATACGGCCGCCGGCCGGCAGCCGCTCGACCGGGAATGCCGTCTCCGGTGGGCTGCAGTGGCCGAGGAATGGGCAGTCAAAGGGATCGTGGCACTGCGCGCCGACGGCGACCTCGGGTTCCAGTGCCTCATCGAGCACATCGATGCCCAGTGCCACCCACTCGGGCACATCTGGTAACAGTTGCGCGACCTCCTCGGTGACATCGACATGCCGCAGCAGACCGGAATAGTTGCCTTCTTCCCGATAGTCGAAGAGAGTATCGATGTGGGCCAGTACCGTCTGCTCGACCGGGTAGCCGGCCGCCGCAATCACCCAGTGCTGAATGGCGCAGTCGATCAGGTGATAGGGCTTCACGCGGGTCGAGGATTTCACCTCGATCAACTGGAAACCGCGCGCCGTCCGGGTGAAGATATCCGCACGGACCAATACGCGGTGCTTACTGAACGTGGCCTCGAACAAGGGGCGCTGCGGCCGGCGCGCCAGGTGGGCGGCGGTGCGTTTCAGTGCTGCGCCGAGTGGGACCTCATCGGCGATCAGTACGCCGTCCGGGTACAGCCGGTGGACTACGGCATTCAAGGCGTGCCCCTGGGCAAAGCGGCGACGGGTTTGGGCGTCATAGACACGCAGCGCTGGCCGATTGACCTCCAGCCACAGGCGACGCGGGCACTGTCGGGCGGCCAGTACACGCGATTTTGAGAGCATCTTCGCCAAGCCGGCAGGTCCTCGCGTTTGGCGGAAGCGCAGAGTCTAATCAAGTTTTCACTGCCCTGCGCCGCTGCAGTATCTGAGGTGGAGAGCCATGAATCGAGAGGAATTGTCGCTGCTGGTCGAGGCGATCGCGTTCGCTGCGCACAAGCACAAGGACCAGCGACGCAAAGACGAGGCGGCATCACCCTATATCAATCACCCGCTGGCGCTGGCGGATGTCCTGGTAAACGAAGGCGGCGTGACCGATCTGAAAACCATTGTCGCTGCCGTTCTGCATGACACCATCGAGGATACCGAGACGACCCCGGAGGAAATCGACGCGCGCTTCGGCGCGACGGTCTGCGCCATCGTCGAAGAGGTGACTGACGACAAGACGCTGGGCGGACAGGCCTGCAAACAGGCGCAGATCGATAAGGCGCACCGACTGTCACGTCCGGCGCGGGCAGTGAAGCTGGCGGACAAGATCTGCAATCTGCGTGATGTGGCCGATAATCCGCCCGCCGGTTGGACCCTGGCCCGCCGCCAGGCCTATTTCGACTGGGCGAAACAGGTGATCGACGGTCTGCGGGGAGAGTATCCTGATCTGGAGGCAATATTCGACGCGGTCTATCGGCAGCGACCGGCCTGACTCCGTCCCCGGTTACGGCGGATGCGGCGGCGCCGTTGCCGCATGCAAGAGGGGATCCGAGTGAGCAAGAAGATCATTATCGATGCCTTCGACAAGGTGGCCTGTCCGCATTGCGGCGCGGACTTCGTGCTGCAGGACGCCATCGCCCACCAGTTGATCGAACGCTACGAGTCCGAGTATGCAGCGATGCTCGATGGCGAGCGACGCCAGCTGCGCGAATCGCTGATCGCCGACGCCAATCGTGCGGCGGCCCGGCATTTCAGTGAGCAGATTGAAAAGCTGCAGGAAAAATTGACGCAGAGCGCGGCGGCCGAGGCGAAAATGAAGGCAAAGCTCGAGGGCGCCGCGAAACAGGCCGCGGATGAAGTGCGCCGCGAGAGCGCCGAAGAAGCGCAGGCGCTGCGCGCCGAGCTGACGGCGAAAGAGGCAAGACTGGCCGGTTACCGCGAGACCGAGCTGGCGCTGCGCCAGGAGAAGGCGGCGCTGGAAGAAAAACAGAAAGAGATGGCGCTCGAGATCCAACGCCGTGTAGACGCCGAGCGCCAGCGCATCGAGCAGACCACCGCCGATGCGTTCCGGCTGCGCGAGGCCGAATGGCGCAAGAAGATCGATGATGCGCAAAGGGCCAACGAGGACCTCAAGCGCAAGCTCGAGCAGGGCTCGCAGCAGCTGCAGGGTGAGGTCTTGGAGCTGGAACTCGAGGCGCTCCTGGGTACCGCATTCCCCTTCGACGGTATCGATCCGGTGCGCAAGGGCGCCCGGGGCGCGGATGTGATCCAGACCGTGCGCCTGCGCTCGGGGGTGATATGCGGCCGGATCGTATGGGAGACCAAGCGCGCGGAGAATTGGTCGAACGCCTGGATCGGCAAGCTCAAGGACGACCAGCAGGCCGCCGGCGGCGAGCTGGCGGTGCTGGTCAGCACGGCCTTTCCGGCCGGGATCACCGAGGCGATGGTGATGTACGAAGGCGTCTGGCTGGTGCGCCCGGACCTGGTCAAGGCACTCGCCGAGGCCTTGCGTACCGTGTTGATCGAATCACAGCGCCAAAAGGCGATCTCGGCCGGCAAGGGCGAATCCATGGAGGCCCTGTACAACTATGTCACCAGTGCACAGTTTGCACAGAAGGTGCGCGCAGTGGTCGATGCCTACCAGCAGATGCGCGAAGATCTCGACAAGGAGAAAAGCGCCATGCAGCGTATGTGGAAGAAGCGCGAGGCGCAGCTCGAACGCATCACCAGCAATATGCTGGGGATGTGCGGCGAGTTGCAGGGGGTTTCGCAGGAGGCACTGCCGCAGCTGGACGACATCGGGCTGCTGCCCTCACAGTAGCTTGCTTTGCCGATCTCGACCCTGGTAACGGGCGAGCGCCGTAGCCAGCATGGACTGGATCTCGCTGCGCAGGCTGGGCGGGCCCAGGACCTCGACGTCGCTGCCGTACTTGAGTATCTCCATCGCCAATTCGCGAGTCTGCGCATAGGGTAGCTGCATGATCAAGTGATCGCCGTCCCAGTGGGTCTTTTGCTGCGGATGCCATACCTCGTCGGCGATCCAGCGCGCGGCATCCGGTGAAAAGCGCAGGCGCGCGCGTTGGGTCGCGTTGCCGCCGAAGATCCCGAAGCCGCTCCCCATGGCCGCGTCGAGACGTCGTTGCGCTACCTGCCTGGCGGTCTGCGGGCACAATTCGGCGGCGCGGATCGCATCCAGCGCGAACAGGCGCAGTGCGTCGACCTTGTGACACCAGGCCAGCAGATACCAGTTCTCCCGGTAGTGTAGTAGCCGCTGCGGGGACACCTTGCGCTCACCGAGCGCATCGCGGCTGCGGGTATAGTAGCGGATATCCAGGCGGCGGCGACGCACGGTGGCGCGCGCGATGACCTCGAACCAGGCACTGCTTCCGCGCCGGGTCGCCGAGTGCAGAACGCGGATGAACGAAAGCACCGTTTGCGGATCGTCATCGGCGGTTCCCAGCAGGTGGGTGATCCGGGCCAGCAGGGAATGCGACTGCGCGGTGATCAGGCCAGGCTCCATGCTGCTCGCCAGCTGATGCATCATCAACAGGGCATAGATCTCACTCTGGTTGAACCATAGGCCATGCAGGCGAAACGCCGCGCCGCGGTCTGCCTGGTCGCCCCCGAGCACATAACCCCTCGGCTCGCCCGGCCCGCCGCGCCGCCATTCGATGGGTGCACCCAGCCGGTCACGCAGGTACTCGATATCGCGCTTGAACGTGGCCCGCGATATCTCCAGCTCGTCGAGAAAGCGCTCGATCGGCACCGGGTGGCGGCTGTGCTCCAGCCGGCTGACGATCTGATGTATACGCTCGGTCTGACTCATTGCGGCCCTTACTGGCTCACTCCATGAGCCACTATAGCCGCGATCATCGCCTCGTCAACGCCGTAAAGGCTAAAGGAGAGACAGCATGACGAATTGGCAAGATGATCTCGAGACCGTGGGTGTCGACGTTTTTCTGCGCTATCGCAAGCGCCTGATGTCGCCGGATATCGTGTGGCAGATCCGACGCGATTATCCGGGGCTGGGGCTGCTGGATGTCTTGATCAGGGTGTATGCGGGGCGACGCATAGTGCGCGAGGGCCAGGACTTTGCGGCACTGGCGGCCATCCGCGGCGGCCAATGGCCGCAGGTCTCACCACGGCCTGCCGCCCGCTGCACGGATTGGCGGCGCGACCGGTTGTCCCGGGCACTGGTTATGATCGGCGGCGGGGTGTTCTTGAGTTTCTGTCTGCTGTCGCTGATGTCACTGTCGATTGCCGGCTAGGCTGTCGTCAGGGCCGGATAGGTGAAGTCGATGCTGCTCAGCGGCCGACTCCCGCCCGCCGGGGCATAGTGCATCAGCACCGCGTAGACATCGGAGGGAACGGCGCCGGCGCGGCCGGCCAGCGCCGAGGCGTCGATGCCCTGGCGTATCAGGAAGATCACATAGGTATGCCACAACGCCAGCGCATTGATGCTGCCCGGATCCGCGAGCTGCGCATCCTGTGCCGCCCGGACCAGGCGCGCATTCAGATCGCTCACCGGCAACGCCATCTGGGCGTCGTCCATCGTCGCCATGACCGGCTCAAGGCGCGGCCAGACGCCGGCACTCAGGCGGATATCGCGGCGACTGGCACCCGGTATGCTGACCAGACCGGCGGCCTGGTCGAAGCAGCTCGAATGCAACAGCGGGAGCTCGTAGGGCGAGATGCCGCACAGCAAGAGCGTGGCATAGCTGGCCGTCAGCGGATCGGCCACCGCGAGCAGCGAGGCCACCTCGCTGCCGGCCAGTTCGCGCGGCAGGATCGCCAGATTGGCCGGTGTCGTCGGCGAAGCGATCGCATTCACCGAGGCGTCCTGGGCATGGCCGAGGCGGTTGTCGGCCGGCGCCGCGGTAAGCCTTTGACCCTGGTCACCGGGATAGACGCGCACCCCCAGATAGGGTCCCGCGTGCGCCGGGCGTGATTTTTCGCCGAGGTATTCGACCAGCCAGGTAGCGAACAGCGCCAGCACCAACGAGGCGCCCAGCGCGATCATCAGGTCGCGTTCATAGTCCGGGTAGATGGGGCGGCTCGGCACCCGCGCCCATTCGACCACCTGGATGGGCGGGAACTTCTTCAGATTGCGCACCTGGATCTGGGCCAGGCGTTCCTCGTTCTCTGCGTAAAGGACGTCGAGCCTGGCCAGACCTTCCTCCAGCGCCTTGAATTCCTTGAACCGTTCGGTGAACTCCTGCACTGCGCGTTGATGCTCGACCAGTTGCTGCTCCAGCGCGGTCACCGAGACCTGCGCTGCCGCCACCTCCTGCTGGGCCTCGTCGGTGACCGTCACCCTGGCGATCTGCAGCGCCTGGGCCAATTCGCTTTCCATCTCGCTCAGCACAGCGGGCAGGGACTTGAGCACCGGGTCGCGATCGATATAACGCTGGGTGTATTGCTGTCGGAGGTCCGCCATGCGTGCGCGCATACGCGATACATCGAGCTTCAGTCTGGAGATATCGGATTTCTGCTCGCTCGGGATCACGGTCTCGCCGCGCGCGATCGCCTCGTCGACGGCGGCCTTGCGCGCCTGTGCTTCGATTAGCGTCTCGCGCGCCTTGTTTAGCGAGTTATTCAATCCCTTGAGCTTGGCAAGACTGCGGTTCTCTTCACGTTCGAGGCTGACGATGTCATGGGCCTCCCGAAACTGCTGCAGCTCCAGGCGCGCAGCGTCGATCTTCATCTGTAGCTGTGCCTGCTGGTCTTCGATCTCGGCCGTAGTGCGTCCAGTGGCTGCCTCGATCTCCTCGGCGCGGAACTCCTCATAGGACTCCGCCCAGCGGTTCACCACCCGCTGCAGTTGTTCGGGCACGCCGCCCTCGGCGCGCAGCTCGAGCAGGTTGGTCTCGGGGACCGGGACCGCAGAGAGGGCATTGCGCAACGCGTCGATTCCGCTGATATCCTGGTCACCCTCCTCCGACAGACGCTGCGACAGCCGCCCCAGCAGCTCTTCACCGAGCAGCAGCCGCCCCTGGATGGCGACATGTTCGATGTCGGCCTCTTCGCTGCGCATGTCCACGGCCTTTGGCTTGACGGTCAGGACCGAGGCGACGGCGCGATACACCGGTGAGCGGCCGTAGACGATCGCCAGTCCGACCGCCGCCGAGAGCAGGAGTACGCCGAAGAATACCTTGAGGCGGCGACCCTGCGGCTGGGCGGGTGCGTCCGGGGGCGGCCCTTGGATGAGCTCGACGCTCGGCAACTGCGTTGTATTCACGGTCGATGTTCCTGCGTTGAGAGGCGTCGTCGGGCCCGGTATGCCGGTTGGGTCGCCGCCTTTGAATCCGATCCAGCGCAGTTTACCTGCGCCACAGTGGTCCTGCCGTATCGATCGGTCTGCAGGTGCGTGTTTGGGCTTAGGGTTTGCCCCCGCCTGCGCTGCGGGAGCGAGGCGCTGGCGCTGCAGGCCTCAGCTCGGCGCCGATAGATGGCCAACAACAATAATAAAATACAGACACTTAAAAAACTTTATCAATGCTGTTTATTACTTTGCTTCCGTATGCAGGGCTCATGTCCGCGAGCCGCGGTGGAGGGCCAGGCGATAGAGTTTGAGCAGCAGCAGCACCCAGGGCGTGCCATGCAGCAAGAAGTCGAAGATATCGATCGGGCGGGTCAGGTCGCCCGCGGCGAGCATCTTCAGTTTTTCCCAGATATGGGGTTCGGGGGCGAACGGCGCCAGGCCGAGGGTGAGTGCGGCCGCGATGAAAAGGGTCAGCGGTAGTCGATCGAACCAGTTCACTGGCGCTCCTTGGACAACAGTCGTCGCGTTGCACGGCAGTTTACCCCGCGATGGCTAACCTTCGGCGATCGCCGTGAGCCGCGGGAATCGCTGCAGATCGCCCGGCTCGTCGATATCGTGGCGCGGCGGCAGTTCCGTCCAGCGCCAGCCGAGCTGACGCAGCCGATCGCGGGTTACCGCCAGGACCTGCGGCGTCCCCCAGGCGATGTCTTCGAACAATACCGCGGGCGCGGCGCGCAGACCGATCAGCACATAGCCCCCATCGACGGCGGGGCCCAGCACGGCATCCTGTTGGGCGAGTGCGGCGAACGCGGCCTCGAGATAGCCTGGATCGAACTCGGGACAGTCGCTGCCGATCAGCACCACGTGCTCGACGCTGCGCAGGCTCGCGCTGAAGGCCGCGTGCATGCGCATGCCGAGATCGCGTCCGGACTGTCGCCGAATCGCCAGGCCGTGCGCCGCGGCGATATCCGCCAACCAGCGCACCGGCTCGCCCTCGTCCAACCATACTTCGCTGTCTACGCCGGCGACCCGGGCCGCGGCGAGCAGGGTATCTTGCAGCAGCTGTCGATAGACCGCCGTCGCGGCGACGGCACCCAACGACGGTATCAGACGGGTCTTTACCCGCCCCGGTAGCGGATTGCGGGCAAACACCAGCAGGCGGCGCCCCGTGGCCCGCTGATTCACGGGTAGCGTCGTGCCAGATCCGCGGGTGCCGCACCGAGCGCGAAGGCCAGGCGCAGACGCCACATCAGGATCATTGTCGGGAGGATGCCGTGTTTTTCCCAGCGCCGGCTCGATGCCAACAGGCGCGGCCGCCGGATGCACTCGGGAGCGCCAAGGCGGCGCAGCGCCTTACTGAGTGCGATGTCCTCCATCAGCGGGATCTCCGGGAAACCGCCGACCGCCTCGAAGGTCGCGTGGGTTACGAATATGCCCTGGTCGCCGGTAGCGACACCGGTGAGACAGGAGCGCAGATTCATCAGGCGCTCGATGACGCGCAGCAGGGCCTGTTGGCCTGACAGTCGCACGTCGAATCGCCCCCAGGCGCAGCCGGCGGCACAGGCCTCGATGACGGCGGCTGCGGCATCCGGGGGTACGCGGCTGTCGGCATGCAGAAACCACAGTACTCCGCCGCTGGCGAGCCGTGCGCCGGCATTCATCTGGCGGGCTCTACCGCGCGCGGCTGTGATCACCCGATCTGCGCGCGCTGCGGCGATCGCGGGCGTTGGGTCGTCGCTGCCGCCGTCTACCACGATCACCTCGTGTCCGCGGTGTCGCAAGGGGTCGAGATCGGCCAGCAGGTCGGCGATACCATCCGCCTCGTTGAGGGCAGGGATGACGATAGAAAGTCGGCGGCGGTCCGTGGTCTGGCTCACGCCCCTTCCTGCAGCGCGCCGCCGCAGCTCGAGCCCTGACCGGCCGTGCAGCCGTAGCAGTGATCGGCTACCGTGATGGGATTGTCGTGCAGGGCCAGGCCGGGCAGATCGCGCAGATGCGGCCGCTCGTCTGCCGCGGTCTGCAGTTGCAGGCCGAGCATCTGGTTGAAATCGCAGTCATACAGGTAGCCCTGCCAGTCGACCGAGACCAGCGAGCGACACATCACGTCGGCCAGGTTGGCGTCGCGGTGCGCCTGTTTCAGCAGGCCGACATAGTCGTCGAACTGGCCGTGCGACAACAGCGTGCTGCCGAAGCGCTGGATGGGCAGATTGGCCAACGCCAGCAGACGATCGAAACGGATGCCGTACTGGTCCGCCAATATGCGGTGGTAGTCGTCCTCCAACGCGGCCTGCGGCGGTGGCAGCGACGGCCCCTGCGGGTTGTACACGAGATTGAGCCGGCGTCTACCGCTGTTCATGCCGTAGCCCAGCGCGTTAAGCTGGCGCAGCGCGTCGATGCTGTCTGCGAAGACCCCTTTGCCGCGCTGCCGATTCACGTTCTCCTCGAGATAGCACGGCAGGGAGGCAACGATCTCGACCTCGTTGGCGGCGAGGAATTCCGCCAGGCCTTCCTGACCGGGCTCGAGCAGGATGGTCAGGTTGCAGCGATCGATGACCTCGATCCCCAGTTGCCTGGCCTGCTCAACCAGGTAGCGGAAATGTGGGTTGAGTTCCGGGGCGCCGCCGGTGAGATCCAGCGTCTCGAACGGCAGAAGGCGAAGATTCTCGATGACCAGCTCGATGGTCTCGGCCGTCATCATCTCCGTGCGCTGGGGGCTGGCCGCGACGTGGCAGTGCAGACATTGCTGATTGCAGCGATACCCCAGATTGACCTGCAACGTCTTGAGGGTCCTTCGACGGATCCTGGGGAAATCCGAAGGCTGCAGTTTATCGAGTGTCTCTAACATCGGGAGTCCTCGTTAACGTCGCACAATGCTAGCGCGTCGGGTTGGCTGGGCGGCATTTGATTAGTCGGGTTTTTGATCGTTTCGAGGCGGCAAAGTTTCCACGTTTCAATACGGACCACCGTCGGCCTGCACGTCCTCAGGCCTTCTTGACTACGCTTATCCTAACCCGTGATCAAACGACAGCCTCGCCGGTGATTTTGGGCCATGGCGCTGTCTCATTGGCCAGCCACCAAACAAGGAGCCTTATGGGCATTGCAAACGGAAACCGCCTGATTCAGTCCCTGAGCCACTTGCTTGCCGCCGGTCCGCCGGAAGGCGCCGGTCAGGTCGAGGCACGGCAGATCGAGCACCTGCTCGGGATCTACTACCGACACATCTCGTCTGAGGATCTTGAAGAGCACGATCCACAGGACCTGCTCGGCGCGCTGATCGCACACTGGCGGCTGATGCAGGACAGGCGACCCGATGAGGCGAAGGTCAGGGTCTACAACCCGGAGCAGGAGGAGCACGGTTGGCGCAGCGAAGACACCATCGTGGAGGTGGTCGCGCGCGATATGCCGTTTCTGATCGACTCGATTTCGGCGGCGCTCAATGCGGAAGGGCTGGCGATCAGACTCACTATTCATCCGGTGTTCGCGGTCGTTCGCGATAACAACGGTCGTCTCAAGGCCATCGATGACACCGATACGGGCGACGACGCGGCTGGGCCCGAGGCCATCATTCAACTCCATGTCGACAGGCAGCCCGAATCGGCACTGACCAAGCTGCAGTCGCTGGTACAGGGCGTTATCGCTGATGTGACCCTGACCACTTCGGACTGGATGGCGATGAAGGGCTTCGCCGAAGGCGTGCAGGCCGAGTTGGCCGTCACACCGGTCCAAGGGGCGGAGGAAGACAATGCCGAGGCGCAGGCATTCTTGAATTGGATGATCAACGATCATTTCCTGTTCATCGCCTGTTGCACATTCGATCTCCACGATGGTTCGGCCGATGACGGGCTGCGTTTCGTCGATGGCTCCGGTCTCGGCCTGCTGAATGGCGGTGATAGCGCCCGTGCCCGTGCCGATCAGTGGCTTTCGGGCCTCGCGGCCGGTCTTTCCGCGTCGGACACCGACCTGATGGTCACCAAGACCAATGCCAAGTCGACGGTGCATCGACCGGTCTACATGGATTGCGTGACCCTCAAGCGTCGCGATGCGCAGGGTTCCCTGGCCGGGCTATATTGCTTCATCGGGCTGTTCTCCTCCGGCGCTTACAGTGCACCTCCGCGCCAGATCCCGCTGTTGCGCAAGAAGGTCGATGCGGTCTACGCGGGCGCCCGGGTATCACCGCGCAGCCACTCCGGCAGGGTGGTTGCGAACGTCCTCGACAACTTTCCCAGAGATGCGTTGTTCCAGATCAGCAGCGAGGATCTGCTGGCGACCACGCTCGGTGTCCTCAGCCTCCAGGAGCGACAGCGCACCCGTCTGTTCATCATTCGGGAGCCCTTCCGGCGTTTTTACACCTGCCTGGTTTATCTGCCGCGTGAGCGCTACAGCCGCGAAGTTCGCATCGCTATCCAGAGGATCCTGGTCGAGGCCCTCGGCGGCACCGACGTGGTATTCGATACCCAGTTTTCCGAATCCATTCTGGCACGCATGCATTTCGTGATTCGCGTACCGGTCGGGCTCGAGGCCCGCTTCGACATCGACGATCTGGAATCGCGCATCGTCGAGGTAGCGACCACCTGGCAGGACGGTCTGAGAAAGGCGCTGTTCGCACAGGTCGATGAAGCGCTGGCGGCGGGCTATCTGCGCGATTATGCGCAGGCTTTTCCGGGAGGCTATCGTGAGGATTTCCATCCGCGGATCGCGGTGACCGACATCCAGCGGATCGAGCGCGTGCGCAAGGACGGCCGTCTTGGGCTGCACCTGTATCACCCGATTGCGGAGGACGCCGGACAGATGCACGTGCGGTTGTATTCGCAGGGCCAACCGGTCTCCTTGTCGCAGGTGATCCCGGTGCTCGAACACATGGGGCTGAGTGTGTTTGGTGAGCGCCCTTACCGGGTGCGCCAACCGGCCGGCGATTTCTGGATCCATGATTTCGCCACCCGTCGCCCCGATGCCGCACGGCCGGTTTCCGCACTGGTCAGGGAACGCTTCATCGAGACGTTTCTGCAGGTCTGGGAGCAGGCGATCGACAGTGATGGCTTCAACGGTCTGGTGCTGCGGGCGCAGCTTTCATGGAAAGAGGCGCTGCTGTTTCGTGCGTACAGTCGCTACATGCACCAGATCAAGGTGCCGTACACGCAGGCGTACAGCATCGATGTATTGAACCGGCATCCCGAGGTAGTGCAGGTGCTCAACCGCCTGTTTCACCTGCGCTTCAGTCCAGACGAGCAGGAGGCCGGGGCGCGCGCGGCGGCGCAGCTGACCGCCTTCGAGGCCCGCCTCGAAGAGGTCACTAGCCTCGATGAGGATCGCATCCTGCGGCTGTTTCTCAATCTGATCCAGGCGACACTGCGCACCAACTTTTTCCGCAGCGATAGCGCGCAGGGCGTTGCCCCCTACCTGTCCTTCAAGTTCGATCCGAGGCAGATCGGCAAGATGCCGCTGCCCTTACCGATGTTCGAGATCTTCGTGTTTTCCGCGCAGATGGAAGGTGTCCATCTGCGCGGTGGCCGCGTGGCCCGTGGTGGCCTGCGCTGGTCAGATCGCATGGAAGATTATCGGACCGAGATTCTCGGCCTGATGAAGGCGCAGATGGTGAAGAACACGGTGATCGTCCCGGTCGGCTCCAAGGGCGGTTTCGTGGTCAAGGGAGCGCTGCCGACCGATAGCCGCGAACAGCGCATGGAAAAGGGGGTGGCGTGTTACAAAACGCTACTCAGAGGCATGCTGGACGTCACCGATAACCTGACGGGTGATACCTTGCTACCACCACCTCGGGTGGTGCGGCATGACGGCGATGACCCCTACCTGGTGATCGCCGCCGACAAGGGCACTGCGACCTTCTCCGATATCGCGAACGATGTGTCACTGTCCTACGACTTCTGGCTCGGCGATGCCTTCGCCTCTGGCGGATCAGCCGGTTACGATCACAAGGCCATGGGGATCACCGCGCGCGGCGCCTGGGAGTCGGTCAAGCGCAACTTTCGTGAGCTGGGCGTCGACACTCAGTCAGAGGACTTTACGGTGATCGGGGTCGGCGACATGTCGGGCGATGTGTTTGGCAACGGTATGCTGCTGTCGCGTCACATCCGACTGCTCGGAGCATTCAACCACAAACACATCTTTCTCGACCCGGATCCGGATGCCGAGGCCTCCTACCGCGAGCGCGAGCGGCTTTTCGGACTGCCGCGTTCAGGCTGGTCGGATTACGATCCGGCGCTGATCTCGACGGGTGGCGGCGTGCATTCGCGCGAGGCGAAATCCATCCCGCTTACCCCCCAGGTCAGCGCACTGCTGGGGCTCAAGGGGGGGCGTGTCACGCCCAACGAACTGATCCAGGCCATGTTGCGCGCGCCGGTCGATCTGTTTTGGAACGGCGGTATCGGTACCTATGTGAAGGCCTCCCATGAGTCGCACGAGCAGGTCAGCGACAAGGCCAACGATGCGCTGCGCGTTGACGCCAGCGAGCTGTGCTGTCGCGTGGTCGGCGAGGGGGGCAATCTCGGTTTTACCCAGTTGGCACGTGTCGAGTTCGCCTTGCAGGGCGGCAAGATCTACACCGATGCCATCGACAATTCCGCGGGTGTCGACTGCTCCGATCACGAGGTCAATATAAAGATACTGCTCGACAAGATCGTTGCCGACGGCGATATGACCACCAAACAACGCAATCAACTGCTGGTCGACATGACCGATGACGTCGCGCGGTTGGTGCTGGCGGACAATTATGGGCAGACTCAGGCGATCAGCGTCGTCGTTGCCGGCGGCGCACCGAAACTCTATGAGCAGGCGAGATTCATCGATCTGTTGGAGCAGAAGGGCGCCTTCAACCGGCGCCTCGAAGGCCTGCCAGACAAGAAGGGGCTGACTGAACGCCTGGCGATCGGGCAGGGGCTGACCAAGCCCGAGGTCGCGGTGCTGCTGGCGTATAGCAAGATGAATTATTTCGAGGCCATTGTCGCTTCGGACATTCCCGATGACCCCTTCGTGGTCGATCGTCTGGTCCGTTACTTTCCTGAGGTGTTGGGTGAACGCTATCCACGCGAGATCGCCGCGCATCGTCTGCGGCGTGAGATCGTCGCCACGACGATCGCCGGCGAGATCACCGACCACGTAGGTCCGGGGATCGGTTTCCGGGTGCGCGAGGAGATCGGCTGCGACATCGCCGCTGTGGCACGCGCCTACCTCATCGCCAGCGAGGTGTTCGAGACCGATGCGCTCTGGCGGCGCGTGGAGGCGCTCGACAATGCGGTCCCGGCCACGGTGCAGATCGAGATGTTGGCCGGTATCGCCGAGTTCCTCGAGCAGACCCTGACCAGCGTCTTGCGCTCTTACAAGGCCTGCCTCGAATTGCAGACATTGAAGGAACATTTCTACGACGGCGTCGCTGAGCTATGGGAGGCCATGCCGCGGCCACTGGCGGCCCAGGACAAGGCGGAGTTCGAGCGTCGCGCACGACACCTGGTGGGTCAGGGTGTGCCACTGGATCTGGCACGGACCCTATCGGGCCTGCCGCCGATGGCCGCGGCCCTGGACATCGTCGATGTCGCGCGCGCCACCGAGACCGACATTGCCGCGGCGGCCTGGGTCTATTCGGCACTGAACCATACGCTCGACCTGGAGTGGATCCAACGCCAGATTGCGACGCTCTCGGTACAGACCCACTGGCACCTGTTGGCGCGCACCAAGCTGCAGGCGGGGCTGAACAGATTTCGGCGGGATCTGGCCGAGCAGGTGCTGCGCTCGCGCGACAAGGAACGCAGTCCACGTGGCATGCTCGAGCGTTGGGTGCACCACAACCGGCCGATGCTGGATCGCCATGAACAGATGATCGGAGAATTCAAGGCCGGCAATGTGTTCGACTTTGCCATCCTGTCGCTGGTGATCGCCGGCGTCGGCGAACTCCTGCCGGCGAACGCCGGCGTCGGCCAGTCCTGAGGTGAGGAAGCCTTCTTGGCTAGCCCGCTTATCTCACCTATTACCTACTGCGCGGCCCGATACGCTCGCTGTGACGGTGCGTACTCGTTGCGGCCGGCTCGATGTGGTGTCGGCTACGCCCTTCCCCGGCCTCCGCTGCGTGCGCCCCGCCACAGCGGCGTCTCGAACCGCTCGCGACGGGAAACGGTGAGATATGCAGGGCTAGGGTCTAACGACCAGCACGGAGCAGCGCGCATGGTCGACGACGTAGGAACTGTTCGAGCCGAGGAGCAGCTTGCTGATGTCGGACTTGCGCGCCGGTATCACGACCAGGTCGATATTGTGCTCCTCGGCGTAGGTGACGATGCTCTTGCGCGTGCTGCCTTCGGTGACCGCGCAGCCTATCTTGGCCGGATCCTTGGCATGCGTGTCGATCAACTTCTGCAGATCCCTGCAGACTTGATCGTGGGCCTTCTGGATTGTGTTTTCGGGGAAATAGCTCGCCACCATGGAGTTGTTGAAGTCGGGGATCACGGTAAGCGCCGTCACCTTTGCGCCATAACGCTCGCTGAATTCTTCGGCGACCGCTAACGCCCGGATTGTAAGATGGGTCGCGTCCATGTCGACGGGGATCAGGATTTCCTTGAACATGACTTGCCTCCAGGTCAGGCGGGTTGCGGGGCCGGTGTCTGCGGGCCCCTGCGGCGCAGTTGCAGCCAGGCGATCAGCCCGAGCAGCGCGAGTGCGGGAATGAACATCAGATGTTTCGGTGGCCGATCGGCCGGGGCCTGCAGGTTGACGATCTCCCAATCGAAATCGAGTCCGACTTTCTGCGCCGCACTGCCGAACGCCACATTGTCGGCGAGCACCTTGCCGTCTTCGACGCGAACCTCCAGTCCCGCGTCGCTCAAGCGGGCCTCACCATCTGGGCCGCCACCGAGCGGTAGCTGGATCATACGCGACACGAATTTCCCGTCGAGGGTCTCGCCCTGCACGAACATCTGCAGCTTGCCTCCCTCAGGCAGCTGCGTGGCACGCTCCACGATCTCGCTGGCCGGGATGACCTCCGTCGGTGAATAGATCTCGTCCCACCAGTATCCGGGCCGGAACAGCGTGAAGGCCACCAGCAGCAGTGCCAGC
The DNA here is from genome assembly GCA_049669185.1 of Sedimenticolaceae bacterium. Taxonomy (GTDB): domain Bacteria; phylum Pseudomonadota; class Gammaproteobacteria; order Chromatiales; family Chromatiaceae; genus Thiosocius. The sequence continues at coordinate 17,370 of JBATKF010000065.1, read as the reverse complement.
GATTCCCAAATCCGGCTCTTCACCAGCCAGTAGCCCTGGGTGGCCGCGGCGAACAGCAGCATCGCGATGGTGGCGCCGACGATCACCACGATCAGTTCGAACCAGTTGGCGATGCCGATCAACAGCAGCTGGGTATTGAAGATAAACAGGAACGGCAGGATCGCGGTCCGGATGTCGTACATGAAGCCCTGAATCCCGGTCTTTATGGGGTCGCTCTTGGCAATCGCCGCCGCGGCGAACGCCGCGAGCCCGACTGGGGGGGTATCGTCCGCCAGTATGCCGAAGTAAAACACGAACATATGCACCGCGATCAGCGGCACGATCAGGCCGTTGTTCGCCGCCAGGGCCACCACCACCGGGGCCATCAAGCTGGACACCACGATGTAGTTGGCAGTGGTCGGCAGACCCATGCCGAGGATGATGCAGATCATCGCGGTGAAGATCAGCGCCAACATCAGGTGGCCGCCGGAGATGAACTCGACGAACTCGATCATCACCTGGCCGATGCCGGTCAGGGTGATGGTGCCGACGATGATGCCGGCCGCCGCGGTGGCCACGCCGATACCGATCATATTGCGGGCGCCGTGCGCCAGGCCGTCGATGCATTCGGTCAGGCCGCGTTTGAGCTGACCGGCGCCACCCTGACCGCGGAACAAGGCCAGCAACGGGCGCTGGGTCAGCACGATGATGATCATCAGCACGGTGGCCCAGAAGGCCGACAGGCCGGGTGAGAATCGCTCGACGATCAGGCACCACATCAGCACCACGATCGGCAGCAGGAAGTACAGCCCCGACTTGACCGTGGGCCCGGTCTGCGGGAGTTCCAGTAACGCGGACTCGGGGTCGTCGACCTCCAGCTCCGGGTAACTGGTCGCGAACCTGAGCAGGCCAACGTAGGCGGCTGCCACCAGTGCTGCAACGATGTAGATGGCTGTGTCACCGGCGACGTCCTTGATCCAGCCGATGCCGTAGTACACCGCAAAGCCGATCATACAGATTCCGGCGACGACGAACGCAAATGTCATCAGCTTTTGCGCGATGGTGGTGTGCTGACGCTTGGGCAGCCCTTGCATGCCTGCCTTGAGCGCCTCGAGGTGGACGATGTAGAACAGCGCGATATAGGAGATGACCGCGGGCAGGATCGCGTGCTTGATGACCTCGAGGTAGGAGATGCCGACGTATTCGATCATCAGGAACGCCGCCGCCCCCATCACCGGTGGTGTGAGCTGACCATTGGTCGATGCCGCGACCTCGACTGCGCCGGCCTTGGTGCCCGGGAATCCCACCCGCTTCATCAGCGGGATGGTAAAGGTGCCGGTGGTGGCGACATTGGCGATCGATGAGCCGGAGATCAGTCCGGTGGTCGCCGAGGCCACCACCGCCGCCTTGGCCGGGCCGCCCTTGAGGTGGCCAAGCAGCGCGAATGCGACCTTGATGAAATAGTTGCCCGCACCGGCCTGCTCCAGCAGGGCGCCGAACAGCACGAACAGGAACACGAAGCTGGTCGATACCCCGAGCGCGATGCCGAACACGCCTTCCGTGGTGAGCCACTGGTGCGACATCACCTTGGACAGGCTCTGCCCCTTGTGCGCGATCACGTCCGGCATGTAGGCGCCGCCGAAGGTGTAGGCCAGGAACACGATCGCAACGACCATCAGGGGCGGGCCGAGTGCGCGCCGAGTTGCCTCGAGCAGCATCAGCATGCCGATCACGGCGACCACCAGGTCGATCGTAGTGGGCGCGCCGGAGCGCCCCGACAACTGGGTATAGAAGAGGTAGATGTAGGCCGCACTGAAGGCACCAAGGGCGGCGAAGATCCAGTCCTGGACTGGGATATGATCGCGGGGAGAACGTTTGAACGCCGGAAAGGCGGTGAAGGCGAGGAATATCGCAAAAGCCAGGTGAATGGATCTGGCCTCGGTGTTGTTGAACACTCCGAATCCGAATAGGAAGGGCAGGGGCGAGGCGTACCAGAGTTGAAACAGCGACCAGGCGACCGGCACACCGAACAGGACCTTGCCCGGTATACCTCCGGGGTGGCGGGCCCCGGTATCGACCTGCGCGACGAGGTCTTGTGCGTCGCTGCTGATCGTCTCGGATTTGTTCTGCGCCACCGCCTTCCCCTCACGGCATCGGCATGCGATGCGTCAATTGCGTACCGCTACCCGCCACTGTTGCCCCGGAGGCGAGTGTTCCGCTGCGAGCCGCCTTGGTTGGGCCCGATGTGACAGGCAGACGGTCACATCGGGCCGTCCTCGGTACCTACATCAGACCTGCTTCTTTGTAGTATTTTGCCGCCCCGTCATGCAGCGGAGCCGACAGGCCGTCCTTTATCATCTCCTCTTTCTGCAGATCGGCGAATGCCGGATGCAGCTTGCGGAAATCGTCGAAGTTCTCGAACACCGCCTTGACTACCTGGTACACCGTATCCGAAGGGGTATTGGTCGATGAGACAAAGGTTGCCCCTACGCCGAAGGTCTTGGTGTCGTCCGGGCTGCCGGTATACATGCCGCCCGGAATGACCGCCATGCGGTAGTAGTCATTGTCGGCAACGAGCTTCTCGATGACCGGTCCATCTACGTCGACCAGCACGGTATCGCAGGAGGTGGTGGCCTCCTTGATGGACCCGTTGGGATGGCCCACGGTATAGATCATTGCATCGATCTTGTTGTCACACAGGGCCTGCGACTGCTCCGCGGCCTTGAGCTCGGAGACCAGTGAGAAGTCGTCCGTGGTCCAGCCCTTGGCGGCCATCACGACCTCCATGGTCCCGCGCTGCCCGGATCCCGGGTTGCCGATGTTGACGCGCTTGCCCTTAAGGTCGTCGAAGGTCTTGATACCCGAATCCCTGCGTGCAACGACGGTAAATGGCTCGGCGTGCACGGAAAATACCGCGCGCAAGTCCTTGTTCGGACCCTGTTCTTCGAACTTGCTGGTCCCGTTGTAGGCATGATACTGCCAGTCGGACTGCGCAACGCCCATATCGAGTTCGCCGGCACTAATGGTGTTCAGGTTGTACACCGACCCACCAGTCGACTCCACCGAGCAGCGGATGCCGTGTTCCTTGCGGCCCTTGTTCACCAGGCGGCAGATGGCGCCGCCGGTCGGGTAGTAGACGCCGGTGACGCCGCCGGTGCCGATGGTAATGAATGAATCGGCACTGGCCGTCGTGGCCGCGCCCAGACCGAGGGTCGCTACCAGGGTTGCCGCACCGAAGAATGTACCTTTGCTCAACATGTGTCGTTCCTCCAGAGATGCTTGTCGTTTTTTGCTCGCAATCGAGGGCCTCGAAGCCGCTTTTTTTGCGCAGCACACGCTGAAAGTGTGCCCGCTCGGTTCGGGGAAATACCGTTTATTGCCCGCGGTTTGCCGGTTCAGTCAGTCTTATTAGCAGATCTCGCGCACGATGGCCAATGCACGGGCGGCTGAACGGGCAGCGCGAGGCCGCTGTTGTGCAATGATAGTCTGATGCCCTTGTGCGACAGGGAGCATGCAAGCCCATGGGTACGGTGTCTGCAAGAACGCGTAGAATCGCCGAGCTATGAAGCTGCAGCGGCTACGCAAGTTCAACGCGACCTGGTCCGAGCGTCTGGACGAATCGCGTATCCACCTCGCCCGACCGGATGCGCTGCTGCCGCTGGCCTTTCTTGGATTGCTGACCGGCCTGCTGGCGGGCGGCGTTATCGTGCTGTTTCGTCTGTTCGTCGAGGGCATTCAGGATGCCATCCTGCCGGGCAGTGGACCGGAAAACTACGAGGCCCTTTCCGGCTGGGGGCGTCTGTTGCTGCCCCTGTTGGCGGCCGTTCTTCTGGCCGCGATGTTTCGCTGGGTGGCGCAGGGCATCACGTTACTGGGGGTGGCCAGCGTCATGGAACGCATGGCCTATCACCAGGGGCGCTTCACCCTGCGCGGCTTTCTGCTGCAGTTTTTTGGCGCGGCATTCGCCATCATCGGCGGCCACTCGGTCGGGCGCGAGGCTCCGCATGTCTTCCTGGGCGCATCGTCAGGCAGTCTGCTGGCGCAGCACCTTGGGTTGCCGAACAATGTGATTCGCGCGCTGGTCGGCTGTGGTGCCGCGGCCGGCATTGCTGCATCCTTCAACACGCCGCTGGCCGGCGTAGTGTTTGCGCTGGAGGTGGTGATGATGGAATACACCGTCGCCAGCTTTATCCCGGTGATCCTCGCCGCCGTCAGTGCCACGACGCTGTCGAACTTTGTGTTCGGCGATGCACCCGCCTTCACCGTGCCAGCGATGCATATTGGCGCCCTCCACGAACTGGCGCTGGTGTTGGTTCTGGGTGTGGTCGCCGGTGGCGTTTCGGCGGCCTTTATTCATGCGGTGCAGACGGTGGCCAGCCACGCACGCCCATTGCCGATCTGGTGGCGCATGCTGCTCGCGGGCGTCTCGGCCGCCGGCTTCGGTTGGCTGCTGCCGGAACTGATGGGTATTGGTTACGATTCTGTCGAGTTGGCCTTGAACGGCGGATTCGCGTTGACCCTGCTGCTGGCGCTGCTGGTCGGCAAGCTGTTGGCCACTGCGGTGTGCATCGGCTTGGGCGTGCCCGGCGGCATGATCGGGCCGTCACTGTTCATCGGTGCGATGCTGGGCGCGCTCATGGCCAAGGTGGCATTGCTGGTGCCGCTCGAGCTCGCGAGCCCGGTCGGCTTTTACGCGCTGCTGGGTATGGGCGCGATGATGTCCGGCAGTCTGCAGGCGCCGCTCGCGGCACTCACCGCGATGCTGGAGCTAACCGATAATCCGGACATCATCCTGCCGGGTATGTTGGCGGTGGTGGTGGCCGGCCTCACCGCCAGTGCGCTGTTTGGCAAGGATTCGCTGTTCTTGACCATGCTGCGGGCCAGCGGCCTCGACTATGCAACCAACCCGGTGTTGCAGACGCTACGTCGCGTCGGTGTGGCGAGCGTTATGAATCGCAGCGTCGTGCGCGTGGCCAACGTGCTGGATGCCGCCGAGGCAGAGCGCATCCTCGGAGGGCAGCCCGACTATCTGCTGATCGACCACGAATCCAGCAATCAGGTGCTGATGCCGACCGCCGAGCTGGCGAAATTTCTGCAATCGTCGTTCCATAGACCCAAGACGGCCGCGATTGATCTGATGGCGATACCGGCACAGCGGCTGGAGGTGGCACAGATCGAGCTGCAGGCCAGCCTGCAAGAGGCCCGGGCCCTGTTTGAGGAACGTGCCGCAGAGGCACTCGTGGTGCAACGTATGACGGCGCCCGGTATCCGTCGCGTGTACGGGATAATCACTCCCGATATGGTGGAGAAGTCTTACCGCTAGTCCGCTTATCTCACCGCACCCGAGGGTATTCCGTGCATCAGCGTTCGAGCAGCCGTGGCATTAGCTCGACCAGGTTACATGGCCGCGTCCGGTAGTCCAGCTGATGCGAGATCAGCTTGGTCCAGGCGTCCTTGCAGGCGCCGGACGAGCCCGGCAGGCAGAACACGAAGGTGCCGTTGGCCACCCCGGCCAGCGCTCGGGACTGCATGGTCGAGGTGCCGATCAGCTCGTAGGAGATCACCCGGAACATCTCGCCGAAGCCGTCGATCACCTTGTCGAGCAGCGGTCGCACCGCCTCCGGTGTCCCGTCGCGGCCGGTGATGCCCGTGCCGCCCGTGGTGATCACCGCCTGCACCGCCGGATCGGCGATCCAGCGCGAGACCGCGGCGCGGATCTGGTAGATGTCATCACGCACGATGCATTGTTCGTGAATCTGGTGACCAGCCTCAGTGGTCAATCGCTTGAGCATGGCGCCCGATTTGTCATCCGTCGCGGTGCGCGAGTCCGATATGGTCATCAGGGCCAGGTTCAGGGGGAGGAATTGTCGTTCTTCGCTCATATCTCTGCCATGGAATTAAGCTCCGATAGGCTGCTAGCCCGGTGGCTGACTGACAGCGGCTTCACTGCCTAGGATAGACCTTGTTCGGCAGCGCGCCTGCGCAATCACGCCCGGCCTTCGACGCGCCTCAGTCGTGGCCGTGCCGGTGTCCGCGATGGTGGTGGTGCTGTCGAGTCGCTGCGTGTGTGTGCATCCGCTGGCCGTCGGGCTGGATCGCCGGGCGCAGGGTCTCGCCGCTCGCCGCACGCATCTGCGCCGCCGACTGCTCGCTGTGCAGCCAGTCGAGCCAGCCTTGCATGCCGTCACCGCTGCGCGCCGAGAGCGTAAGCACAGGTGCCGCGCTCGCCAGCTCGCGCAGATGACGCTCCGCTTTTTCCGGCACGAAGTCGTCGAGCACCCCGAGCAGATCGGACTTGCTGATCAGCATGAGATCGGCGGCACGGAACATCACCGGGTACTTGGCCGGCTTGTCGTCACCCTCGGTCACCGACAGCAGGGTGACATTGCGGTGCTGGCCGAGATCGAAACTGGCGGGGCAGACCAGGTTGCCGACGTTCTCGATGAACAGGACGTCGATGTCGTCCAGCGCCAGCTCGTGCAGCGCCTGGTGGACCATGTGGGCATCCAGATGGCAGGCGGTACCCGTGGTGATCTGGACCGCTGCGATCCCTTTGTCGCGGATGCGCTGGGCGTCGTTTTCGGTCTCCAGATCGCCCTCGATCACCGCGATGCGCAGTGAATCGCCGAGCAGGGTGATGCTCTCCTCGAGCAGCCGGGTCTTGCCGGAACCGGGCGACGACATAAGATTGACCGCCAGGACGCGGTGGTGGTCGAAGTGCTCGCGGTTATGTGCCGCGGTGCGGTCATTCTCGCTGAGCAGACCCTGCAGGACCGAGATCGCCTCGCTGCCCGAGTCGGTGCGCGCGAGTTTGCCGTCACCCTCGATCAGGTGCCGGTTGCCGTCGGTGACATTGCATCCACAGGTATCACACATGCGCAGGTCCTCAGGCGTGCTGTCGCCTCTCCAGTTCGAGGCTCTTGAGCAGCAGCTCGTCGCCGCTCAGGAGTTGGGTCCGGTAGTCTCCGCAGGCGCCGCACAGCAGTCTATTGGCGCTTGCCTCGGTCTCTTCAGTGCAGGTCAGGCATTTTACCCGAATCGGCAGCTGCTCGATGTCCAGCTGCGCGCCTTCGGCTACCGTACCGGCGGCCGCGATCGGGAACGCGTCGGCTAGCAGCTGCGCCTCGACCCCTGACAATGGCCCGATGCTCAACAGGATGCGGGTGACCTGCTCGGCGTTCTCGCGCCGCGCGATCTGCTCGACCTGTGTCATCAGGCCCTGGCAGATCGCGAGTTCATGCATGTCCGCTGCTCTGCTGGGACTCTCTGGCGAGCATTTCGTCATATATGTCCCACGCGGCCGCGGCCTCTTCCGGCGACACCTTCTGGATCGCATAGCCCAGATGCACGACCACGAAGTCGCCGTGTGCCAGCGCTTCATGCTGCAGCATGAACAGGCAGACGTCGCGCTCAACGCCCTTCGCCTCACAGCGCGCGTCGAAGCCGTCGATCTGCTTGATCTGCATCGGGATGCCAAGACACATGATCTGTTAGCTTACCTTTTCAAGTGGCCCTCGATGTAACAGGTCGTGGTCTTATGCGCACAACGCTGATACTGGGCATCGGCAACAATCTTCTCACCGACGAGGGTATCGGCGTCCATGTCGCGTGGTATCTCCATGAAAATCACGCCGATACGCCCGGTGTGACCTTCCTCGACGGCGGCACCCTCAGCTTCACGCTCGCCGAGCCGATCGCCGAACACGACCATCTCATTGTCGTCGATGCGGCGCGCTTCGGCGAGCCCGCCGGCACTGTGCGCTGCCTCGAGGGTCAGGAAATGGATCGCTACCTCACCGGTAACCGGCACAGCGTGCATGAGGTCAGCCTGATGGACCTGTTGGACATTGCCCGTCTCTCGGGCACTTTTCCGGAGCACCGCGCACTGATCGGCGTCGAACCGGCATCGCTGGACTGGGGCGATCGTCCGAGCGTCGCGGTCGCCATGACCATCGCACCGGTGGCCGAGATGGCGCTGGCGCTGGCTGCCCGTTGGCGCTAGCAGCAATTATCGCTTAAGCAAAGCGCGCCTTCGTTGACTCAGATCATCACGCCCGAACCTATTTGTCCTTAAATTAAAAACGTTTAGAGGACTGACGGTCTTACGCCATGGATAAGCTGGAGTCGATCGCGGTGCGGGTGGAAGGTGGCTTGGATGAGGCGCTGCGAACCGAGAATGTCGGGCCCCTGCTGCCGCAGATCGAACAGGCCCTGCAGGATCTCCAGGAGACCGGCAGCGAGACCGTCATCGATCTCGGCGCCATGCCGTTCAGTGCCCAGGATGAACAGGATTTGCGCGAGCGCCTCGGACGCGGTGAAGTCAATGCCACGGTGGAGGCATTCGGTCCCACGCTGGTCCAGGAGACCGCATTCGCCGGCGTCTGGCTGGTCGAATATCTGGACGCCGAGCAGCGGCGCCTGACCCTGCACCTGCAGGTCGCGCGCATCCCCGAGCTGCTGATCACACCGGCGGACGACCTGGCGGATAGCCTGGCGTCCCTGCGCCGGGCCAATCGGGATCTTTCTGCTGCCCCAACAGAGGATGTCCAATAATGGATAACAAGACGCTGGCTGAGCGGCTGCGTGAACGCGGCGTTTCGCGCCGCGGGTTCATGAAGTTCTGTGCAGCGACGGCCTCGATGATGGCCCTGCCACCGATAATGATCCCGCGGATTGCCGCCGCGCTGGAGCAGGCGCGCCGGCCATCGGTGATCTGGCTGTCGTTCCAGGAGTGCACGGGCTGTACGGAATCGCTGACCCGTAGTCACGCACCGACCATCGAGGGCCTGATCTTCGATCACATCTCGCTCGATTATCATCACACCCTGCAGGCCGCAGCCGGCGACGCCGCCGAGCACGCGCGCGAAGCGGCGATGCGCGAGAACGAAGGCAAGTACCTGCTGGTCGTCGATGGCTCGATCCCGCTCAAGGACGACGGTATCTATTCGACCATCGCGGGTATCACCAATCTGTCGATGCTGAAGGAGGTCGCAGCAGGTGCCGCGGCGATCATCTCCGTGGGCACCTGTGCGGCCTTCGGCGGTATCCCACACGCCAATCCGAACCCGACCGGGGCGGTGGGTGTGTCCGAGATCATCACCGACAAGCCGATTGTCAACGTACCGGGTTGCCCACCGATCCCGATCGTGATCAGCGGCGTGCTGGCGCATTTCCTGACCTTCGGGCGCCTGCCCGAACTGGACAGTCTCAACCGGCCCATGGTGTTCTTCGGCCAGACCATCCACGATCGCTGCTACCGGCGGCCGTTCTACGAGCGTGGCCAGTTTGCCGATACCTTCGACGACGAGGGCGCGCGCAAGGGATGGTGTCTGTTCAAACTGGGCTGTAAGGGCCCGACGACGTACAACGCCTGCGCGACCGCCAAATGGAACGACAGCACGAGTTTTCCGATCCAGGCCGGGCATGGCTGCATCGGTTGCTCGGAGCCGAATTTCTGGGACAAGGGCGCATTCTACGAGCCCTTGTCCGCAGGCAGATGGGGCACCCCGGCGGCGCTGGGAACGGCCGTGGCCGTGGGTGCTGCAATCGGCCTCGGTTCCGCCGCATACGCGAGAAAACGCCAGGCAGAAGCCAGCGAGGAGAAGGACATATGAGCTTGCTCGATTTCGCACGTGGGACGGCGCTGCAATGGTCCCTGTATATCTTTGTGGTGGGCATCATCTGGCGTATCCTCGGCGCCGCGCTCCTCATGCGCCGCAAAGACATGTCGCGGGCGAGGATAAGTGGGGCAGAGCGGGTCAAGGATGGCGCTATGACCATACTTACTCGTTCGTTGCCCCCGCGGACCTTCGAGGAACGTATTCGCTTCTCACATATCACCGGCTACATTTGGCACATTGGTTACTTTGTCGTGGTGTTGTTCTTCGTGCCGCATATCCTATTTTTCCAGAGCTTTCTGGGCTTTGATTGGCCGGGGCTGCCGAATCCGATGATCCTGGTGATCGGCGCGATCACGCTGGCCACGCTGGTCGTTCTGTTGGTGCGGCGAATGACGCATCCGGTATTGAAGCTGATATCCACCGCCGACGACTACATCAGCTGGGTGGTGGCCACGCTGCCGCTGATTACCGGCTACCTGGTCGTCGCGCGCGTCGGGCTGCCCTATGAAACCCTGCTGGGGCTGCACGTGCTGAGTTTCTGTCTGCTGCTGATCTGGTTCCCGTTCGGAAAGCTGATGCATGTTTTCTTCATCTTTCCGTCCCGATATAACGTCGGCGCGATCTTTGCCCGCCGGGGGGTTCGTATATGAGCGTCAGTAAGGAAGCGTTCGAGCAATTTCGGGCAGGTGTCGGGATGCTGTCGGAGATGGCGCCACCCGCTACCGAGCGATCCGCCGAGGAGCGGGTGCGGATTTTCAAGAACACCGTTATCAAGAGTATCCTGCCGCACGAGGCGATGGACCTTGAGACCTGCGTGCATTGCGGCATGTGTGCCGAGGCCTGCCACTATTACGTGACTACGCGGGATCCCAAGTACACACCTATACGCAAGCTGGAGCTTACGCGCCGCGTCTATCAGCGCGAGGTGAGTCCCAATCGCTGGCTGCGCAGACTGCTGACACGCGACGTCACTGCGCAAGAACTCGAGGACTGGCAGGAACTCGTATATGACTCCTGCACCGAGTGCGGCCGTTGCAGCCTGATCTGCCCAATGGGCATACATATCGCCGAGATGGTGGCGCTGACCCGTGAGGCCCTAGCGAATGCGGGACTTGCAGTCGCCGAGCAGCGTGCGATGAGCCATGAGCAGGGCGACCGCGGTACGATGTTCGGCATGGGCAGCGACTCGCTGGTGCAGGCCGCGGAGGCGCTCAAGCAAAAGGGCATAGATATCCCGCTGGACCAGCCGCAGGCCGACATTCTGGTCGTGACCAGCGTCATTGAGATGTGGCTGTTTACCGATGCGCTCGAGGGGACTGCCAGGATCATGAATAAGCTGGGGTGCTCATGGACCGTGAGCACCTGTGGCTATGAGGCGGCGAATTTCGGTTATATGGCCGGTTACCGTGAGTACCACAGAGCCGCTGCGATGCGCGTGATCGAGGCGGCGATCGCCGTCGGCGCCAAGACCGTCATTATTCCCGAGTGCGGCCATTCTTATCCGGCACTGCGTTGGGATGGTGCGGCGGCTTATGGCAAACCGCTGCCGTTCGAGGTCGTGGCGATCTCAGAGTTCGTCGGGCGCGAGATCAAGGCGGGCAATCTGAAGGTCAAGAAGATACCCGCTGCCGGAAAGGTCACCTACCATGACCCGTGTAAGCTCGGACGGGTGGGCGGCGTGTTCGATGAACCGCGCGAGGCCCTGCAGGCACTCGGTGTGGATCTGTCCGAGGTTGAGCCCAACCGGGCGCAGAGCTACTGCTGCGGGGGCGGCGCCGGCAATTTTTTGATCAGCCGTGCGGCACCCCTGAGGGCCAAGGTCTGGGAGTTGAAACGCGGGCAGTTCGAGGACGCCGGGGCCGATAGGGTCGTCACGTCCTGCGCGAGCTGCCGGGTCAATTTCATGGCCGGCGCCGCGGATACACATTGGGAAAAACCGATCGAGAGCCTGGTCGCGCTGGTGGGTGCGAATCTGGCCGATTGATGGTCATCACGGGGGGCGCTCAGCTGCCGGTGTTGCAAAGGCGGGACCTGTCCCGTCGGCCCTGTCGATTAAGGAATGAATAACCATGAGTGAACGCGTCGTCGTCGATCCCATAACCCGTATCGAGGGGCATTTGCGCATCGAGGCGCAGATGAATGGCAAGCAGATCGAGTCCGCTTATTCCTCGGGCACCATGGTCCGGGGTATCGAGCTGATCCTGCAGGGGCGCGACCCGCGTGACGCCTGGGCATTTGCCCAGCGTATCTGCGGGGTATGCACCCTGGTGCACGGTATCGCCTCGGTGCGCGCGGTGGAGGATGCGCTCGATTACGAAATCCCCCCCAATGCCCAACTGATCCGTAACCTGATGATCGCCTCGCAGTATGTGCATGACCATGTGATGCACTTCTATCACCTGCACGCGCTGGACTGGGTCGACGTGGTCTCGGCCTTGAGTGCGGACCCGAAGGCGACATCCGAGCTGGCGCAGAGTCTTTCCAGCTGGTCGAAGTCGTCGCCCGGCTACTTTGCGGATACTCAGAAGCGGCTCAAGACCTTTGTCGAGGCGGGGCAGCTCGGTATCTTTGCCAAGGCCTACTGGGGACATCCGGCCTACAAACTGCCGCCGGAGGCCAACCTGATGGCGGTATCGCACTATCTGGAGGCGCTTGCGTGGCAGCGTGATGTGGTGAAGCTGCATGCGATATTCGGCGGCAAGAACCCGCACCCGATGTTCCTGGTCGGCGGTTCGCCAAGCCCGATCGATCTCGAGTCGGACTCCGCCATCAATGCCGAGAAGCTCGCACAGGTACAGTCGATCATCGACAAGATGCGCAACTTCGTCGACCAGGTCTACGTGCCCGATACGATAGCGGTGGCCGGTTTCTACAAGGACTGGTTCGGCCGCGGCGAGGGCCTCGGCAACTTCCTGGTGTACGGCGATTTTCCTTCGGCCGAGCCGGGCAGTAACCTGCGCGATCCGGCGAGCTGGTGGATACCGCCGGGTGCGATCGTCGATCGCAACCTCAGCGAGGTGCAGGACGTCGACCTGCGCGCAGAGGCCGAGGTGCAGGAGTTCGTGGCGCACAGCTGGTATGACTACGAAGGCGGTAAGGACGCGGGGCTGCATCCCTGGCAGGGTGAGACCAAGCTCGATTACAAGGGGCGCGGCGGGCCGGATGCACCCTACAAACAACTCGACGTCGAGGACGGCTATTCCTGGCTCAAGTCGCCGCGCTGGAAGGGCAGGGCGATGGAGGTCGGACCCCTGGCGCGCGTGCTGGTGCTGTATGCCAAGGGCGATGAGGCAACCCGTGCCTTGGTCGATTCCACCCTGAGCACCCTGGGTGCCGACAAGCGCGCATTGTTCTCGACCCTGGGCCGCACCGCGGCGCGCACGCTCGAGACCAAGCTCATCGCCGACAAGATGCAGACCTGGATGGATACGCTGAATGCCAACATCAAGGCTGGCAATACCCGTACCTTCAATGAAGCATTGTGGGATCCCTCGACCTGGCCGCGGGAGGCCAAGGGCGTCGGCTTCATGGAGGCGCCGCGCGGCGGCCTGGCGCATTACATCGTGATCAAGGATCAAAAGATCGACAACTACCAGGCGGTGGTGCCGTCGACCTGGAACGCCGGGCCGCGTGACCCGCAGAACCAGCCGGGCGCCTACGAGGCGGCCCTGCAGGACAACCATGAGCTGTACGATCCGCAGCAGCCGGTCGAGATCTTGCGTACGATTCACAGCTTCGATCCCTGCATCGCCTGCGCGGTGCATCTCATCGGTGAATACGGCGAGGAGATGCTGCAGGTGAAGGTGCGTTAAGCCAACTGCATCGCGCTGCATCGAACGTTCAACAAAAAAGGGCCCCGCGGGGCCCTGGAAGCGTTGTGTCTAGATGGCGATCAGCCGAAGCTGTCGTGCACGATATTGTCATACCAGCTGTAGGCATATTGCACATCGCGAGCGCGCATCTCCGGCGGGCTGTCCGCCGGCGTAAGGCCACCGGAGCCATCGACCTTGCTCAGCTGCCCTTCCTTCAAGTCATAGACCATGGCCACCGAAATGGCGTCGTTCGGGCCGACGATGGAGTAGCAGGTGTTGACCAGCGCCGGGTCACCCGGCTCTTCGCCCTTCAGCATCGCCACTACCGCGGCCGCGGCCACCTTGCCCTCCGAGTTCGCGGCATAGCCCGACTTCGGCAGCGGCTTGGCGATGGAGGCATCGCCGATCACATGCACGCCCTTGTGGATAGTCGACTCGAACGAACGCCCGTCGATCGGGCACCAGCCGGAGTCGTCGGTCAGACCGGCCTTGATGGCGATCGCCCCGGCCTGCTGCGCCGGGATGACGTTGGCCACGGCCGGCTTGTGCTCCTTGCCGTCGCCGGTGTACAGGGTGCCGCTTGCCGCGTCCACCCGCACCACCCCGCCGCCCGTGTCTGCGCCAGGTACCCATTCAATGGTGTCCTTGAAATACCGCTCGAACGCCTGGGTGAACAGCCCCTTCTTGGAGAACTTGTCCTTGGCGTCGACGATCATCAACTTGGACTTGGGCTTCTTGGCCTGCAGGTACATCGCGATCTGGCATGCACGCTCATACGGCCCGGGTGGGCAGCGGAACGGATTCGGCGGCGAAGCGATCATGACCACACCGCCATCGGGCATGGCCTCGAGCTTTTTGCGCAGCAGTACGGTCTGCTCGCCGGCCTTCCAGGCATGCGGCATGGCCTGCATGGCCGCGTCGTCATAGCCCTCGATGTTGCCTTTGAACGAAATGCCTGGCGCGACGATGCAGCGGTCATAGGCGAAGGTCTGACCGCCCGCGGTCATCACTTTCTTGCCGGCGGCATCGATATCGGTGACGGTGTCGTGAACGACCGTGACCCCGTGGCCGCGCAGCCCGTCGTAGCCGACCTTGATGGAATCCATGGTGCGATGCCCCGACAGGACCTCGTTGCTCATGTAGCAGGTGTAATAGTTTTCGTTGGGCTCGATCAGGGTGACGTCGACCGAGGAATCGGCCATGCGGATGTACTTGGCCGCAGTCGCGCCACCGGTGCCGCCGCCGACCACCACGACCTTCTTGCTGGCCGCGCCGACGATGGCCGGGAAACCCAACGAACTGACCGCCGCCGCGCCGCCGGCTACCTGGATGAATTTTCTACGTGTGAAGTTTGCCATTGTCGTGTTCCTCCGATTACTGCTGGCTGGCGAAGAAGTTCAGCACGGCCGCGAGTTCGTCATCGCTGAGTGCGTCGACCTGCTTCTTCATCTTCTTCGGCATCTCACGATGGCCGGATTTGAAATCGGCCATTGAGAACTCCAGCCACGGCAGCCACTGACCGGCCAGGATGCCGGCATCGTCGTCCGGCAGTGCGCCGTTTTCGTCGTGGCACTTGGCACAGCCTTTGTCATAGACCTCGGCGCCCATTTTCGCCTTGGCGGGGTCATGCGGCACCTTGGCCTTGTGCACCGGCAGGCTGGCGAAATAGGCACCCATCGCCTCGATCTGTTCGTCGGTATAGCCCTTGGCGATACGGTTCATGATGGTCGCCGGGCGTGCGCCTTCCGCG
Source organism: Sedimenticolaceae bacterium (assembly GCA_049669185.1). GTDB lineage: Bacteria > Pseudomonadota > Gammaproteobacteria > Chromatiales > Chromatiaceae > Thiosocius. The sequence continues at coordinate 2,209 of JBATKF010000065.1, read as the reverse complement.
TAGGTGGCGTCTTTGGGCAGGGCCTTGAAGCCGTTCATGGACTCGATGAAATAGGCCTCGGACATCCCGGCGAGGTTGGGTGTTGCAGGGCCTACGCTCTGGCCGTTGGTGCCATGGCAGCCGGCGCAGGTGTCGGCCATGGCCTTGGCGCTGGCGCCGGCCATCGCCTGCGTGGCGGATACGACGAAGATAGAGCCGATTAGCGCGGCAAGCGCCTTCTTTTTGCAGCTCATGATTCCTCCTGATTTCTCTCTGAGTGGAAGGGCAGTGGTGTGTTGGCCTGGCAAACCGCCGGACCCGCTTTGTTGTTCACGATTCATTCGGCGCTGGCCTGCTTCAGGTCCCCGCCGAGTCTGGCGTAATACACCGCCAACTCGTTGATCTCATCACGCGTCAGCGCCTTGGCGATGATGCGCATGCGGGAGTAGATGTCGTTGGTGCGTTTTTCCTTGGCGTAGTCTTTCATCGTCTCTACAAAGTACTTAACGTTCTGACCCGCTATTGAAGGCACATCGATGATGGCACCTTCGCCGCGCGGACCATGACAGGATGCACAGGGTTGGATCATCCGTGTCTTGTCGCCGCGGAATACCAGGGCGATCGTCTCGTCGCTGACCTGCTCGTCGGCGTCGACCTCGACCGAGGCGATCGGCTGCTGCGCATACCAGGCCGCCAGCGCGGCCAGTTGCTCGTTCGAAAGGCGCTCCACCGCCTCGTTCATGCGACGGTTTTCGCGTTTGCCGTCCTTGTAGTCGCGCAGCTGCTTGTAAGTATAGGCGGCAACCTGTCCGGCCAGCGTCGGGTGCTTGTCGCGATCGGGTTCGGCGCCGCCTTTGCCATGGCAGCCTGTGCAGGCCAGGACATCCTCGGTCTCGACGGTCTCGATCTTCGCACCGATCGCTGGGTCGCCGTTTTTGACCAGCGTATAGGTCTCGACCGTCCAGGCGACGTTCGATGACGGTGATGCATGAACGAGACCGATCGGCAGCAGACAGCAGGCCAACAGGATCAATACGCGCTTTTTCATCGCATCAATACCCCCATGCCAACGAACCGGGTGCATCGAGTATCAGCAGTTGGACAATCGGTATGCCATAGGCCACTACCATCCACACGGCCACGATGCCGTTCCATAGCGCAAAGCCGTTCATCGGCTTGGGCACACGCATCGGCGGATAGACCGCCACCGCCCAGTCGTCGTCGCTCTCGTTTTCGGCCTTCTTGGACATATGCGACAGCAGCAGGTTGAGAACAAACAGCAGGGCCGAGAACAACAGGATGGCACCGCCGACGATCATCGCCAGTTCGTGCGGATCCCACTGAGCCACCAATGGAGAATCATACGGTGTCGAGGAGATCCGGCGTGGTTGTCCCAGCAGGCCGAGTGCATGCCACGGCAGCGTCAGGACCAGCATGCCGATGGCCCACAGCCAAAGCTGTATGACAGCCATGCCGCGCGAGGCCAGCTGCCGACCGGTCAGCTTGGGCCACAGCCAATAGGCAGTCGCCAGATACATAATGACCGTGGTCCCGCCGAAGATCAGATGGAAGTGGCCGGTGACCCACTGGGTATTGTGCACCAAGGTGTTCATCTGATAGCTGGCGTTGATCATGCCACCCCAGCCGCCGGCGATCAGCATGAACAGCGCCAGCATGCCGGCAACGACCATGGGCTGCTTCCAATTCAGCGCGCCGATCCAGCCGAACAGACCCTTGCCGCCGCGCAGACGCCCGGCTCCCTCGAGGGAGGCGAGTACCGTGAAGCCCGTCAAGAGCGTCGGGATGGCGACACCGAATGTCCCGAGCATATGCAGGAATTTGAAACCGGCGGACTGTTGCGGATCCATGTACAGATGATGGAAGCCGATCGGCACGCTGATCACCAGCAGCATAATGAAGGCAATGCGCGCCATTTCATCGCTGAACAGACGCCCACCGGCGACCTTTGGCAGGATGGTGTACATCGCGATATACGCCGGGAATAGCCAGAAATAGACAATTGCGTGCAGCGTCCAGGAGAACAGCGTGCGCGCAAGACCCGGGTCGACGGTATTCATCAGGCCAAGCGACCAGGGGATCAGCTGGAACAACATCTCGATGGCGACGCCGGCGCTGGCCCACAGCCACATGATCGCGTTTGCCGTGGTGCCGTACATCGCCAGTGGGACCACCTGGCCGGGATTGTCACGCTTCCACGCGACCGTGGACA
>JBATKF010000064.1:0-11011 GCA_049669185.1 Sedimenticolaceae bacterium | reverse complement strand
CGGTACCTCCAGCCTGCCGCTGGAAAAGGGCGGGTCGAACCGGCAGTTGCGGCTGTTGCGCAGCGAGGGGGTGGTGGTCATCGACGGGCGCGTATCGCTACGCCGCTATCAATGGGATCCTTTTAGCGCTTAGGGTGCCGTATCGCACTGTCCGGTACGTCAACTTGGCGTTCAATGGCGGAAGTGCCGCATCCCGGTGAACACCATGGCCATACGGTGCTCGTTGGCGGCGGCGATCACCTCTTCGTCGCGCATCGAGCCGCCCGGCTGGATGACCGCGGCGATGCCCGCCGCAGAGGCGTTGTCGATGCCGTCGCGAAACGGGAAGAAGGCATCCGACGCCATCACAGAGCCCTGCACTGCGAGGCCGGCATGCTCGGCCTTGATGCCGGCGATCCGCGCCGAGTTGACCCTGCTCATCTGGCCGGCCCCGACGCCGATGGTCATGCCGTCCTTTGCATAGACGATGGCGTTGGACTTGACGAACTTGGCCACCCGCCAGCCGAACAGCAGGTCGCGCATCTCGGCCTCGGTCGGCGCCCGGTCGCTGACCACCCGGGTCTCGCTGAGCAGCTGAAGGTCCGCATCCTGCACCAGCAGGCCGCCGTTGACGCGCTTGAAATCCAGGCGGTGGATGTCTTCCGCGGCCCATTCGCCGCAGGCGAGCAGGCGCACGTTTTTTTTCGCCTTGACCGCCTCGATCGCCTCGGCAGATATCAACGGGGCGACGATCACCTCGACGAACTGGCGTTCCACGATGGCCTCGGCGGTCTCGCCGTCGAGTTCACCGTTGAACGCGATAATGCCGCCGAACGCCGATTCCGGGTCGGTCTTGAAGGCGCGGTCATAGGCCTCGCGCAGCGTAGCGCCGAACGCCACACCGCAGGGGTTGGCGTGCTTGACGATCACACAGGCCGGCGCCTCGTCGAACTGTTTGATGCACTCGAGCGCGGCATCGGTGTCCGCGATGTTGTTGTAAGACAGTGCCTTGCCCTGCAGCTGGTGCGCGGTGGCAACGCTCGATTCCCGGATGTCCTGCTCGACGAAGAACGCCGCCTTCTGGTGTGGGTTCTCGCCATAGCGCAGTTCTTGCGCCCGACGAAACTGCAGGTTGATGGTGGCCGGGAAATCGCGCCGGCCGCCGGCCTCGTCGATGGTGCCCAGGTAGTTGGCGATGTCCCCGTCGTAACGGGCGGTGTGTTCGAAGGTCTTGAGCGCCAGGCGGAAGCAGGTGTCTGCACGGACCTCGCCTTTGTTGCTGCGTATCTCCTGGATGATCTGGCCGTAGTCGTGCGGGTCCACCAGCACCGCGACGTCGCGATAATTCTTGGCCGCTGCCCGGATCATGGTCGGGCCGCCGATATCGATGTTTTCGATGGCGTCCTCGAGGCTGCAGTCGGGATCGGCCACGGTCTGCTGGAACGGGTAGAGATTGACCGCGATCAGGTCGATACGGCCGATACCGTGACGCTCCATGACGTCGTCGTCGATGCCGCGGCGCCCCAGGATGCCGCCATGAATCTTCGGGTGCAGCGTCTTTACGCGGCCCCCCATCATCTCGGGAAAACCGGTGTAATCACCTACGCCCATGACCGCGATGCCGTTGTCGCGGAGCAGCTTGGCAGTGCCGCCGGTCGACAGGATCTCGACACCGGCCTCGGCAAGGTCGCGGGCAAATTCGACGACACCGGTCTTGTCGGAGACGCTGATCAGGGCTCTGGTGATGCTGGGCATGATTCTTCCTGCAAAGACTGGCGCGGCCCACGGCAGGTCGGTCGCGCGGGGTTTCAGCGGGATCGCATGTTCTTATTCGATCTCGTAGTGTGCAAGTTTCTTGCGCAGCGTGCTGCGGCTGATGCCGAGCAATGCGGCCGCCTTGCTCTGATTTCCCCCGGTGAAGGCCATCACGGTCTCGAACAGGGGTTGCTCCACCTGTTGCATCACCAGCTGGTAGAGATCATTGGGTGCTGCGCCGTCGAGTTGCTCGAAATAATGCGCCAGCGCATCAGATACCGCTGCGCGCAACGGCTCGGGTTTTTTGGGCTTGGCCACGACAACGCTGGCTGAATTGCGGGGCGCACAATGGGTGCCTTCTACTCTCAAGCTGCTTCTCCTCTTTCGCGGACACTGGACCGAGGCCGGGTGTCTTCTTGTCGTCGAGGCTGTCGAAGTATTCCTTTATCAACTGGCCCTGTTGTCGCGTGGTCTCGGCCGCATTGATGCGTTGCCGAAATGCCGCGGCGCCTGGCTGTGTCTTGCTATACCAGGCGATGTGCTTGCGGGCGACCCGGACGCCATGCGCTGCCCCATACAGCGCGTATAGATCGTCGAGGTGCTCGAGCAAAAGATCCCGAATCCATACGGGATCAGGCGCCGGCAGTCGCCTGCCGGTTTCGAGGTGGTGGGTGATCTCGCGAAAGATCCATGGTCGCCCCTGGGCGGCGCGCCCGATCATCAGGGCGTCGGCCGCCGTGTATTGCAGCACCTGGATCGCCTTCTCGGGAGAATCGATGTCGCCGTTGGCAATCACCGGTATTTTGACTTGCTGTTTGACCCTGCGAATGGTGTCGTACTCGGCGTCACCACGATAGGCGCAGGCCCGTGTGCGGCCATGCACCGCGACAGCAGCGACCCCGACCTGTTCGGCAAGGTTGGCAATCCGTGCTGCATTGCGGTTATCGCGGTCCCAGCCGGTGCGCATCTTCAGCGTCACCGGTACCTCGACTGCATCCACTACGCGCTGCAGAATGTTCGCAACCAGCCGCTCATCGCGCATCAGCGCGGAGCCGGCGGCCACTTTGCAGACCTTTTTGGCTGGGCAGCCCATGTTGATGTCGATGACCTGTGCGCCGTGCGCCACATTGACCTTTGCGGCCTCCGCCATGCGCTGCGGATCCGTGCCGACGATCTGCACCGACACCGGGCCCTGCTCGCCGGCATGGTCGAGGCGGCGAAGGGTCTTGCGGGATCCGTAGAGACTGGCGTCCGCCGTGACCATTTCGGACACCGCCAGACCGGCACCCAGACGACGACACAGCGTGCGGAACGGGCGATCGGTGACGCCCGCCATCGGCGCAACGATCAGACTGTTGTCAAGTTGAATAGGGCCGATACGCACGCGAGTGTCAGTCTTCTTTTACTGGCTGCTGGGTGAATCTCGAATGTCAATCCGTCCCTGTTCCTGCGCGACGGCGCGGATCGTAACTTGGCGTCCGCTCCGGATAATGACTCCGGTCTTCTCGATCGGCAGGGGGGGCAATGTTACGCCGAAATTGCAGCGGCGCAAGGGGTGAAACCCCGCAATCGAATGTTACAGAAAATCGATCTGGAAGCCGGTGGCGAGGGAGCCTGGATCTTCGAAATCCAACGCGATAGTGATTACTTCGCCGGGGTCAACCAACTTGCCTTCGGCTGGGGCGGGAAACAGGTATTCGCCGGGCGACAGACGGCGACGAACCAAGAGTCCGCCATTGTTGTCGGTCAGTGAGAGTTGGAGATCGGGAAGTAGCTGTGGCAGCTCTGCCTCATTGCGGACCACCGCGCTCAACGTGAGCGAACCGGGCAGGTTGGCGGTCGGTTTGATCTCGCGCTGCAGGATGCGGAAACGCTCGGGTGCGTGAGCCAGTGAAGGTCGACATGCAACCACGCCGCAGATGACCTCCAGCGGCGGGAACTGCGCCAATATCTGCTCGCGCTGTTGCCAGGCAAGCTGCAGGCCAAGCGCCGCAATCAACACCGTAGCAGCGAGACCGTAGAACAGGGCCTGGCGGGATTTTTTCTGATACAGGGTGTCCTGGATACCCAAGGCGTCCTGTGCGGACGCCTGCAGCGGCTTGAGGTCTTCGGGTACTGCAAAGGGTAGTTCGGGGGTCTCTGCCACGCCGGCCTCGTTGTCGGTCAGTTCCGCCTGTGCATCGAGATCCACCACGCGTTTGTCATTGGTGTCTGCACCCGCGGCGGCAGGGCCGCCCGCCAGCGCATCGAAGACCGTGCTACACCGCCAGCAACGTGCCAGTCCATCGGAATCCAGCAGTTTCCGGGTGGCAACTTCGTAGCGCGCGTCACAATTGGGGCAGCGTGTTCTCAAAGCCGCAATCCCTGTCGTCAGATTTAGAGAGAATCGGACATAGCCACGAAATCTTGATCAGCTCAATCGCTAATATCCTGCGCCGACTCAATGACATAGGGCATCGAATGTCCCGTCGCTGTTTGCACTGTCTTGGTCTATAACCGGCGTCCGTGCAACAACACCCAGTCCTGCTGGGTTTCCATCGGTGCGAAGTCTATCGCGTTCGCATAGGCCTGGATGACCTCATCCGCCTGCGGCTTCAGCACGCCGGACATGGCGAGGTGTCCGCCAGTCTGGAGCAGACCGAGGATCCGGGGTGCCAGCTCCACCAGGACGTTGGCCAGGATGTTCGCGAGTACCACATCGACCGACTGCCCCGCCAACTCTGCACTGTTCAGCACGTGGATGCGGTCGGAGACGCCGTTGCGCATGGCGTTGTCACGGGTAGCCATCAGCGCCTGGGGATCATGATCGACCGCGATCACGCGCGCCGCGCCCAGTTTCAACGCAGCGATCCCGAGTACGCCGGATCCGCAGCCGAAGTCGATTATCTGTAGGCCGCGCACGTCATAGCTGTCCAGCCAGCCGAGGCACAAGGCCGTCGTTGGATGTGTGCCGGTGCCGAAGGCCAGACCCGGATCGAGGTCGACCACGACGGCCCCGCGCTGCGCTATCGCATGGCCGGTCGGGCGGATCCACAGGCGCCGCCCGAAGCGCATGGGGTGGAACTGGTCCAGCCAGGCCCGCTCCCAGTCCCGATCGTTCAGATGCTCCAACCGTAGGCTCTGACTGGCATCGACGCCCAGCGCCTGGTTCAGCGCGCTGCGCAGGGCGTCCGCATCGGTGCTGCCGGCGAACAGACCCGATACCCGGGTCGCTTGCCACAGCGGCGTCTCTCCCGGACCGGGCTCGAGCATCGGCTCGTCGGCGGCGTCACCCAACGCAACCGCCTGCGCGCCGAGGGTCTCGAACAGGAGCTCGATCAGCGGAACGCGGGTCTTGTCGACGGTGAGATGTGCCTGGATCCAGGGCATAGGCCGCGCTCGAAAAAGTCAGAGCCCCAGCTTCTTCTCGAGATAGTGAATATTCATCCCGCCTTCCTGGAAATTGGCGTCTGCCATGATGTCCACCTGCAGCGGGATGTTGGTCTTGATGCCGTCGATCACCAACTCGGACAGCGCGGTTCGCATGCGTGCGATCGCGACTGCGCGTGTCTCGCCATGGGTAATCAGCTTGCCGATCATGGAGTCGTAGTACGGCGGTACGCGATAGCCGTTGTAGAGGTGCGTCTCGACGCGGACGCCCGGTCCGCCGGGGACGTGCAGCTGCGTGATGTCGCCGGGGCAGGGCATGAAGGTCTTCGGATCTTCCGCGTTGATCCGGCACTCGATCGCGTGGCCACGGATCTGGATATCGTCTTGCGTGTAACTCAAGGGTTCGCCGCTGGCAATCAACAGCTGCTCCTTGACGATGTCTACGCTGGTGATCATCTCGGTGACCGGATGTTCCACCTGCACGCGGGTATTCATCTCGATGAAATAAAACTCGCCGTCTTCGTAGAGAAACTCGAAGGTGCCGGCGCTGCGATACCCGATCTGGCGACAGGCCTCCGCGCAGCGCTCTCCCACGCGGCGGCGCTGCTCCTCGCTGATCCCCGGGGCCGGGGCCTCTTCGACCACCTTCTGGTGCCGGCGCTGCATCGAGCAGTCGCGCTCGCCGAGGTGAATGGCATGGCCGAACTCATCCGCCAACACCTGGAACTCGATGTGACGCGGGTTCTCGAGAAACTTTTCCATGTACAGGGTTTCGTTGCCGAACGCAGCGCCTGCCTCGGCCCTGGTCAGGGAAATCGCGCTGAGCAGCGCGGCCTCGCTGTGCACAACGCGCATGCCGCGCCCGCCACCGCCGCCGGCGGCCTTGATGATCACCGGATAGCCGATCTGTTTCGCGAGCTTGAGCGTGCGTTTGGTATCTTCGTCTAGCGGGCCGTTCGAGCCCGGTACGGTCGGCACGCCCGCCGCCTTCATGGCCTCGATGGCCGTGATCTTGTCACCCATCAGGCGAATGGTGTCCGGTCGCGGGCCGATGAAGACAAAGCCGGATTGTTCGACGCGCTCGGCGAAATCGGCATTCTCGGCCAAGAATCCATACCCGGGATGGATCGCCTGGGCGTCACAGACCTCTGCCGCGCTGATGATCGCCGGCACGTTCAGATAGCTTGCGCTGCTGGCCGCCGGGCCGATGCATACCGATTCGTCGGCGAGGCGCACGTGCTTGAGGTCGCGGTCGGCCTCGGAATGGATGGCGACGACGCGGATGCCCAGTTCACGGCAGGCGCGCAGAATGCGCAGCGCGATCTCCCCGCGATTGGCGATGACAATCTTCTCCAGCACTGGGGGTCAACCGATGACGAACAGCGGTTCGTTGTACTCGACCGGCTGGGCGTTCTCGACCAAGATCTCGAGTACCTTGCCGGCGGTGTCGCACTCGATCTGGTTGAGGATCTTCATCGCCTCGATGATGCACAGGGTCTCCCCGTTCGTCACCGCCTGGCCTTCGACGACGAAGGGTTTGGCACCTGGCGACGGCGCACGGTAGAAGGTCCCGACCATCGGTGAGCGGATGATATGGCCCTCGATCTCGGGCTTCGCCGACGCTGCGGTCTCGCCGGCGGCAGATGCCGGGCTGGCGGCAAGGACTGGCGCTGCACCTGGGGCCGCCAGTGGGGCGCCCGCCATGATCGGCGCCAGTGAACTGGCGCGACTGATCCGCACTGACTCCTCGCCCTCGTGGATCTCGATCTCGGCGACGTCCGATTCTTCCAGCAGTTCGATCAGTTTCTTGACCTTACGGATATCCATCAGGCTGTATTCCTAAATCACGGTGTTGCTACTGCCGTTCCATCAGCCAGCCTGCGCAGCGCGGCGGCGAGCGCCAATTCGTAACCCTGAGCACCCAGACCGCTGATCACACCGACGGCGATGTCGGAGAGATAGGAGCGATGGCGGAAGGGCTCGCGGGCGAATACGTTGGAGAGGTGCACTTCGATGAACGGGATGGCGACCCCCAGCAGCGCATCGCGCAGGGCGACGCTGGTGTGGGTCAGGGCGGCAGGATTGATAAGGATGAAGTCCACCCCTTGTTGTCCCGCCGCATGAATACGGTCGATGAGCGCATGCTCGGCGTTGCTCTGGAAGCACTCGAGCTGGTGGCCCGCTGCCAGCGTGCCCAGCCGTGCCTCGATCGCGTCCAGGGAATCTTGTCCGTAGAGCCCTGGTTCACGCGAACCCAGGAGGTTCAGGTTGGGGCCGTTCAGAACAAGAATATGCGCCATCTCAGCGTGTTTTCCTGGAGTGTCCCGGTCCGGAGCCAGTTCGGCTTCTGCCGGGATCTGCGCCGAAATGGCGATAAATCGAGCGCAATTGTCGGACAAATCGGGTGTTTTGTCTAGGGCGGGGATTCCGTCAGCCGGCGCCGGTGAGTTCGCGCAACAAGGGTTCGAGCCGGTCGCGGTCGAGCTCACCGGCGTGGCGCAGGACCACACGGCCGCCGGGGGCCATCACGACCGTGAACGGTAGGCCTTCGTAACGATTGCCGAGCTGGCGGGACAGCGTCACGGCCCCGACGTCGCCGAGCAGCATGGGATAGTTGACAGCGAAGTCGGCCGCAAAGTCGCGCACCGGGTCCTCGTCATCAATGGCGATCCCGACAAACTGGACAGCCCCGGCGAATGTCTCCTGCAGAGCGACAAACGCGGGTGTCTCTTTACGGCAGGGCGGACACCAGGTGGCCCAGAAATTCAGGACTACGACCTTGTCGGTGAACTCCTGGCTGCGCCGCTGCTGCCCTGCGAGATCTGGGTAGGTGAAGCTGGGCAGGACGTCGACTACCTCTACCGTCTGGATCGGTGACGGGAGATCGGGTTGGCCGGCGTCATGCAGCGCGCGCCACGCGAAACCGCTGAGCGCACCGAGCACCGCACCGCCGACTGCGATCAGGAAGTAGTTGCGAATCTTCACTGCAGGGCCTCTCTGACATGCGGTGCGAACTCCTCAGGCCCCATGAAGCCGAGCAGCCGCAGGTGTCTGCGCTCGACGCCATCCGCGCCCCAGAAGATCATCGCCGGTGGGGCCGGTATGCCGATATGTCGCTGCAGGGCCTTGTCGGCCTCGTCGTTATCGGTGACATCGGCTTGCAGCAATACCAGCTTGGCCATCGCATCGCGCACCTGGGGATCCGGGAAGGTGTCGCGTTCCATCTGAATGCAGTAGACACACCAGTCGGCATAGAAATCGAGCATCACGGGTCGGCCGGCCGCCTTGGCCGCGGCCAGCTCGCGATCCAGATCGGCGATGGTCTTGATGCGCTTGAACGGCACATGTGCCTCGGCGGATGCGCCAGTGGCACCGCCGAACGCCAGCCCGCGCAGCGGCTGCAGGGTGTCCCTGCCGTTCGTGGCGACGCCGATCAGGAACAGGGTGCCATAGATCAGCAACACCACACCGAGGCCCTTCCAGAGCCGGCGCCAGCCGCTTGCACCCTCCGGCAGGGCGCTGATCGCGCCCATATAGATCGCAGCGACGATCAGCAGCGTGCCCCACAGGAACATGGCTGCGACCGGCGATATCACGCGTTCCAGGAGATAGATGGCGACACCCAGCATCAGAACGCCGAAGACCGCCTTGACCGTGTCCATCCACACGCCGGCCCGCGGCAGAATCTTGCCCGCCGAGGTGCCGATTGCGATAAGCGGCGCCCCCATGCCCATCGACATCGCGAACAGGGCCAGGCCGCCGAGGGCCGCATCGCCGGTCTGACCGATATAGATCAAAGCACCGGCCAGCGGCGGCGCCACGCAGGGTCCGACGATCAGCGCAGACAACAGGCCCATGACGCCGGCACCGGCCAGGCTGCCGCCCTGCTGCCGGTTGCTGATCTCGCTCAGTTTCGACTGCAGGCTCGAGGGCAGCTGCAGGTCGTAGAAACCAAACATGGAAAAGGCCAGGGCGACGAACACCAGTGCGAACACCGTAAGCGCCACCGGGTTTTGCAGCATCGCCTGCAGGTTTTCACCGGCCAACGCGGCGAATATGCCGGCGACGGTGTAGGTCAGCGCCATCGCGAGCACATACACCAGCGACAGCATGAAGGCCTTTTGCGTGGTTATGTGCCTGCCGTGTCCCGTGATGATGCCGGACAGGATCGGGATCATCGGGAACACGCAGGGCGTGAAGGCGAGGCCGAGACCGATGAGGAAGAAGGCCCCGATTACCACCCAGGTGCTCTGCCCGGCCATCATCGACGCGATCTCATCCTGTTCGGACAATTTCTGTTCGCCGGCCGCTGGTCCCTCGACCACGGCTCCCCCGGCCGGGGGAGCCGCGGTGGTCTGCGCTACAGCGATACTGGCTGCGCCGCTGGCCGCGGGTAGGTCGAGGGTGAATACCTGCTGCTGCGGCGGGTAGCAGATGCCCCGATCGGCGCAGCCCTGGTATTTGGCCGTCAGCGTGACCTGGGTGGCGTCGGTGTTGCTGCGCACCAGCGGGATATCGAGGTCGATGAGCCTGTGGTATACGGCGACGTCGCCGATCGTGCCATCGGGCTTGATGGAATCCTTTTTGATGTCAGGCGCGGGCAGCGCCACCTCGCCCAGCTGCACGCCCTCGCCGGCCAGTTCCAGCGCGATCTTGTCTTCGTAGAGATAGGTGCCGTCCGCGATCGTCCACTGCACCTGCAGCCGACGGCCGTCGGCACTGCCGGCGCTGACCTGGAAGGCGTCTTCCGGTGACAGGATGTCGTCTTCCTCCATGCCCAAGCCGAGTTCGTCCCCCAGCGTTGCCAGTTCGGTCAAGGGGTCCTGCTGCGCGCCGGTGGGTGCGGGCGCGATTGCCGGCAGCGGTGGTGCGCTACCGGCGGGGGCAAAGTCCTCGACCAGATTTGCATCCACCGGCGGCGGGCCATCGACCGACTCGTTGAGTGCCACCAGGACGGTCTGGGTGTGCGGCGGGTAGCAGATCCCGGCATCCGCGCAGCCCTGCGAGCGCGCCTTCAGGGTGAGCACCTCGGCGCCCGGTGGCACCGCAGTCAGCGGTACGTCGATGCTGACCTGGTTCCGGTAGACCTGGACGGTGCCGAAGATGGGGTCCTGTTTGGTCTCCGCAGGCGGCAATCTCGGTTCGCCAAACTCGACGCCAGCGGTGTCGCTGATAAAACGGAATTTGCTCTGATAGAGGTAGTAGCCGTCCGCAATCTGCCAGTTGAACCGGACCCGCTCATCCGCCGCGGACTGCGCCGAGATCGCGAATGCCTGATCCGGTTTCAGGAACTCCTGTTCGGCCTGGGCTGCGTTTAGGCCCGAGAGCAGAATCAGGCCGCAGAAAATCAGTTTTTTGTGCATTGTTCTATCCACGCGAGATAGGCGGAAAGCCCATGAGTGATCGGGACCGCGATCACCTCGGGAAGTTCGTAGGGGTGGCGCTCCACGATGGCGTTTTCCAGTGCGGCATAGCGGTCGAGGGTCGTCTTGATGGTCAATAGCCGCTCGGTATCCTGCTTTACCTGGCCCGCCCATCGGTAGACAGAGGTCGCCGGCGAGCCGATGTTCACGCAGGCGGCGAGGCCACCCTCTACGAGCTGCGTTGCCAGCGCATTTGCGCTGTTTTCGTCGGGCATGGTGGTCATCACGAGCAGGGCTTCAGGCATCACGCCAGCTTACCAAACAAGCCGCTGAGTTCGCAGCGTGGTGTCTGGTTTCCACGGCTTGACCGCGCAGGCCTGCGAGCGCAACGTTATCGGAGACCGTCCGCGGTGGCGCTTAGCCTGCATAGCTCACCGATTTCCTGCTGCGGCCCCCGATACCCTCGCCCTGACGGGGCGTACTCGTTGCAGGCGATTCGACGTAGTGTCGACTACGCCTTCACCGCCTTCCACTCCGTGCACCCC
>JBATKF010000063.1:0-3127 GCA_049669185.1 Sedimenticolaceae bacterium | reverse complement strand
GCAAGGCTCTAGGGTAGGGCGCCTACTGATAATGCGCGAGAGTCCCGTTCGGGACGATTGGGTGATGCCGACCGCGATGCCGTTACCGAGTATCAAAGGGCTTCCCGCGGCATCAATCGGCTACTTGCGGGAGTCCCTTTCGCCTGCCGGGCCAGTCGTAACCCGCTATAACATCCAGCCCAATGGATTCTCGTCGCGATCCCCTTTCCAAACCCGTTGCCCGCTATGGCATCAGACGGTTCCGCCGTGGAGGCAGGGCGGGAGTAGATGGAGTTGGCTAACGGTCAAGTCCTCTTGGTTTCGGCATAGGCGGCTCGTATCAGGGCGTAATCGTTGTCCCGGAGGGCGCTCACCAGCTCACTGACATCCTCTTCCGAGACCCCAAGGTCTTTCAGCAGTATCCCGCCTCGGGTCAGCGTGCTCTCGATGTAGCCCGTGCCCGCGTGCTTGATGCCCTTGGCGACCAGCGCGGCCTGATCGGCAAGTGTGCGCACGCGCACGTGGACGTCCAGCTGCGGATAGAGGCGATGCAGGGTAAGGGCAAGCGCCTTGGCGGCCTCCGAATCGCGCGAGGTCACGAACACGGCGGTGGCCTTGCCGAGCCCGGCGGCTTCTTGGGCGGTGGGGCTGTACATGTCGCCGAAGAAGACATTGCGCCCGCCGCGCTTGGCCCGCCGCACCACGGCGATATCCCGTTCGACGGCGATGTGGGGCACGTTCGCCCGCCCCAGCATCAGGTCGATGAGGTGCCCCACCTCGTCGTAGCCGATGATGACCACATGCCGATCCAGGTCGGCGGACAGTTCCGCGTCCGCGCTCGCGGGCGCCGCCCCGAGGCGGTCGGCCACCGCAGCGCCCGCTTTGACCATCAACGGTGTGGCGATCATGCTGATCGCCACCACCAGCATGGCCAAGGTGTGCCCGTCGCCGCTCAGCAGTCCGGCAACGGCCGCAGCCCCCAAGAGGACGAAGGCGAATTCGCCGACCTGGGACAGGTAAAACCCAGTGCGGATCGCCGCCGAGCGGCCGATGCCAAACGCGAGGGCGAGCCCGATGAGCACCGCACCTTTGAGCAATAGAACGACGGGGACGTGGACGAGAAGCGCGTCCCAGTCATGCAGCAGTGCGCCAACGTCGATGGACATGCCCACCGCGATGAAGAACAGGCCCATCAGGCTCTGCTTGTACGGCGCGACGGTCGCTTCGATCTGGTGCCGGAGGTCCGAGGCCGAGAGCAGCATCCCGAGGAGGAACGCGCCCAGGGTCATGGAGATGCCCACCTGCTCCACGGACCAGGCGGCGAAGATCACGGCGAGAAACAGGACCAGCCCGAAGGCGTCCATCTGCCGTCGGCGCGCGCAATAGCCAAGCGCCGCCGGCAACAGCCAGCGCCCGACGGCGACGATGCCCGCGACCAACCCGACCACCAGCACCAGTGTCTCCCAGAGGGGTGTCGGGGCGCCCTGATCCGTGCTGTGGGCCAGGATCGGAACCAATGCCATTACAGGCACGATCCACATGTCCTGCGCCATCAGGACGGCGAAGGTGGTCCGCCCGTGCTCGGTCGCCAGTTCGCCGCGCTCTCCCAGCGTGCCCATGACGATGGCCGTGGACGACATGCCGAACGCGAGGCCGATGATGGTCGCTGCTTCCCAGGGCGCCTGCAGAAAGATGATCAGATACGCGGCCAGGACGCCACCCGTCAGCAGCATTTGGGCGGAGCCCAGTCCGAAGATGAGGCGGCGCATCTTCCAGACCTTCTCGGGGCGCATCGCCAGGCCGACGGTGAACATGAACAGCACCACACCGAGCTCGGCGATGCTCTGCAGCTCGTCGACCGCGTGAACGGGAACCGGGCCCGGAGTGTGCGGCCCGATGACGATGCCGGCGACGATAAAGCCCAGGATGGCCCCGAAGCCGATTCGCTCGAACAGGATGACGCATAGCGCCGTGGCCGCAAGAATGACGATGACGCCGAGAAGGATTGCCGAGATGTCCATCGCTACTCCGGTTGACAGAGGCCTGCAGCGACCGCGAAGTGTACCAGCTCGGGAACGGACCCGACGTCCAGCTTCGCCATCAGGTTGGTGCGATGACGTTTGACCGAACGCTCGTCGATATTCATGTCGTCAGCGATCGGCTTATTCCTTCGCCCTTTCAGGACGCGGAACAGGACCTCGCGCTCCCTCGGCGTCAGTCTCTCGCAGCGTTGCTGAAGCTAGAGGCGGCGGTTCCGCAGGCGCATGGAGCAGCGCTTCGGCTGGGGGCATAATCGGGATGGCACATGGTACGTCCGTCGACCCGGGTGACGATGCCGACGAGGAAAAACTGCCGTCGAACAGAAAGCCGGTTTGTTCTTTGTCATACGCCAGACCGCGAGCCGGTTCTTGACGAGTGATTCTTCGATCGGTCACCAAATAACGCTAAACTTGCCGGTCAGTTTTCCAGAGTTCAGAGATTCGGCGCTAAAAAATGAAAATCCAACGTTTGCCAGTGTGTGCCCTCTTCCTGTTTCCGCTGACTTCCGTCGCCATGGACGTCGCCATTCGAGGTGGAGCAGGTGTTGACGCCCGCGGAAGCGCATCAGCTGCTCGAAAAACAGAAGGCCAGGCCGGTACAACCCTGGGTCGAGCCGGGCTCGATCGATAGCGCGGAAGACCCGGAGCTGGTCAAGTACGGGATCAGCCTACTCAGTGACACGGTCAAGACGATTGGTCCCAAGGCATCTAATCCTGCCATGCGCTATTCTGGCAACTCGCTGAACTGCTCGAGCTGCCACCTGAAAGGGGCTTCCGGGTTGCCGGGGACTGTGCCTTATGGTCTGCCATTCGTGAACATGATTAATGATTATCCTAACTTCCGTGCGCGCGAGATGACTGTTGGGTCGGCCGAGGACCGAGTGAACGGTTGCATGACCCGAAGCCAGGGCGACGGCAGACCGATGCCGAAAGGTTCCAAGGAAATGCGCGCCATACAAGCGTATTTCGCATTTCTTGGGCGGGGCACAAAACCGGGGCAGGCGATGGAAGGCACCGGGCTACCTGTTATCGACTTTCCACAACGAATGGCCGATCCAAAAGGCGGTGAGGCACTGTACGCGCAATTCTGCCTGTCCTGCCACCAGGCG
>JBATKF010000062.1:0-6556 GCA_049669185.1 Sedimenticolaceae bacterium | reverse complement strand
CCATCGAGCTGGGTGCCGCGATCAGAAACCCTGAACGGACGGGAGATGCAGTGGATTGGGGACAGGCGCGCTGCCTGCGATCGGGCGGCGCAGCCGCCAGCCGGGATCAGCGCCTGCGGGCCGCCTGGCTGAGGGTGGGCAGATCGACCGTATCGCCGAGTGCCAGCCGCTCGAACACACGCCGCAGCGGGGCGATCCGACCCGCCGCGCCCAGGCCAAGGTTGCGGACCAAAGACAAGGCGCCGGAGTCATTACTGAACAGATGCTTCAGGCCATCCATCGCGAGCTGTGTCGCAGTGTTATGGCCGCGACGCTGGCGCTCATAGCGCCGCAGGGTGCGCAAGGCCCCCGGCGCGCGTCCCCGATCACGCCCCGCGATCAACGCATCGACCAGGGACGCGGCATCGAGGAATCCCAGATTCACGCCCTGCCCCGCCAGCGGGTGGATTACGTGCGCGGCATCGCCGACCAGGGCCACGCCGGGCCTGACATACTGTTCGGCATGCTGCAGCCGCAGCGCAAATCCGGCGCGTTCGCCCAGCAACGTCAGCTGCCCCAATCGTGACTCGCTCGCCTCGGTGAGCGCGCTGTTGAACGCACTCGCAGGCATCGCGCACAGCCGGTCCGCTTCCTCCGGCGAGGTCGACCAGACGATCGAGAAAAGATCGTGCTGCATCGGCAGCAGCGCCAGCGGTCCCCGTGCCATGAAACGCTGCCAGGCGGTTGAGCGATTTCCGAGCTCGGCGTGTACCGTGGCCACCACGGCCTGCTGCGCATAGGATTCGCTGCGGCACCCGATGCCGGACAGCATGCGCACCTGTGAGCTAGCGCCGTCTGCACCGATAACCAATCCGACCTGCATGATCTGGCCATCATCGAGCTTAATCTCGGCGCCGTCCTTGCCCGTGGTCAGCCCACGGATCTGTGCCGGCACCAGCACGCGCACGCCCGCCGAAGGCAGCGCCTGCCACAACGCGCGCACGATGACTCGGTTCTCGATGATATGCCCGAGGTCGGGTTCGGCGAGGTCGGCCGCATCGAAATGGATTTCCCCGATACCCGCGCGATCCCAGACATGCATCGACTGATAGGGGGTCGCACGGTCGGCGACGATAACCGACCACACGCCCAGGTTTTGCAGCAGGCGCTGGGAGGCCCTGCTGATCGCCGAGACACGCAGGTCATGCCCTTCGGCATCCCAACGCAGCGCTGGCTCACGTGCCTCGATCAACACGATCGAGAAACGCTGTCGCGCCAATGCCAGGGCAAGCGCGGCACCGACCATCCCACCGCCGATCACGGCGACATCCGGGCGGACTTCAGCCAAGCGGCACCCCCCGGGCCAGGCGCGGCTGGCGCCCGTTCAGGCCCATGGCGGCGCGCGCCAGCGGGTGTTTGGCACCGGGTAGAAACTCCATCGCCAGCATCCCGAGGTTGCGGCCGGCGCGCACGATTCGCAATGGATTACTGAACAGACGTGCCAGACCGTCAGTCGCCATTGCCACGTTGCGCTGTTCCTGTGTGCGCCAGCGCTGGTAGGCATCCAACACCGCGGGACTGCCAATGTCACGGCCCGCCCCGAATGCGCCGTCGATCACCTCCGCCAGTGCCGCCACGTCGCGGATACCCAGGTTGAACCCCTGCCCTGCAATAGGATGCAGGGTATGTGCGGCGTTTCCGATGATCGCCACACGCCCGCGCACCGACTCGCGTGCGCGCAGCAGGCTAAGCGGATAGCTCAACCGCCGACCAACGCGCCGAAAGCGTCCGAGGCGGTAACCAAAGCGCTGCTGAAACGCAGCCAGGAAGGCCTCATCGTCGAGCGCGAGGACCTCATCGACCTGTCCGTCACGCACCGTCCAGACCAAGGCGCAACGCTGTTCGGTCATCGGCAGCAGCGCGACCGGCCCACTCTCGGTAAAACGTTCGTAGGCCACATTCGCGTGCGCCTTCGCCGGCGTGATATTGGTCACTACGGCCGACTGGCCATATTGCCAACGCTGTATCGGCACCCCGAGCTGCTCGCGGATCGCCGAGTTGCCGCCATCTGCCGCGACCAGCAGCCTGCACTCGAGCGACGTCATGACGCCGTTGCTCTCTACCTCGACGCGCACCTGGGCACCACGGTCATCGAAGCGGACGACGCGCGCCGGCGCGATAACATCCAGCGCGCCCTGTTGATGCAGGCGCGCGAGCAACACCCGGCCCAGTTCGCGTGCGGTCACCACATAACCGAGTGCCGGCACACCCTCCTCGGCGGCGCTCAGGCCGGTGAACCCAAAATGGCCGCGGTCGGAGACGTGGATGTTGAGAATCGGCTCGACCATGCTTTCCAGTGCGGGCCACACACCGATCGCATCGAAAATGCGTCGCGTCCCATACGCCAGCGCAATTCCCCGGTCGTCATAGCTCGGCTGCGAATCCGCACCGGGCGCGTGCGCCTCGATCAGGGCCATGCGCAACCCGCGGTCGGCCAATGCAATCGCCAGGCTGGCACCGACCATGCCACCGCCGACGATGATCAAGTCATAGTTGTCCGTGGTCATCGCGCCATCAATGCTTCGATCGCCTCCGCGGTCTTGGGCGCATCGCGACTCAGGACGTCCGGCGCATCACGGGTGACCAGGACGTCGTCTTCGATGCGGATGCCGATGCCCTGCCACTTCTTCGCGACGCCCTTGGCCCCGCGCGGGATGTATAGCCCTGGCTCGACCGTCAACACCATGCCCGGTTCGAGTACGCGCCAATGCCCATCGATCTTGTAGTCGCCGACATCGTGCACGTCCATGCCCAGCCAGTGCCCGGTGCGGTGCATGTAAAAGCGCGTGTACGCCTTCTCCTTCAGTGCCTTGCTCAGCGTGCCACGCAGCAGACCCAACTTGAGCAGCCCCTTGGTAAGCACTCTTACCGCCGCCTCGTGCGGATCGTTCCAGTGATTGCCGGGGCGTACCTTTTCGATCGCCGCCAACTGGGCCTGCAGCACCAGATCGTATAGCGCCCGCTGGGCTTTGCTGAAACGGCCATTGACCGGGAAGGTGCGGGTAATGTCAGACGCAAAGCACTCGAGTTCGCAACCGGCATCGATCAACACCAGGTCGCCATCATCCAGCGGCGCACTGTTCTCTACATAGTGCAGCACACAGCCATTGTTGCCGCCACCGACGATCGTCGGATAGGCCAGTTGGCCGGCGCCCTTCATCTGGCAATGGTGACTGAACAGCGAGGCAAGCTGGTACTCGTGCATGCCGGGTTCACAACGCATCATCAGTTCCGTGTGTGCCTGCGCAGAGATGCGCGCGGCACGCCGCATGGCCGCAATCTCGCCGCGGCTCTTGTAAAGCCGCATGTCATGCAGGTAATGATCGAGCGCCAGGAACTCGATCGGCCCGTGAACGCCGGCACGCGCCCGCGAGCGCACCTGGCTCACCCAGTCAGACACCCGCTTGTCGAATGCGGGGTCCGATCCCATCGCAAAGAACACCCGTTCGCGTTCTTCCATCAGCCCGGGGAGGATGTCGTCGACGTCGGTAATCGGAAATGCATCGTCGGCGCCGAAATCTGCGATAGCGCCCTCCAAGCCCGCACGATAGCCGTCCCAGACCTCTTTGGCCGGATCCTTCTCGCGGCAAAACAGGATGTACTCGCCAAGCCGGCGGCCGGGTATCAGCACCAGCACGGCCTCGGGCTCGGCGAAACCCGTGAGGTAATAGAAGTCGCTGTCAGGGCGGAACGGGAAGTGGACATCACGATTTCGCACCGCCTCGCTGCCGGTCGGTAGGATAGCAATGCTTCCCGCCCCCATCATGCCCATCAGCTGACGCCGGCGGCGTTTGAACTCCGCAGCCTGCATACTCAAAAGTCCTCGATCGTTTCGTGGCCGGGCAACGGCCGCTTATGGCGTCTGTGTCTCATCTCGTCGTCGCGCGTCGTCCAAGTCGTCACATATCAGTACAGCGCCAACCCGCAGATACTCTTCGATCTCGATCAGGGCCGATTGGTTCTCTTTGCTGTCGCTGACGCTCGCGGTGTCCAGCCGGGTGACCTCGGCGATATCGGCGAGGAGTTCACGCGCCTGCGGCGACAATCTTTGCGCTGCCGCCTCGCCTCCCAGACCAAATCCATACAGAAAGCCCTGGCACCAGTCACGCACGGCGGCCAGACGTGCTGCATCGACGACGATGTCCTCGGGCAACAACAGCGTATGTGTATTGATCGCGGCAGGCGTCGCGAAGACACTGGCGAAGACCCGTTCGAGGATTGTCCGACACTCGCCTGCCAGTACATCCTTCGGATCGAAGTCTGAATACAGTTCCTGCTGCCAGACCCGATGCGCCTCGGGAACCCCCGCGGCGAACAGACCAAGGGCGAATCCCTGCACCTCCGAGGGCCCCTGCGGTACGCCACAGCGCCCTATCGCGGCGGCGACACTTGCATAATCGGGCAGCGCATTCTCGGGAGACAAAACCATCAAACCTTTCACACCTTGCGAATTCGCGCCCAATCGTATCACGCACCACCATTGACCAAGCTCAGCGACGGAAACTATAGTCAACGAGCACGAAATGCGGGCAGCTGCACGACAAGACGGCGCAAGACCGTCGACCGTCCGGGGGGTCGATGCGCAAATGCTACGCAGGTGGATCGGACACCTGCCACGAACCAAAACCGGCGGTTGGTGACTATTCAGGCCAGACCATGAGCAATACTGAAAAACAAGGCATTCAGGAGCAGGATTTGCGCGCACTCGAGGTGCGCGTCGAGGAACTGATTCGTGCCTGTACCCATTTGAAAGACGAGAACAAGACGCTGCGCGCCCGCGAGCAGGCGTTGTCTCTGGAGCGTGACAAGCTGCGCACTAAAAACGATCAGGCGAAGATCCGTGTCGAAGACATGATCAGCCGCCTCAAGCGCCTGGAGGATGAGGCGTGAGCAAGCCCAACCCGCCGGTCGCCGTCAGCATACTGGGCAAGGAGTATCGAATCGCCTGTGATGCAGGCGCCGAGGATGAGCTCATCGGTGCCGCACGATTTCTGGACAATCGGATGCGCGAGGTGCGCGGCAGCGGCAAGGTGATTGGCACCGACCGTATCGCGGTGATGGTCGCGCTCAATCTGGCACACGAACTCTTGCAAGAGAAATCAGAACAGGATTCAGCGGCC
Source organism: Sedimenticolaceae bacterium (assembly GCA_049669185.1). GTDB lineage: Bacteria > Pseudomonadota > Gammaproteobacteria > Chromatiales > Chromatiaceae > Thiosocius. Next base: position 1,397 of record JBATKF010000062.1, on the reverse strand, counting down.
AACTCAGCCAGCAAACGCATCCGCTCTCTGCGCGAACGTATTGAAATCGCGCTGAATGACAGCACCCAGCTGGAACTCTGAGACGCCCCGATCTCTTCCGCCCCAGTCGAGCAGCAGCGCCGCGCGGTCTGTCGAGAACATTTTCGGCGACAACCCGGCGGATTCCCGACTTGTTCAGCGGCGCCTTTGCGGCTAGCCTGTAGTTAGACATTCCCTGCGGTGTTCGACAGCTGGCCCGATGTTCCCTTGAGCCTATGCTTATGCACTTCGGGGCCGGGTCACGGATGCCAGTGTGCATGTCCGCCACGCAGCGGAAAGCCTTCGGCGCCGTTTCGGTCCCACTTGAACCTCACGGTTCAAGGATAACGGCGAGTACCGACACAGGCGGGGAATGTCGCTTCTCTCATTGACCCATGCGCGATCAACAGGGACTCCGCCAGCAACTGCGACACGCCCGTCGCAATCTCTCCGCCAAGGAGCGAAGCGCTGCCGAAAGCTCCGCGGTGAAGCGCATCCTGCAGCATCCGTTTTTCCGGCGCGCCAGACGAGTCGCCGCCTATGTGGGCAGCAAGGGTGAACTGAATCCGATGGCGCTGCTCGAGCATGCAGCAGCCCGAGGCAAGGCCTGCTATCTACCCGTCCTACACCCCTTCCGCCGCGGCGAACTTCGGTTCTACCGGTGGCGGCCTGGCGATCGGCTGCGGCGCAATCGCTTCGATATCCCCGAACCCCTGCCACGCAGGCGGGGCCTGATAGGCGCGCGCAGGCTGGACCTCGTCGTCGTTCCCTTGCTCGGTTTCGATGAAGAATGTCATCGCCTGGGCATGGGGGGCGGCTACTACGACCGCAGCTTCGCATTCGTACACCAGAGACAGCGGACAAAGCGCCCGTTTCTGCTCGGCTTCGCGCATGAAGTGCAACGCGTTGACAGACTGCCAACCCAACCCTGGGACGTTCCCCTCGATGCCGTCGTCACCAAACGCCGCCTGTATTGCCGATGAAGATGCCAGTGGTTAGCGCATTGGCAACAACGCTTATCAAGCTCGCAAGCTGACGAAATCGCAACCCTGCAAACTTTTTTTTGGCGCGCTGACATACTTGATGAGTCTTCAAGTAATACTTCGAGCGTTAGCTGCAGTTGTTGATTCACACGCTATACATCGGGTGAACGCATATTCTTACACTGCAATTATTTTCTAAATTTTCCTAAAGCCTTGAATGTGAACGTCGATACATCCGCTGACAAACTAGTATTTTCGCGTTCCTTGTTTATACTCATGCCATGGTCTATGGCACCTGTTAAACCGGAGGGGGTTTATGGCAGTTAAGAAGAAGGCAGCACCGAAACGAAAGGTCGCTGCAAAGAAGAAGGCAGCACCGAAACGAAAGGTCGCTGC
>JBATKF010000061.1:0-4013 GCA_049669185.1 Sedimenticolaceae bacterium | reverse complement strand
TGGAGCCCAACGAGAACGATGCCGGGCAGATCGGCGACGTCGTCGCCGAGTTTCGCTGAGCGACCTGCCGCTACGCCAACGATCTGGGCCGCGCAAGGCTTGAGGGTCTAGGCTGCATATCTCACCGTTTTAATGCTGCGGCCCCCGATAGCCCCGCCCTGACGGGGCGCTGTCCGATGCCATCCCTGGCATCGGCCCTTCGGGCGCACCGCGTGCGACCCGTTTCGCTCCTGGCGAAACGGTCTCGTTTCAGGCGGTTCGACGTACTGTCGACTACGCCTTCACCGCCTTCCACTCCGTGCACCCCGCCATAGCCGTGTCTCGGCGCCCTCGTTACGAAAAACGGAGAGAAATACAGGTTAAGCCGCTGGCCAAACGAATCGGCCGATCCAATGACCGCGATACCGCGGCGCGCACCGTTGTGGCGCAAGATCGCTGAAATCACGCACCAAACTGGCGCTATCGCGCCCTTTCAAGGCGCATCACGGTCGCTTTTCTCGAGCCCGAACAAGATCTTGCACTCTTGGCACAACAACTGCAGCCCCGGGGGAGCAGCCGCTTCGCCGGGCTCCTCTGGCCTGGACGCCCGTATAGAGGCCTCAGGCGCGCGGCACTCCTGCGAACCGGCCGGCTTGCAGATTTTTCATCCAACCGTTTGGGGAGAACGTTCAACATGAGAATTGTTTCGCAACTGCGGCGTACATCGCTGGCGCTGGCTGCAACAGCAGCCCTGGGCATCGCGGGCGCAGCAAATGCCGACGACACCATCAAGGTCGGTGTGCTGCATTCGCTGTCCGGCACCATGGCCATCTCCGAGACCACGCTGAAAGACACCATGCTGATGCTCGTCGAGGAGCAGAACAAAAAAGGCGGGCTGCTCGGCAAGAAACTCGAGGCAGTGGTCGTCGACCCGGCGTCCAACTGGCCGCTGTTCGCCGAGAAGGCGCGCGAGCTGATCGAGAAGGAAAAGGTCGCCGCGGTGTTCGGTTGCTGGACATCGGTGTCGCGTAAGTCGGTGTTGCCAGTCTTTGAAGAGTTGAACGGCCTGCTCTTCTACCCGGTGCAATACGAAGGCGAAGAATCGTCGAAAAACGTGTTCTACACGGGTGCGGCGCCCAACCAACAGGCCATCCCGGCGGTGGACTACCTGATGGACCTGGGCGTGAAGCGCTGGGTGCTGGCAGGTACGGATTATGTCTATCCGCGCACCACCAACAAGATCCTCGAGGCTTATCTCAAGGCCAAGGGCGTTGCGGAAGCCGACATTATGATCAACTACACGCCATTCGGTCATTCGGACTGGCAGTCGATCGTCTCCGAGATCAAGCGGTTTGGATCGGCCGGTAAGAAGACCGCGGTGGTCTCGACCATCAATGGCGACGCCAACGTGCCTTTCTACAAGGAGCTCGGCAACCAGGGCATCTCTGCGGAAGACATCCCAGTGGTAGCGTTCTCGGTCGGTGAGGAGGAGCTATCGGGTATCGACACCAAGCCGCTGGTTGGCCACCTCGCCGCCTGGAACTACTTCATGAGTGTCGAGAACGAGACCAACGATGCCTTTATCGAGGCCTGGCACAAGTTTATCAAGAACCAGGATCGGGTCACCAACGACCCGATGGAGGCGCACTATATCGGCTTCAATATGTGGGTCGAGGCGGTCAAGAAGGCCGGGACGACCGACCCCGAGGCGGTGGGTGAGGCAATTATCGGCGTTGCGGTGCCCAACCTGTCAGGCGGCCTGTCCGCCATGATGCCCAACCATCACATCACCAAACCGGTCCTGATCGGCGAAATCCAGGGCGACGGCCAGTTCCAGATCGTGTCTCAGACGCCGGGCCTGGTGCTGGGTGATGCCTGGTCGGACTACCTCGAGGGTTCCAAAGACCTGATTGCCGACTGGCGCAAGCCATTGTCTTGCGGTAACTACAACGTCAAGACGGGCAAATGCTCCGGTCAAAACTACTAGTCTTGAGCTAACGCTGTGCAAGCGCGTGGCACCGGCGGCCCGTACGCCGGTGCCACATCCCGAGATTTATCCAAAGACACCCAACGCCATGCTGCGAGCGGTCTTAATCCTGCTGTCCCTGTGCCTGATGGCGCCGCTCTTCGCGGCCGATATCGAGACGGGTAACCCCGCATTGGACGCGGCATTCATGCAGATCAAAGACCGCGACTTTGCAACAAAGCAGCAGGGTGTCGCCGCGTTGGCCGCCTCCGGAAACCCCAAGTCCACCGATTTGTTGCGCGGACTGCTCGAGGGCGAGCTGCGCTATCTGAATAGCAACAAGCGCCTCGTCTGGATGCAAGACCAGGGCGACGATACCCATGCGATCGACGCCCTGACCGGCGAAGACTACGGCAAGGTGAGCAAGCGCAAATTCAAGAAGCTGGCGATCAACAACGCCATGCGGGTCCAGATCCGGGGTCTGCTTGCCGAACTCGAACTGGGCGATCCCGACCCGGCTGTCCGCCTGGTTGCTGTCAAAAACATGCTGGACAACACGGACCCAAGCCATGCCGAGTTGTTCACCCGCTTGTTACAAACCGAAGAAGATCCCGCCGTTCGCGAGGTAATGCAGGCGGCGGCGAATCTGGCGCGCCTCAGCGATCCCGACCCCGCGCAACGCATCGAGGCTATCGCGGTGGTAACGGGCAGTCTGGAACCGGCGGTACGCAATGTATTGACCCGCCAGAGCACCAGCGACCCTGATGAGAACGTGCGCGCCGCGGCGGCTCAGGCGCTAGAGGACATCGAGGGGCGCATTGCGCTATACGGCTATGTAGAGACCCTGTTCTTCGGCCTCAGCCTGGGCTCGGTGCTGGTCCTGGCAGCGATCGGCCTGGCGATCACCTTCGGCGTCATGGGGGTGATCAACATGGCGCACGGTGAGCTCATCATGCTCGGCGCCTACACCACTTATCTGATACAGCAGGCGATGCCGGACATGATCGGTCTGTCGATCGTGCTCGCGATCCCGGCGGCGTTTCTGGTCTCGGGCGCGGCCGGCATCGCTATCGAGCGCGGCGTAATCCGTTTCCTCTATGGCCGGCCCCTGGAGACGCTGCTCGCCACATTCGGGATCAGCCTGATACTGCAGCAGCTCGTGCGCAGCGTGATCTCGCCACAAAACGTGCCGGTATCCAATCCTGAATTCCTGAGCGGATTTTGGCAGATAAACAGCGTGCTGGCGCTGACCTACAACCGTCTCTATATCTTCATATTCTGCCTGCTGGTATTCGCCGGGCTGTTCTTCGTTCTGAAGTACACGCGTCTCGGCCTGCAGGTGCGTGCCGTATCCCAGAACCGCGCAATGGCCAGGGCCATGGGGGTGCGCACGTCGCGCGTCGATGCGCTGACCTTCGGCCTGGGCTCAGGTATCGCCGGCATCGCCGGTGTGGCGCTGTCGCAGCTGACCAATGTCGGCCCCAACCTCGGTCAGGCGTACATCGTCGACAGCTTCCTTGTCGTGGTCTTCGGCGGCGTGGGGAATCTCTGGGGCACCCTGATAGGCGGTCTCGGACTGGGTATTGCGAACAAGTTGGTGGAACCCTGGGCAGGCGCAGTGCTGGCCAAGATCCTGGTCCTGGTGCTCATCATTCTGTTTATCCAAAAGCGTCCACGCGGCCTGTTCCCGCAGAAGGGGCGCGCCGCCGAGGGCTGATCAGCGCGATGCACCAAATCTCCGAATGTCCTGCAGGGCCGCGTGCGGCAATGTCCAGCGGCGAGTTTGAGGGTCTCTCGGCATGTTGATTGCCCGGATCCTCAGCGGCGACCGGGGTGGCCAGGTATTTCTGGTGGTCCTGTTGTGCGTGCTCATCGCAGTACCGGCGCTCAACAACCTGCCGCCAGAGCATGAGTGGTACCTGTCGACCTATACCGTAACGCTGCTCGGTAAATACCTCACCTATGCGCTGCTCGCCGTGGCGGTGGATCTGGTGTGGGGCTATCTCGGTATTCTCAGCCTGGGTCATGCGGCCTTCTTCGCGCTGGGTGGCTATGCCATGGGGATGTA
>JBATKF010000060.1:0-6761 GCA_049669185.1 Sedimenticolaceae bacterium | reverse complement strand
CTGCCCGATCGCAGGCCGCTCGGTCGCAGAGTCGGCCTGGCTATGACGAGCGCATCGTCTGGGTCGACGTGGAGACCTTCGCGGAGTCTCCTACCGCGACGGCGAGTTTCAGAAGGTCATTGACAAGTCATGTCAGGCCACACATCCCGCCGGCGCAGCCGCCCGCACCGCAGGCCGGCGCCTCCGGGTTCGATAACGAGGAACTAGACACCACTGCGCCACCGGTGATCAGGCGGTCTACCTTGGCGTCTGCCGGGGTGCCGTCCAGGTCGAGGCCCGCCTGCGCACAGACTTCGCCCCAGGTCGTGAGTTTCTCGCTCATGCTGTGGCGGACCTCCACCACGCGGCCATTGGCCGCACAACGGTAATCGTAACTGGGCATATCGACGCTCCATTAGCGAAATCTAATGGGGATATTTTTCCGTGTGCCGGCTTTGTCGTCAACCGCAGCCGCAGGGATACGTGTCGAGATGGCGCCGATGCCACCGCTCAGGGCCCTGGGAGCCCCTCGACGGTACGCAGGTAGCTGACCATCGCCTGGCGGTCCGAGGCGCGGAGTTTCGAGGTGGTGTTGTCGACCACGTCCACCATCAGGCTGCCGGTGTAGTCGCCGTCGGGTAGTTGGCCAGTCTCCAGAAAATAGGCCAGATCCTCGGCATCCCATTTGCCGATGCCGTTCGCACGGTCAGGCGTAATATTCGGCACTTTCTCTCCCTCCGGGCCAAGGTCTGTCCCGGCCAGATAGCGCGACCGAATCGACACCCCGAGCCAGTTGCGCGGGGTATGACATTCGCCGCAGTGGCCGAGGGCGTCGACCAGGTAGCGCCCGCGCTCGCGTTCCGGATCGATTGGCGCCGGCTCGTCCAGGGCCCACCATTGCCAGAGCTTCATCATCCAGCGGAACAGCCACCAGGGCGTGTCGTGTTCACGATTGGGCTGCGACTGCGCGGTGCGGGTCTGCAGATAGTCGAAGATCTTGCCCGCATCGGCGTCCGTCATCCGGCGATAGGAGGGATACGGGAAGACCGGATAATAGGCACCGCCATCAGGCGCGGTTCCGTGTTTCAACGCGTCAATGAATTCGCGCCGCGACCAGGCGCCAATGCCGGTCTCTCGGTCCGGGCTGATGTTCGGCGAATAGAACGTCCCGTAGGGGGTCTCAAGAGGCCGTCCACCCGCGAGCGGCTGGCCGCCCTCTGCGGTGTGGCAGGCGAGGCAGCCGGCGGCATGGAACAGATATTCCCCTTCGTCAGCGTATGCGGCCGCCGACCCGGCGAGCAGGATCAGCAGCGGCCAGGGCGTCACGGCTCAGTCTTTTTTTTGCCGGAACTGTTTGTGGCAGCTCTTGCAAGACTCGCCCACGTCTCGATAGGCCGCCCCGATCTTTTCACTATCGCCTTCCGCGACAGCGGCGGCGAAGGCGGCGGTGGCGGTCTTCGCATCAACTGCGGCCTTGTCGAACGCCGCCCGGTCGCTCCAGATCTCCTCCTTGGCCCTGGTCTCGCCGAAGTCGGATCCCTCGGGGAAAAGGCTGCTGATATCGGCACTCAGTGTAGCCAGTGCGTCGGCATGCATCGCCAGCGCGCCCTCGGGCGACAACTTGCCGCGCACGATCTGGCCGGCGGCGCCGGTGTGGCCGCTGATGGCCGTCATCATGGCCTGGCGGTACTTGATGTAATTCTCAGGTTCTTCCGCCTGGGCGGCGGTGGCGGCGATCAGTGCGGCGGCGATAACAGCAGTCTTGTACATGGTGATCCTCGAAGTTGCATAGCGCGTGCCCCCGAAATGTAGCAATCGCTCGCGGCTTCGGTATAGCGGCGTTCCCGGCAGCTTGTGCGGTTATTGGCCGATTGAGAGTGCGCGGACGATGATAGCCGCTGACCCGCGACGGTCGCGCGGGCTAGACTTCGGGATGGGGACCCGCACACGGCGGACTATCCGACGGGCCAGCCATGCAAGACGATATCCTGCAACTGCTCCAACAGCGCCTCGGCTCGGTGCATGCCCGTCAGCGCCTCGGCATCGAGTCCGAAAAGGAACCGCGGGTGTTCGGCGGGGGCTTGAATTTCTTTCACCCGGAAAACTGGTATTCCGCGCATGCGCTGATCGAGTACGCGCTGCGCCTCTCCGGCCTCTACTGGATCGGCCACCGCAACACCCTGAAGATTCAGGTGCGCCGCAACGAGGTGCGCATCGCGGGCCTGCCTGCCGCGTTCGACGGCTTCACACTGCTGCATCTGACCGACCTGCATGCCGACCTGAATCCGCCGGCGATAGCGGCATTGGCCGAGCTGGTGGCCGGGCTGGAGTATGACATCTGCGTCCTGACCGGTGATTACCGCGCCCAGACCTATGGTCCGCACGAACCGGCACTCGACGCCATGCGCGGGCTCTGCACCCAGCTCTCGCCACCCCTGTACGGGGTATTCGGCAACCACGACAGCATTCGCATGCTACCCGGCATGGAGTCGATGGGGATTCGCATGTTGCTCAACGAACACGTCGAGATCGAACGGGGAGACGATGCGCTGTTCCTGGTCGGCGTCGACGACGCCCATTACTACCGCGTCGACAGTGTCGCAACTGCAGCCGCCGAGGTCCCGCCGGAGGCCGCGTCCGTGCTGCTGTCGCATACCCCGGAGATCTACCGACAGGCGGCGCACGCCGGATTCGACCTGATGCTGTGCGGGCACACGCACGGTGGGCAGATCTGTCTGCCAGGTGGCATCCCGCTGACCCTGGATGCGAAGTGCCCACGCTACATGGGGTCCGGCGCGTGGAGCTATCGACAGATGCAGGGCTTTACCTCGGTGGGTGCGGGCACCTGTATCGTGCCGGTGCGTCTGAATTGCCCGCCGGAGGTCGTGCTGCATCGTCTGCGTTGCCATTGACCCCACCCGCTGGAGCGGGAAGAATCAGGCCTCGGCATGCCATGCCGGGCGGGCCCGCCGGGTTTTCGGAGGACGTCCACAGGTGTGTGATCGAAACTAAGAGCGAAGATCGACTTCGCTACTGCCTGTCACCAGAGGGGGGAGAGATGACTGATTATCTGACGGATGTGAAGCACTTCGACGCGGCTGCAGACGCTGCAGTGGTCGACAAGATCGTCAAGCACCTGGGTATTGCGCTGCGCAGCAAAGACGCCTCGCTGGTCTCGTGTTCAGATGAATCTGAGCTGGATCGTGTGCGTGAGAAATGGTGCATGAAAAAGCTCGGCACGACGGATGTCGCGGCGGCCGACGCGGTGATCAAGCGCGTGTGCGAGACCATGAAGAATACTCACCAGAAGCAGCGTGTGACCTTCTACTATCTGGTCGCCAAAGAGATGGGGAAACTCGGCGATCTCTGATCCGGCAATGCGCACCCAGCCATCAGCTTACGGCAACCCCGCAGGGCCGAGTCTTCCGGTTGCCGGCCGGCATGTATCGCGCAACGTCGATTTGCGCCTATTTGGCAGGGTATTTGCGTTGGCCCAGAGTCAATCATTAAATCACGGGCGACGCGAGTCCTTTCGCCCCACTTCGGTGCAGTTGCCCGGCGTGGTTGAGCGGAACTGGGGCAATCCAAGCACAGTCCGAATCTGCGGAGGTAAACGCGATGTTCAGTGAGGGTCCCGATCGGTCGACGCGTGGCTTGGAGGGTCACGGTCTCTACAATCTCAACGAAATCTTCTGGAACCTGCCGACCGCGGCGCTCTACGAGCACGCGCTGCGCCGCCGCGAGGGTTCGCTGTCCCATCTGGGGCCACTGGTCGTGCGCACCGGCCATCACACCGGCCGCTCCGCCAACGACAAGTTTATCGTCGATGAGGCCGAGAGCCATGACCAGATCTGGTGGGGCACCATCAACAAGCCGATCCCGGAGCAGAATTTCGACATCCTGCATCAGCGCATGGCGTCTTACTTGCAAATGAAAGACGTGTACGTGCAGGACTGCTACGCCGGCGCCGATCGCGACTACCGCATGCCGATCCGGATCATTACCGAATACGCCTGGCACAGCCTGTTTGCACGCAATCTGTTCATCCAGCCGGACCGGACAAAGCTTGTGGATCACGAGCCCTATTTCACCGTAATCGATTCGCCGCGATTCCACGCCGTCCCGAGCCAGGATCACACGCGCAGTGAGACGTTCATCCTGGTCAACTTCCACCAGCGCCTGGTGTTGATCGGTGGTACCAGTTACGCCGGGGAGATCAAGAAATCGATCTTCTCGGTGATGAATTTTCTGCTCCCGGACCGGGGCGTATTGCCAATGCACTGCTCGGCAAATATCAGCGCCGACGGCAAGACGGCGCTGTTCTTCGGCCTCAGCGGGACTGGCAAGACGACGCTCTCGGCGGATCAGGCGCGCACGCTGATCGGTGACGACGAGCATGGTTGGAGCGACAACGGCATATTCAACTTCGAAGGCGGCTGCTACGCCAAGATGATCAAGCTCTCGGCGGAAAACGAGCCCGAGATCTACGCGACGACGCAGCGTTTCGGCACGGTGCTGGAGAACGTCACCATGGACGCAGGCAGCCGCTCGCTCGATCTCGACGATAGCTCACTGACCGAGAATACGCGTGGCGCCTATCACATCAGCGCGATCCCCAATGCGACGCTGGATGGCGTCGGCGGTCATCCGCACAACGTGATCTTCCTGACTTGCGATGCGTTTGGCGTGATGCCGCCGATCTCGCGGCTGACGCCGGAGCAGGCGATGTATCACTTCATCTCCGGCTACACCGCGCGGGTCGCCGGTACCGAGAAAGGGGTTACCGAGCCGTCACCGGTGTTCAGCGCCTGCTACGGCGCACCCTTCATGCCGCTGCATCCGCGGCGCTATGCGGAGTTGCTGGGCGATCGCATCAAGCGGCACCAGGCCGATTGCTGGCTCATTAATACCGGATGGACAGGCGGCGCCTACGGCACTGGGGAGCGCATTGCGATTCCGCACACCCGCGCGATGGTCAATGCCGCACTGGACGGCAAACTCGACGATGTGCCGACCTGGAGGGATCCTGTCTTCGGGTTCGCCGTACCGGAGTCCTGCCCGGGCGTTCCGGACGAAATCCTGCGCCCACGCGACAGCTGGTCCGATCGCGCCGCCTATGACGCCCAGGCGTCGAAGCTCGCTGCGATGTTTCACGAAAACTTCGCCAACTACCGGGACGAGGTCGCAGAGGTGGTCTGTGCGGCCGGTCCGCGTGTGCAAAGCCAGGTCTGATCCGCCGGCGGAGCGCTGCGATGACCGATTCGATCAATATCGACGGCCGCCGCTATCCCGCCTTCGATGCCGCATGGGGCGGTTTCGCGGAAGAGCTGTTTCACTATACCTCGCGCTACTACTGCGCCACGGAGTCCTTCGTGCGACACCTGGCGGACGACGAGGCCTTCAGTATGAGCGGCTACAAGGCGGCGCAGCTCAGCGAGGCACAGCGCGATCTGATGGCGGCCGTGCTCTCCTGCACCCCGGATCGGCCCGCTGGCCAGGCGGTGGTCTCCGTCGTCTCTGCAGTAATACGGAAGGAGGATGGCGTAGAGCCTGTCTGGGCGGAGCGTTTTCTGCATCGCCTGTCGCAGGTGCCGAAGGAGGATATGGCCGATCACCAATATCACGTGCCCGCAGTACCGGAGACCGATGTTGCGCCCTTGGATCCATTTCTCAGCATCGCCGAGCGTCTGCAGATGCCGGTGGCCGTCTGCGACCGCCATGTCGAGGTATCGATGAAGCATCTCGCGCAACACCTGAGCTCGGTGAACGTCGCGCTGCGCACCAATTTGCACAACGCTATAATCGATTTGCACAACGCGGGCTATGTGTTGCGCAATCACCCCCATCTAACGCACTCGGAGGCGCACAATATCGCGGACGGTGACGCCGTTTGAGCGCCTAGCCCGCGAGCGGTGGAGCCATTGATGATCCTGGCCTCAGCCCCGGGTGGCGACCACACCGCCGGTAATGATCATCAAGCTGCCGGCGATGCGGTTTAGCAGGCGCGTCGCCGAGCTGTCGCGCAACAGCTCGCGGGCGTTGGCAGCAGCGTAGGCATAGGCCAGCAGGGTGCCCCCGAGCACGAGCGCGACCACGGCGGCGAGCAGCACGATGTCGAGGCCGTTCAGGCGGGTCAGATCGACGAACGCCGGCAGCAAACCGAGGTAGAACAGGATCACTTTGGGATTGCTGAGGGTGATCAGCAGACCGCTGATCAGGTTCTGCGACCAGGCGGGTTCAGCGATGGCGGCGACGGCGGTATTCGCAGGGTTGCTTCGCCACAGGGTCAGACCGAGCCAGATCAGATAGGCGGCGCCCACATATCTCACGACGGTGAACAAGTCGCCCATCCACTGCGCCACCGTGGCCAGGCCGTAGACCGCGAACATCAGAAAGATCAGATCACCGATCACGATACCCAGGACCACGACCGCGGCATGCTGAAAGCCAGAGGCCAGTGCCCGCCCGACGGTAGCGAATACGCCGGGTCCCGGCGTTGCGGCGAGTGCCGCCATGGCGACCGCGAAGGCGGCAAGAGAAAACAGCGTCATGGTTTGATGTCAGGTAGGCGTTAAGCGGGTTTCCCGGGCAAGTGTGCAGGCCGCGCGCGGGCCGAGGCCGCATCATCGAAGGCCTGCGGCCGGTTTTCAAGCAGTAGTCGTTAGGGCTAACGCCCGCCGATCGCGGATTGCGGCCTGTACGCCGTCCCAGAATCGTAGGCGGGCCACCACGGCCTGTTCGGCGGCCGCGATCGCCCGCCGCCGGCGCGCCTCATCGTCGCC
>JBATKF010000059.1:0-29258 GCA_049669185.1 Sedimenticolaceae bacterium | reverse complement strand
TGCACGGCGGCATCGGCCTGTATCGCCTGGCCGTGAAGTGGGGATGGTTCGAGGGAAGCGACCCGGCTGCAACCCGGGCACGTCTGCAAAAGTTCAAGTGGGGAACTACCGCGTTCTTTCTCGTCCTCGGTTTCCTCACGCTCGCGGCCTACGTCAAGATCGGCATCGAGCACGCGGACCGCTACGGAGAACATTACGTTCCCAGCTCTTTGCAGGATGCCCAATCGCGCGAGGACAGGCCATGAAGGTTGTCTACACAGACGTGCTGGTGATCGGCGGCGGGCTCGCCGGGCTGCGCATGGCCATCGGTGCCAGACGCCGCGGCCACGATGTCATCGTGCTGTCATTGGTGCCCCCCAAGCGTTCGCATTCTGCCGCCGCGCAGGGCGGTATGCAGGCCAGTCTCGCCAATGTCATTAAGGGGCAGGGTGACACCGAGGATATTCATTTCGAAGATACGGTGCGCGGCAGCGACTGGGGCGCCGATCAGGAGGTCGTGCGCATGTTTGTCAATACCGCGCCGAAGGCCGTCCGCGAGCTTGCAGCCTGGGGAGTTCCCTGGAGCCGGGTGCGCAAGGGGGACCGCGAGGTCGTGATCAATGGTGAGCGGATCACCATCACCGAGCGTGACGCGGCGCACGGGCTGGTCGCGCAGCGCCAGTTCGGCGGCACCAAGAAGTGGCGCACGTGTTATGCGTCCGATGGGACAGGTCACGCAATGCTGAGCACGATGTCGGACCAGGCGATCGCCAACAGCATCCCCGTGCACGAGCGAGTGGAGGCGATCGCCTTGATCCATGATGGCGGTCGCTGCTACGGGGCCGTCGTACGTAATTTGGTAACCGGTGAGTTGTCCGCCTACGTCGCCAAGGCAACAGCGATTGCGACCGGTGGGGCAGGCCGGCTCTACCGGATCTCGACCAATGCCGTTATCTGCGAGGGCATGGGCCACGCCATCGCGCTCGATACCGGTGTGGCGATGCTCGGTAACATGGAGGCCGTGCAGTTCCACCCCACGGGGATCTTTCCGGCCGGCATCCTGGTCACGGAGGGCTGCCGCGGCGACGGGGGCCTATTGCTCGATGGCGATCGTCACCGCTTCATGCCCGACTACGAGCCGGAGAAGGCAGAGCTGGCCTCGCGCGATGTCGTCTCCCGTCGCATGGAGCAGCATATCGCTGCCGGCAAGGGCGCCGAATCCCGTTTTGGGAAACACCTGTGGCTAGACATCACCCTGCTCGGTCGCGAGCACATAGAGAAGAACCTGCGCGAGGTCAAGGAAATCTGCGAGTATTTCCTCGGTGTCGAACCCTGGAAGGACCTGATCCCCGTGCGACCCGCGCAGCACTACACCATGGGCGGCGTGCGCACCAACCACACCGGCGAGAGCCCCACGCTCAAAGGGCTGTTCGCGGCCGGGGAGGCGGCCTGCTGGGATATGCACGGCTTTAACCGGCTCGGTGGCAATTCGGTGGCCGAGACGGTCGTTGCCGGGATGATCGTCGGCGAGTTTATCGCCGATTTTTGCGATCGCCCCGAAAACGATCTCGACATTTCGACCGGACTGGCACGCGATTTTCTGCAGCGCGAACAGGGCAAGCTCGATGCACTGTTGCACGGCACGGGTTCCGAGAATCCAAATAGGTTGCGCGTGGAGATGCAGAACATCATGACCGACAAGGTGGGTATCTTCAGAACGGGGGATAATCTGGCCAGCGCCGTCGAGGAGCTGCAGAAACTGCTGGACCGCAGCCGCAGCATTCGTGTCGACTATAAGGCCCGCGGTGCGAATCCAGAGCTGGTGTCCGCCTACCGCGTGCAGCTCATGCTCAAGCTCGCGCTCAGTACCGCCTACGGGGCGTTGCGGCGCACGGAAAGTCGCGGTGCCCACTACCGGGAGGACTACCCGCAGCGCAACGACCAGGAGTGGCTGAGCCGGACGCTCGCCGTCTGGAAGGATGGGAACGACACCCTCCCGGCGCTGAGCTACGAGCCGCTCGATGTCATGGCGATGGAACTCCCTCCAGGATGGCGTGGCTACGGTGCCAAGAACCAGATCGATCATCCCGATAGCGCGAAGCGGGAGGAAGAGGTGGAGCAGATCAGGCAAGGCATGTCTGATGCCGATCGCTTCGCTATTCAAGAGGCCCTCATGCCTTATGAGCACCTGCTGCCGGAGCGCTTCCGGGGCCGCAACGAAAGAATCGACGAGAGGTTCGCATGACCGACGCACCCCCCGATGCCCAAGCCAGGCGCTTACGGATCAGCGCGGTCCGCTTTAATCCTCAAGATCCGGAAACGAAACCGCGTGTTCAGACCTACGAGCTGACCGAAGCCCCTGGTATGACGCTTTTCATCGCCCTCAACGAGATTCGCGAGACTCAGGACGCGTCATTGCAGTTCGATTTTGTGTGTCGCGCGGGCATCTGCGGCAGCTGCGGCATGTTGATCAACGGCCGTCCCGGACTCGCCTGCCGCACGCTCACCCAGAACCTGGATGCCGCGATCACGCTCGCCCCGCTGCCGGTGTTCGAGCTCATCGGGGACCTCTCCGTGAACACCGGTAAGTGGATGCGGGGCATGAACGAGCGGGTCCGGGCTTGGGTACACATGAAGGAGACTGAAGCCGAACTCGATCGCTTGGAAGAAGTCATGGACCCTGGGCTCGCGGAGCAGGTCTACGAACTCAATCGCTGTATCGAGTGTGGATGTTGCGTCGCAGGCTGCGGAACGGCACGGATGCGCCACGATTTTGTCGGGGCGGTGGGTCTCAACAAGGTCGCAAGGTTCCGCGTCGACCCGCGCGACACCCGAACCGATGACGACTTCTATGAGCTGATCGGCGATGACGACGGGGTGTTCGGGTGCATGGCGCTGCTCGGGTGTCACGACGTCTGTCCCAAGGAGCTTCCACTGGAGACCCAGATCGCCTTCCTGCGTCGCAAGATGGTGAAAATCGGCTTTTGAGGGCGGGATGTGGCCGCAGCTTGCGGCTTTTCGCCGCCCGCACGAGATTTGCGTAAGCCAGATACCCCGCAGACCCCGGCGCCACCTCGAGAGGTCCTGACATGCCATCGGTATTGGAGATCATCGAAAACATTCCGGCGCTGCGTGAGATCGAGCGCGACAAGGCGGAGCGTATCGCCGAGCTTTTTTCGGAGCAGCGCTTCGCGCCGGGCGAAGTCATCCACAGCGAGGGATCGCGGCGCGAGCGGCTGCTGATCATCGTGAGCGGCATGGTGGAGATCAGCCGCGTTGCGGGAGCAAGGCCGGGCGTACCGCTCATCACCTACGTTAGCGGCGATACACTCAGTGAGGGGATTTTGCTCGATGATGCCGAGCATTCCACTACGGCGGTCGCCAAGACTCCCGTCGTCGTCTGGGGTGCCTCGGGTGATGCCCTCCGAGACGTTCTGGATCGCGACCCGGGTCTCAAGGCGCATATCTACGGGCGGTTGATCCGTCGTCTGGCGGAGCGCCTCGATCGCCTCGCCCCTCGGGCGACACCGGACTCTCTGCAGCTCATCTCAGGCAACACCCGCATCGAGCGGGACTTGCTCGGGGATAAAGAAGTGCCGGCTAACGCCTATTTCGGCGTCCAGACAGCGCGCGCCCTGGAAAACTTCCAGATCACCGGGGTGCCCATCTCTCTTTACCCGGATTTCATCGCTGCCATTGCTATGGTCAAGGTGGCCGCGGCCAAAGCCAATCGTGACTGCGAAGTCATCAGTGGAGAGGTGTGTGATGGCATCGTGGCCGCGGCCGCGGAGGTGACCCAGGGCAAGTTGATGGAACAGTTTGCAGTAGATGTGATTCAGGGCGGTGCCGGGACCTCGACGAACATGAATGCCAACGAGGTGATTGCCAACCGGGCCCTGGAGATCATGGGCTACCACAAAGGCGACTACCAGCACTGCCACCCCAATGACCACGTCAATGCCTCGCAGTCCACCAATGACGTCTATCCCACGTCGCTAAAGCTGGCTATGTTGACCAGTAACCGGCGGCTCGTGAGCGAGCTCGAGCAGTTGGTGGCAGCCCTCCGAGCGAAGGGCGAGGAGTTCGCGGATCTGCTCAAGATGGGACGCACCCACCTGCAGGATGCCGTACCCATGACCCTGGGACAGGAGTTTGACGCATTTGCGTCGACTATCGAAAACGAGATCGAGGGGCTCGAGGCCGGGGCAGGGACACTGCTCGAGATCAACATGGGTGGAACAGCCGTGGGCACAGGACTCAATGCCCCGAAGGGCTACTCGCAGAAGGTCGTCCAGTACCTCGTCGAAGAGAGCGGGTTTCGCTTCCGGCTGGCCCCGAACCTGGTTGAGGCCACCCAGGACACCCAGGGGTTCGTTCTGTATTCCGCGACCCTGAAGAGCCTCGCCGTGAAGATGATAAAGGTCTGCAACGACCTGCGTCTGCTTGCCTCTGGACCTCGCGCAGGTTTCGCCGAGATTCGACTCCCGGAGAAGCAGCCCGGCTCGTCTATCATGCCCGGCAAGGTAAACCCGGTGATCCCCGAGGTCGTCAACCAGGTGTGCTTCAAGATCCTGGGCAACGATCTGGCGGTCAGTCTCGCGGCGCAGGCGGGACAGCTCCAGCTCAACGTGATGGAGCCTGTAATCGCGGCCTCGGTGCTGGAGTCCATTCGGATGATGATGAACGGCTCGGCGACGCTCCGAGTGAATTGCATTGACGGCATCGCGGACAACCGCGAGAACTGTCAAGCGTATGTGGACAAGAGTATCGGTGTCGTCACGGCACTGGTGCCGGTGCTGGGCTACAAGCCGTCCACGGCGCTTGCGGCCGAGGCCCTGCGCACCGGCAGAGGCGTGGTCGAGCTGGTGCGGGAGAAGGGCCTGCTAACCGAGGAACAGATCGCCGATATCCTAGAGCCAGCGAAGATGGCGCGGCCTGCAGGCCGCTTCTAGTGTGCTGTCCAGCAACGAACGTGCAATTCTCGCTTGCACGCGGCGCGCCATGCGGCGTTCGTCGTCGACGCCATCGCACGGTAATGCCTCCTGCTATCGCGTTGCGGAGTACACCCGGCTCGGCGCGATGTATTGAATTTTTATAGGTTACAGCGCGCTGACCATACGTCACTGCGTTGCCAAACGAGACCGCGACACCGTGAATGCCAAGCAAGGCCCATCGCCATGGGGCCGCCGCGCTTTTGTAGTTCTGTTGGGGGTCGGGATCTGGTTTTTCCCCCATCCGGAGGCCGTCACGGCCCAGGCGTGGCATCTTTTCGCCATCTTCATCACCGCCATTCTGGCAGTCATCGTCAACGCCCTGCCCATCCTGGTGGCCGCCATCCTGGCGCTATCGTTGACGGTGTTGACGCATACCCTGGCGCCGGATCAGGCCTACGCGGGCTTCTCAGAAGGTTTCATACTACTCATTGTGGCCGCTTTCATGGTGGCTCGTGGCGTGGTGAACTCCGGTTTCGGGCAACGTATCGCCTTGCTCCTGATATCCCGATTCGGCCAATCGACCCTCCGGCTCGGTTACTGCCTCGCCATTGCCGACGCCATCATCGCGCCGGCCTTCCCCAGCAATACCGCGCGTGGGGCCGTGTTGTATCCGATTGCCTATTCGTTGTCCGTCGACAGCGGGTCACGGCCCGACGACGGCACGCGCAGGCGCTTGGGCAGCTTCTTGATGATGCTGGGCATCGTCTCTCTCACCATCTCTTCCGCGCTTTGGTTGACGGCCATGGCCGCGAACCCTGCTGGTGCCAGACTGGCAGAAGAGTTCGGGCTGAAGATCAATTTCGGGTCCTGGTTCCTGGCCGCATTGGCGCCTTCCCTAGCGGCCCTTGTGATCATCCCGTATGTGCTCTATCGGATTTTTCCACCCGTCCTCAAGGCAACGCCCGAAGCCCCGAGGGCCGCCGCGGACCGGTTGGCCGCAATGGGTCCCATGTCGCCTGCGGAGTGGATCACGGGATCGGTTTTTTTTCTGATGGTCACCGGCTGGGCACTATCGAGTCGCTTGGGCATCGACGCCGCTGCCATCGCCTTCCTCGGGCTGGGCGTGCTGATGGTCACGGGCGTCTATCGCATGGAAGACCTGAAGTCGGAAGGTGAGGCACTGGGCATCCTCATCTGGTTTTCGGTGCTCTACACGCTTAGCACCGCGCTCAATCAGTTCGGCTTCATGACCTATCTCGGCGACCTCATGGCGAACCAGCTCGAAGGCTTGAGCTGGCCGGTGGTCTATGCAGCATTGGTGTGCCTGTATGTGCTCATCCACTACCTATTCGTCAGCCAGTCGGCACAGCTGTTGGCGCTGTTCGGGATCTTCATGGGGGTTGCAACCAATGCAGGCGTACCGGCCGAACTGATGGCATTCATGCTGCTTTTTGCGACAAACTTCTTCGCAGCCCTTACGCCGCAGGCCTCCAGCGCGAACGTGATCTTCATCGGCAGTGAATACATAACCCAGCGCGAGGTGTATCGCGTTGGGGGTCTAATAACGCTCGCGAATCTTATCGTGTTCATGGTGGTTGGCACGCCATGGATACTGTTCCTGGAGCTCTAGCCTGCCAATTACATGAAGGCGGACATGAGTATGTAGGATCGTAGTATCGTAAAGGCCTATTGCAATGATCTTGATGGCCCGGCGGCAGTCGACGATATGGAGTCCGCGGCGGATAGCCTGGCAGCGGGGGGGTCTTTGCCAGCCGGGCCCCTCCCGGGCAGGATTGCAGCATGCACAAGCTCTTGACCATGTTCGCTATCGTGGGTGTTGCCGCACTGCTCGAAGGGTGTCTGTACTACCGTCTGGCCCAGACCTACCGGCAGCTCTGCGACGAAAGCCCTCGCATCACCATCGTTGAGCTGGATGCCAGGGACAGGGTCCTGGTCTTCGACGAGCCCACACTCTTAGACACGGATGTCGCCTGTTTGATGGGTGCCGCCCCGTCGATTGCCGAAGTCACGCGTCTTGGCAAGCAGTGGCATTACGTGGCCAGCCCTGTCGGTCCCGAGGGGTCGGCAGACAGGGCGATCACCGTCGATCTTACCTTCGTGCTTGAGGAGGGAAGGTACAGGCTTTCGCGCGCCACGATACCCGCGCAACTGGAGAAGATTCTCTCGCGTCACCTGATCGACCAGTCCATCGAGGCCGCCTGCAACGGCGAGCTCGACCTGATCAGGCAAACCGCCCGAGTCGATCTCTCGGGCATCGACCATGCCTCCCTTCCCGACCGAGCCTCCGTCATCCAACTGTTTGGTCCGCCCAATGGACCGGCGACCGCTGACGGCGCGCTGTCCTGGCGCTACTGTCTCGGCCGCTGCGCGGCTCGCGACGATCCAGGGGTGATGTCGAACCTGGACGTGGTCTTCGACCCCTCAGGGCATATCGAGCGGGTCTCGGCCGACTATCTACAATACTCGGCCGATGCGAATTTCACCGTGGAACGGGCGACGGTAACTTTCCACGGTTCGATTGCCCAGATTTCCCTGGACTGCGGGTTATAACCACCGGTGTCGGGTACGCCCCGTCAGGGCGAGTGTATCGCCGCCCTCAGCAGGAAATCGGTGCGATTTGCAGGTTAGGCGCGCTTCCCCGATTCCAGCCCAATCAGTCGATCCAACGACAGAATTCCCGGTCCCCGCGCAATGATCGCAAACATCACCACTGCCCACCAGGCAGCGGGATTCCACCAGTGATCCCAGGTCGGGAACACGGCCAGCTGAATGAACAGCGTCATGCCGAGTAAACCGAGTGCGCCGAGGCGCGTAAACAGGCCAATCACCAACAGCACCGGCAGGAAGATCTCCATGACGCCGGCCATCACGGCGAATGATTCGATGACCGTGATCAGCGAGGAGCCTTCTTCGTAGTCGAGGACCTTCGGATCGCACAGGAGCAGGGCGCCTTCCCTTACGGGATCCGGGCAGAAAAACTCATAGAGAAACAGGTCGTACTTCTGTTCGTCAAAGTCGAACCACCCGTTCCACTTGGTGAGTCCCGACTCGAAAAAGACCTTGGCGCCCATCAGCCGAAGCAGTAGCAGCGCTATGTCTTCGAAGTATCGGGTGATACCGGCCGCGAAGGATTGATAGAGGTTGATGATCGAATTCATTGGGACGGCTCTTCGAGTTGCAGGACGTTGTTTTGAAGCAACGCAGCGAAGGTTCCGGCGAGATCGAAAGACGCGTCAACCTCGTAAGCGCGCGCTGCGGCATCGCCTAGGGTCGCGACGTCTGCCAGTGTATTGATGAAGGCAGATTCTGCGTCGTCCAAGGCCTTGATATGAATATGGCCGTCGAGACGCCAGAGCATTGCCAGTTGGACGCGTTTGGTGAGCGCAACCGCTTCGGTCAGCTCGCCTTGGTCTCGCAGCATTGCCCAGGTATCGACGATGCTGTTCTCGATCTGGACAAGCTGGACATGCGGGGTCAGATGCACGCGCACCGCAGTTACGTCAGCGCCGTTGGCGCCGATGTGCTGAATATCTGCCGGTGCCAGCGGCGATCCCTCTGCTGCGAAGTAGCTCTCGAGCCACGCCGCGTCGATTACCGCCGCATCAGCCAGATAGTCGAGCCCGTGTTCTTCTTCCAGCTGCCGGATGAGGTCAGCAAGACGCTCGCCGTATCCGACGAGTGTGGGGCGAGTCGGCGGATATTGGTCGACATAAGCACGCGCCAGGTTGCGAAAGTAGTCGTCCCCGACGATCGCCCTGACCACCGGGTAATTTGCGGCAAGTCCGTCAGTGCAGGTTCTGAGGTAGCCGTTGCGGTATACGCCAAGCAACGTCGGGTTCGCCTGCTCGTCGATAAATTCGGCTATCGCGGCTGTCTCGCCGGTCGTCAGGAACGCCTCGAAGGCACTGAAGTAGGCGTCAAGCATTCGCCGCGTCCTTCAGGCTGATCGCCGACTGCAGGCGATCGCAACGCTGTTTCTCCTGCATCAATTCGGCAAAAGGCGGCAGGTTCGCGTCGCGTTCTATCAGCGCTGGCTTTGGGCCCAGATGGCGCAGCGCGAATGCGAGCAGCGCCCAAACAGGCTCCGATACCATAGCCGCGTGACTGTCGATCAGCAGGGCATCGCCAAAGCGTTCATCAGGTGTATGTCCGGCGATATGGATCTCGCCAACGAGATCACTGGGTAGCGACTCGATGTAACGCTCGGTGTTCATGCCACAGTTGTTGGCGCTGATGTAAAGGTTGTTGACGTCAAACAGCAGCCCGCAGCCGGTGCGCTTGGCGACTTCGACCAGGAAGTCGGGTTCGTCCATCTCGCTTTTGATGGGCAGATAGTTGCTGGGGTTCTCGATCAGGATACGTCGACCGATCCCGTTTTGGAAATGGTCGATCCCATCCACGAGCTTCTGCAACGACTCCCGCGTTCTGGGCAGAGGGAGCAGGTCGGCAAAGTATTGCCACCGCGTTCTCGACCACACCGCATGTTCGGAAACAGCGGCTGGATTCACGAGATCGACAAGGCGCCGGAGAGCCTTTAGGTGCTGTGCTGTCGGTAATTCGGGCCCACCGAGCGAGGCGCCGACGCCGTGGAGGCTGATCGGGAATCGCTCCGCGGCGGACAGCAGGCCCTCGAGTCGAGGGCCGCCTCCAATCATGTAGTTCTCGGGATGTACCTCGAACCAGATCTCACCGGGCTTCAGCGCCAGGGCCTCAGCGAAGTATTCCGGCTTCAGGCTGACGCCGGTCGCGGCCGGTAGATCGGTGAAACGCATGAGGTGTTATGGTTTGTTGGTGTCCAGCGGTGACAGTGAAGCCGTGCCGTGAGGCGTCTGGATGAATTCACAGGAACCCTTGGGTGCGTAGGTCCAGGCGTTGCCCTGGAAATCTACCGTCGATGTGCCCTCGCAGCTCGTACCGGGACCCGCCTGGCAGTCGTTCTCGCCGGCGAGCGCGACACCGTAGCACTTGTCCTTGCGGCCTGGCAGGCGCGCGCCTTCTTTCCAGGATGCAACCGCCTCCTTGACACTGTCGGGTGCGGAATCGACGACGGTCAGCTGATCGTTTGGCTTGGCCGAGACGCCCCCGGCTGCTGCCAGGGCTGCGCCGGTTAGCAGTGCTGTTGCGATATTCTTGGAGAGTTTCATGTTATTTCCTCGCTGACGATGGTTTCGTGGCCGCGACAGCATTGCGTCGCTTGATTCAATAGACCCAGCAGGGGAGGGAATTCTTACAGCCGATTATCGATTCCGGCGGTGAGATTGCAAGCGACTTACAATTTGTAAGGTTATCTGGGGATGCTAAGCTGTGATCCCGCCCTTGATCTTTATGACCGCGTCTTTTTTTGCGATCTGTCGGCAAAGCGGGAGTGCCCACGGGGATCAGGGCGTTGCTTTCGAGAGCGATTTGGGGTGGCTTCGATGTTCGCGGCCGGCACGGTGGCGTTGACGATCGGTTGAACCCACAACAGTCGTCGGTCGTATGGTTCGGGGCAACTGCGCAAGTCGCAATAATTATTTCTCTGATTACCGTCTATACCTAAAGGTCTAGCCCGCTGATCTCACCGTTTTCCATCGCGAGCGTATCGGGCCGCGCAGTAGGTAATCGGTGAGATAAGCGGGCTAGCGATGCACCGCTCAACATGGAATGTCTCTAGGCAAACTTTTCAGACCAAAGGAGATAAACAGATGCGCAGATTCGAAAAGATTCTAGTAGCGGTTGACCTGGGGCAAGACAGTTCCTGGAAAGAAGCGCTGCCCACGGCGGTCGACCAGGCGCAACACGCGGCTGGCGAGCTGCATATTGTCACCGTCGTCCCCGAGGAGCCCCCACAGCTCGCCTGGCTCCCTGAAGACTACAGCACGAAGATGATCGCATACGCCAACGCGCAATTGGCGAAGCTGATCGAAACAAACGTTCCGGAACAGATGGGAGCCCAACCGCACGTGCGCCAGGGCACGATCTACAGCGAGATCGTGAAGCTTGCAAAAGAGATTGACATAGATTTGATCATCATGGCTTCCCACCGGCCCGAGCTGAAGGATTTCCTGCTCGGTCCCAATGCGGCGAGGGTCGTACGTCATGCCGAGTGTCCGGTATTGGTCATTCGCTGATCGCCGTGATATTCCATTATCCGAATATTCGTACGCAGCAGGTTCGATAAGCTGAATCAACGTCAGCTAAATGGCACGTAATGACAACCAAAAAAACACATGACCCTCTATGTGCATGCGTTATTTCGCCCGATATCCGGTGGCGTCTACCCATGTGGGGTGTGTCTCAAATTGGAGGATTCAAGTAGTGGAAGCTCTCACAAATGCGGTAAGCGCGATAAATGGTGTGGTCTGGGGCCCATTGATGCTGGTGCTCATTCTTGGCACCGGGCTATTTCTGCAGATAGGCCTCAAGGTTCTGCCGATACGTAAACTCGTTTTCGGCTTCAGACTTTTATGGAAGGGGAGGGTGCCCCCGAGCGAAGGAAAAGGCGAAATCAGCCCATTCAACGCGTTGATGACGTCCCTGGCTGCCACCATCGGCACAGGTAACATCGCTGGCGTCGCGACGGCTATTTTTCTCGGCGGACCGGGTGCACTGTTCTGGATGTGGTGCACGGCGCTGGTCGGTATGGCGACCAAATATGCCGAAGCTGTCTGCGCGGTGAAGTATCGCGAAGTCGACGAACTCGGCAACCACGTCGGTGGCCCCATGTACTACATCAAGAATGGCCTGAGCAAAAAGTGGCTGTGGCTGGCCCCGACGTTCGCCGGTTTCGGGACGATCGCCGGTTTCGGTATCGGCAATACGGTGCAGGCCAACTCGGTGGCCGATGTGTTGAGTTCATCTTATGGTATCCCGTCCTGGGTGACGGGCGTCGTGCTGCTGGTGCTGGTGGGCGCGGTTATTCTTGGCGGAATCAAGCGTATCGCGCAGGTTGCCGGTAAGTTGGTGCCTTTCATGGCTATTGCCTATCTGCTGGCGGGCCTGGTCGTTTTGAGTATCAACGCCGCCGAGATACCGGCTGCCTTTGGGTTGATTTTCACTCACGCATTTACCCCGGTTGCAGCAACCGGCGGTTTCGCGGGAGCGGCCGTCTGGGCCGCCATACGCTTCGGCGTTGCCAGGGGCGTGTTTTCCAACGAGGCCGGTTTGGGTAGTGCGCCGATCGCCCACGCCGCCGCACAGACCAAGGGTCCCGTCAACCAGGGCCTGGTTGCGATGTTGGGTACCTTCATTGACACCCTTATCATCTGCAGCATCACCGGGTTGGCGATCATCACGTCGGGTGCTTGGACTTCGGGTGAGACGGGTGCATCCCTGACCTCGGCGGCGTTTGAAACCACCATCCCCGGTGTGGGAGGGCATGTGGTGACCATCGCGTTGGCCATATTTGCATTCACAACTATGCTCGGTTGGTCGTTCTATGGCGAAAAGTGTGTGGAATACCTGTTTGGCATCAAGTCCATCAAGCCATTCCGTATTCTCTGGTGCCTGGCCGTACCACTCGGTGCCACTGCGAACCTTGGCTTTATCTGGCTGCTGGCCGACACTTTGAACGCACTGATGGCCGTGCCCAACCTGATCGCACTGATACTGCTGAGCCCGGTGGTATTCAAGTTAACGCGTGAATTTTTTGCCAGCGACGGAGCGAGTGAAGATCCCCCAGTGGGCGCTGCGGGCTGACGAGAGAGATGCTGCATCGGTCAGGCCGGGTGAAGGAATGCCGGCCTGACCAGACTACAAGTCGTTTCCCTGCCCTGTCCTGCTTTGCGTTTTCGTTCAGAGCTGCGCGGAGATCTTTCTCGAAATGAACGGTTCACCAGAGCAGGCGGGTTTCGCCTTGGTGGGCGGGATCGCGACCCTGGGGATTTGAGAGGTGAAGCTCACCCACTTGATCAGGGGAGACACCAGTTTCCGAGAACAGGACATGACGTATGAATATCCAGACACCTTATTTGTTGTTTCTGGGCGATGCCGCTGACCCTCTGGCAGCCAAAGTGGCCCAGGGCATCTGCGACTGGCGGCCCGATAGTGCGATCGGTCAATTGCGTATGCAGGGTTGTAACGCCGATCTCGGCTTGCAGGATATGACGGTTTCTCAAGCTGTGGCTGCCGGCGCGAAGACGCTGGTCGTAGGCGTGGCCAACCGAGGTGGGGTCATCTCCAATGACTGGATCGAAATCCTGCGCGACGCGCTGGCTCAGGGCATGGATGTTGCGGCGGGTCTGCACAACAGGCTGGTGGACGTGCCGGCGTTGAAGGTGCATGCCGTCCGGATGGGCCGGCAGCTGTTTGATGTACGCCACCCGACCCAGAGATTCGATGTGGCATCGGGGACAAAACGCAGAGGTAAACGGTTGCTGCCGGTGGGCACGGATTGCTCTTGCGGAAAGATGTATACGGCGCTGGCTATCGAGAAAGAGTTACGCTCGCGGGGCCTGAAGGCCGACTTCCGCGCCACCGGTCAGACCGGAATTCTGATTGCCGGCAGAGGCGTTTGCGTTGATGCGGTGGTAGCGGACTTTATCTCCGGCGCAGTCGAGTGGCTGTCCCCTGACAACGATGACGATCACTGGGATATCGTTGAAGGCCAGGGCTCACTGTTCCACCCCTCGTTCGCCGGCGTCACTACAGGGCTAATCCACGGTGCCCAGCCCGATGTGCTGGTGCTGTGTCACGAACCGACAAGGACTCATATGCGCGGTCTTCCCAGCTTCCCCATCCCTGACCTCAAGGAATGTATGGATGCCGCAGTGCGTGTTGCACGGTTGACCAACCCGCATGCCGAATTCATCGGCGTCGCGGTCGATACCTCAAGGCTAGGTGAACAGGAGGCCGATGCGTATCTGAAGAAGACGGAGCAAGACCTGGGGCTGGTGACGGTTGATCCCGTACGGAATGGCGTGGCGCGCATCGCTGATCAGATGATTTGATGGTCGAACTTGTCGTCAGCGCCGAATCCTGGCCGATCCGTGGCAGTTTCACGATTTCCCGCGGCGCCAAGACCCAGGCCGATGTAGTGCTGGTTGAGTTAAGTAGCGGTGAATTCAAAGGGCGTGGTGAATGCGTACCTTACACACGCTATGGTGAATCCTGCGACTCGGTGATCGAGCAGATTGAATCACTCAGGCAGGATCTTCAACAGGGGTTGGACCGAATTCAACTGCAACAGAAATTGACGGCTGGAGCTGCGCGCAACGCGCTGGATTGTGCATTCTGGGATCTGCAGGCGAAGATGTCTCAGCGCGGGGTATGGGAGTTGCTGGGTCTGCCGGCGATGCAACCGCTGACCACGGCCTACACGCTGTCTCTGGACAGCCCCGAGAGTATGCATAAGGCGGCGTTGGAGCATGCAGATCGGCCGCTGCTGAAACTAAAGCTCGCGGGCGAGGGCGACATTGAACGTGTGCGGGCTGTGCGAAAGGGTGCGCCAAAGGCACGCTTGATCGTGGATGCCAACGAAGGCTGGGATCCGGGCATCTATCGGCGAATGGTGCCCGAATTTCTGAAACTCGGGGTGGAAATGATCGAGCAGCCGCTGCCGGCGGCAGACGATGAAGCGCTGCGATCCCTGGAAAGACCGATACCAATTTGTGCCGATGAGTCCTGCCACGAAAGCGAATCGTTGAAAGATGTCGTCGGTAAATATGACATGGTCAATATCAAGCTGGACAAGGCCGGTGGTCTGACCGCAGCGCTGCAACTGCGCAAGGCCGCTGAAGCCGAGGGTCTACGAATCATGGTCGGCTGTATGCTGGCCACTTCGCTGGCGATGGCGCCGGCAACTGTGCTTGCGCAAGGTGCCGAGATCGTTGATCTCGATGGCCCTCTACTGTTGGAAAGAGACCGACATCCTGGATTGAGTTTTTATCGGAGCGTGGTTTCTCCGCCGCAGCCTGCGTTATGGGGTTGAGCAACTGATTGTCAAAACTCGTTCATCTGGGGCCAAATTGTCAGGAGAATCGGAATGAGCCGAATCGTCTATGTGAATGGCGCGTATCTGCCCGAAGAGCAGGCCAAGATATCGGTTTTCGACCGCGGCTTCCTGTTTGCCGATGGCGTGTACGAAGTGTCGTCGGTATTGCGCGGCAAATTGATCGACAATCAGGGTCACCTGGCGCGCCTGCATCGCTCGCTGAAGGAGCTCGACATGACCGCTCCTGCCAGTGATACGGAAATTGAGGCGATACAGAAAACACTGATCGAAAGAAACGATGTCGATGAAGGGCTGGTCTATCTGCAAGTAACGCGTGGCGCTGCCGATCGCGATTTTGCCTATCCGGAGGGCGTAAGGCCGTCGTTGGTGATGTTTACCCAGCGAAAAAGTGTGATCAACAGCCCTCAGGCCAGCAGCGGAATTTCTGTCATTGCGGTCGACGACATACGTTGGCGGCGCAGAGACATCAAGAGTGTAGGTTTACTGGCCCCCTGTATGGCCAAGATGCAGGCCAAGGGTGCCGGAGCCGACGATGCCTGGCTGGTCGAAGACGGCTACGTGACCGAAGGGAGCTCCAGCAATGCGTTTATTGTCAGCGCTGAAGGTGCCCTGGTAACCCGTCAGCTCGGAAATGAGATTCTTGCCGGTATTACGCGTCAGGCCGTATTGAACCTGGCTCGGGAACAGCAGTTGAAGGTTGAGCAGCGACCGTTCAGTATCGAAGAGGCGCGTAATGCAAGCGAGGCCTTTATCACTTCGGCGACGACCTTTGTCATGCCGGTGGTATCCATCGATGGAAACCCGATTGCTGACGGCAAGCCGGGCAGGCTGACGCGACGTCTGCGCGAGCTGTATATTCAGGTCGCACTTGATTCAGTTGACGAACGATAATCGTATCCCGCCTGCGATCGCCGATTCGCCTGGGCCGCCACCGACGAGACCCTGCACGTTTATTGCGCTATTGAACGCACTGTTTGGTGCCCCGCGATCGCCGAACCTAACGTTCGTCAGGTGAGCTTCCACGTCGTCCGATTTGGTGTTGGCCTTGTGCTAAGCTTGCGCGCCGAAAACCAATCAAATGTCCGGAACGGACATGCTTTTTGGCATATATTTCAGCCTGGCTAGGCGTCGACACCCACAAGGGCAGCTGCTCGGACAACAGGGATGAACATCATGGATCAACTGGTCCTGCTCCTGCCCTCCCTGCCACTCGTGTCAGCGTTGCTGACCCACCTGCTGAGCAGAAAAATGGCGGGAAACGTGGCGTACATCAGCGTCGCAGGGGGCGCGCTCTCCTTCCTGATTTCGGCGATCCTGCTGGGCCTTGTTCTGTCGGGACAGGAGGTCTCGTGCCTGGTGCTCGGTGAATCCTGGGGCAGCCTGCTGTTCGATCCCCTCAGTGTGCTGATGGGTCTGTTGATTGCCGGCATCAGCCTGTTGGTGAGGATCTACTCGGTTCGGTACATGGCCGAGGAGGCGGGTTATGCCCGCTTCTTCGTGCTTCTCGATCTTATGACCGCGGCCTTGCTGGTCATGGTGGCTGCAGGCGACCTGATCACACTGCTGATTGTCTGGCATCTGATCGGTGTGCTGCTTTATTTTCTGCTCGGTCACGACACCCGCAGCCGGTCGGCTTATCGTTACGGTTTCTGGACCTTCATCACGTACCGATTCGGTGATCTGCCTTTGTTGCTCGCGGCCGCGGTGCTTTTTCACAACTTCCACACCTGGTCGCTGCCCGGTATCTTTGACGCTCTGGCCGCCAATCCCGACACCCGGACAATTTATGATCTGCCCGTATCCGAGGTGGTGGCCGCGCTGATCGCGCTGTCGGCCTTCGCTCGTTCGGCGCAGTTCCTGTTGCACACCTGGCTGCCCTACACGATGGACGGGCCGACACCGGTATCCGCACTCATGCACGCGGGCATCGTCAACGCCGGCGGTTTTCTGATCAACCGATTCGCGCCCGTGTTCGCCTACACGGAGCACGTACTGCACTGGGTATTCATCGTCGGCCTGTTCACCGCTGTAATCGGCTCAGTGCTGATGCTCAGCCAGCACGACATCAAAAAATCTCTGGGTTACTCCACTATGGGGCAGATGGGCTTCATGATCATGGAATGCGGTGTCGGCGCATTCTCGCTGGCGATATTCCATTTGATCGCGCATGGACTTTTCAAGGGGACTTTGTTCCTGAGCGCCGGGGGCATCATCGGCGAGGCGCGGCACGACGACGGTGTGCCAAAGGACGATCTATACACCTTCATCGTCGAACGACGACCCGCGCGCAGTCGCCAACCCTGGCTGCTGATGGCCGCGATCACCCTCGCTATTCCGATCGTCGTGCTGCTGCTGTCACATCTCGCCGTCGCGCCCAACCTATTTCAGAAACAGGGCGCCATCATTTTGCTGTTCTTTGGCTGGATCACCGGTGCGCAGCTGCTATTTGCGACCTACAACATGCGGTCACAGAGTCCATGGCGGCTTGTGGCACTGATCGTGTTCTCGTTCACCGTGGTGGTGGTCGGCTACACACTCATCAGTCACGCCTTCGATGTGTTCCTCTACCCCGATCCCGAGTTCGGCGACAAACTGTACAAGGCGGCTGGGATCGACTTCAGCTGGTTCGTGATACTCGTCGTGTTCGCCAGCGCGGTGATCGTGCTCGGCTGGTTGCGTGCCTATTACACCGAACGTAATCAGCGCAGCCGATGGCGTACTCCGAGTCACTGGTGGCGGAATTTCT
Source organism: Sedimenticolaceae bacterium (assembly GCA_049669185.1). Lineage (GTDB taxonomy): Bacteria > Pseudomonadota > Gammaproteobacteria > Chromatiales > Chromatiaceae > Thiosocius. The sequence continues at coordinate 11,647 of JBATKF010000059.1, read as the reverse complement.
ACGCCCTGGTCTGGCGTGAATTCCACATCCTGGACATCTATACCGGATTTACACGAAACCTTCTCGCGGCATCCGCTCGCATCAATGTCTGGTTGAGGTGGGGCTGATGCGGGAGATCGGCTACCTGCTCATCGGGCTTTTCCTGCCTCTGTTTCCTCTCAGCATGGTATTCAACGCCGTGTTCGAGCGCGTCGCTCATCCGCTGCTGCGCGCGGCACTCTTGCTGGCATGGCCGCAGGCCGGCCTGCTGGCGCTGTCGATCTTTTACGCCGAACCGCCATTCTGGTTGGTCCATTGGGTGCTTGCGACCTCGGCGCTGTATGCCTTCCGGCTGTTGGCGATGCGCGACATGGGACGCTGGACAGGATTCCTGGCGACCTCGGCCTGGGCCCTGCTGTGGTTGCCGGTCTCGGCCGGCGTCCAGCCGTCAGAACTCTGGCCATTCGCCGCCGCTTTCAGTGTCCCGCTGGCCTTTGTGACCTTGCTGGCGTGGATCCTGGAGCAACGCTTTGGGGCCGCTTACACCGGGCTCTACGGGGGGCTGGCGCAGAGTATGCCGCGCTTTTCCGGCGTGTTGGTCATCAGTGTGCTCGCGGCCACCGCGACGCCGCTCTTCCCGTCCTTCTTCACCATGCTGGAAACCCTGATGGTTTCGCAGCCGGTACCGGCCGTGGTGCTGACGGTCGTCTGGCTGATTTGGAGCTGGGCCGCCGCGCGCCTGCTGCAGGGGCTGATTGTCGGCGCCGCTGTCCCAGGCCCCCAGCACGACCTGGGTACCGCCACGGCCTGGGGCTACACCATCGGCCTGGCGGGGCTCGTGTTGGCCGGTCTGATCCTGATCGGGAGTGACTTATGAGTATCCGGCTCGGCCTGCGCCTCAAGATTCGCGCGATGATCCATGTCGCCGCAGAGCCAATTCCGCTCTTTTGGCCGATGCGGACCTTCATCCACCACAACCCCCTGCACGGGCTCGAACACCTGCCCTTCGAACAGGCCGCACGCCAGGGCGCAGAGTTGTTCCATGGCCGCGCCTTCCTGCCTCGCCTTAGCTATCAGGGATATCTCGCCGCCGGCAAGATCGATCGTCCATTGTTGTCTGCAGCGATAACGCGCTTTCTCGAGTCTCGCGAGGACATCACCGGGATAGATCTGCAGCACTGGCTGACGGTGCTGATGACCGAGGTCGGCGAAACTGTAACCCGGCCACATACGCTCGCCGATATTGGTGACGTGCATGCGTTCCTGCACGGCCGCGAACCGCGCGAGGAGGAAGCGGCCACGGAGATGCTGAAGCGGCATTTGCATGACAGGCTGCTTGGCGATCGCCCCGTTTACGAGGCCGTGGACGCGCTTTACGGTACCGAGATCGGGAACGAGCTCGACGAACTGATGATCAAGAGCTGTCTGGACTTTTTTGATGAAGGCCAGTCGGTTTGGGATATGCCCGGTCGCGAGCACGGGCTGTTTGCCGCGTGGCGTGATATGGCCAATCGAAACGTGCCTTTCTACCTGCACGGCCTGCACGTCAGCCGAATCCTGGAACAGGATGAAAAGCCGGAGGGCGTCATCGCCCATGTCCTCGAGCAGTTTGGGGTACCCGAGGACCAGTGGATCAACTACTTCACCCGGGAGCTGGCGCGCCTGCACGGTTGGGCCGGATTCGTCAAATGGCGGTCCAGTGCCCAGCATTACTATTGGGCAGAACGTTTCCCCGGTGACCTTGTCGATTTCGTCGCCATACGTCTGGCCATGGCGCTTGCGCTGCTCCGCAAGGATGGACGCGATGGCCACGCCTGGAACATCGGCACCCTTGCCGAAGCGATCGAGACGCGCACGGCCGAGATCTTCCTGCGCCATGAGTTGCATACCGGCCAGGTGCTCCCGGCGATGGCCTGCGCGGTCGACCAGGCATTGCTGCGCGGCAAGGACTCAGTTATCCAGCAGGTGCTCAAAGACTACCTGCGAAGCAAGACACTCGCCGAGGCGCAGGCGCAGGGCAACAGAATGCTCGCTCTGGCGGAGGCGGCCGATACGCGAAACACTCTTTTGCAGTTGTCCGAACAGCGGCTCGGCCAGTTACTGACGACAATAGCGGCATTCGAGCAGCAGGAGGGGATGATCTGGCTACGCGCGTTAGAGGCCCATGCGATCCATCGGCTGCTAAAAGGCTTTGACACCTCGCCGCCGCCGGTTCGGGAAAAACGCCCCTTTGTGCAGGCCCTATTCTGCATCGATACCCGCTCGGAACGCATTCGTCGCCACTTGGAAGATGTCGGCGACTACCAGACCTTCGGTATCGCCGGATTCTTCGGGGTCCCGGTCAGCTTCATGGAATTGGGTAAAGGCAGCGAGACGCACCTTTGCCCAGTCATCCTCACGCCGAAAAACCTGGTGCCCGAGATCACCGCCGCGACCCGCCAGGACGACGCCGCCGTGACGGCGCTGGAAAAGGCGATGCACGAGCTCAAGGAGTCGGTCTTGACGCCTTTCGTCACCGTGGAGGCCATCGGGCTGCTGTTCGGTTTTGACATGATCGGCAAGACGATCGCGCCGCGAACCTACAACCGTTGGCGTAAGCGCCTGCACCCGGAAAAACCCTTCAGTCGATTGCTGCTGGACAAGCTCAGCCGGGAACAGGCAGATTCGATCGTTCGCGCCGTGCAACGCACGGTCATCGTCGAGGCCGTGGAACAAGAGCTGGGACTGCCGCCCGAGCAGGTAACCGACGACATGATCCGCTCATTGCGCGAATCGGCACTCGGTCACGAGACGACGCCTGTGGCCTGTGCGGAGGCGATGCAGCTGGATGCCGAGCAGGCAGAGGCCTTCATCGAGCGCCTGCGCACAGCCTATCGCATCAATGAGCCTTTCGCCCACCAGCAGCTCGAACGCCTGGGGCGCATCGGCTTTACCGTGGATGAGCAGGTCGCCTACGTCGTACAGGCATTGAGCTCCATTGGCCTGACCGAGCAGTTCTCGCGCTTCGTGCTGCTCGTCGGGCATGGCAGTTCATCGGAGAACAACCCTTACGAATCAGCCCTGGACTGCGGGGCCTGCGGCGGCAACCGCGGTCTGGTCAGTGCCAAGGTCTTGGCCCAGATGGCGAACAACCGGCCGGTCAGGCGAATATTGCGGGCCCGGGGGATCGACATCCCAGACGACACCTGGTTCCTGCCGGCGCTCCACGACACGACGACCGATGAGATCCGCCTGGAAAATCTGCAATTGATCCCGCCGACTCACCTGGTCTACATCGATCGATTGCGCAATGGGCTGACCGCGGCCTCGCGATTGTGTGCCGCCGAGCGCGTCCCGACCCTGGCCTTGGGTGAAATCAAGAACCTCGAGCCTGCGGCCGCGTACAAACTCGCGAGGCGCAACGCGATGGACTGGTCACAGGTGCGTCCGGAGTGGGGGCTGTCCCGTAATGTCTATTTCGTGATTGGTCGGCGCCATCTCACCGCCCAGACGATGCTGCATGGGCGGGCCTTCCTGCACTCTTATGACTACCGAATCGATCCCAAACAGCGGCTGCTAGAAAACATCCTCACCGGCCCGCTCGTTGTGGGTCAGTGGATCAACATGGAACACTATTTCTCTACCGTCGACAATGAACGCTTCGGCAGCGGCAGCAAGGTCTATCACAATGTCGCCGGCAGGTTCGGTGTAATGACCGGCAACCTGAGCGACCTGCGTACCGGTCTGCCGTCGCAGACGGTACTCAAGAGCGGCTCGCCTTACCACGAGCCGATGCGCCTGATCACCGTCATTGAGGCACCGTTCGAACATGCCCGCAAAGCGATCGACGGCGTGGTCGCCGTCAAGAACCTGGTGCAAAATGCCTGGATACGCCTTTTGATCGTCGATTCCGAGTCTGGCGAGGTGTCGCTATTTGAAGACGGCGTATGGCAGAACAGCGCGCTGCCCTCCGCTGAACCTGTTGCCGCGCAGGAGTCCGTTTCGCGATGAAAAATCTCAACTTGAGTCAGCTGAAGAAGCTCGAAATCATTCTCGAGGGTGAACACAGGGAATTTGCCACAGGTCTCCTCGATCAGGCTGGCGTCAAGGGCTACACTATCATCAACAACTTATCCGGCAAGGGCAGCCATGGTTTCCATGAAGGGCATCTCATGTTCAACGAGGACGATGTACTGATCATGATCATCGCTGCGGTACCACCGGCGCTGGTCGAACCCATTCTGGAAGGATTCGCGCCCTTTTACAGCAAGCATTCCGGCGTGGTGTTCATCTCGGACATCCAGGTCACGCGCCTGGTCAAATTCACCGACTGAACAAGCCCGTTGGTGGCGCCACACACTGCGCTGGGACTGGGGACCCAATCCATTTGCCTGGTGTCGATTAGACCTTGCTTTCAATGCCTGGATTCTCAAGTCTCTCGTGTGTCAGACGCCAAGGTAGAAAGGCACCTGGTGCCGACGGCCTAGCCTGGTAGTGACCTTTTAAGGGAGGCGAGCCTGCGATGGTGACGCAGTCAATTCGATTACGGCGCCTCCTGCGTCGCCTGTTGCTGACGGCGCTGATCGCGCCGTTGCAGCTCCATGCGCTTCCGGACAGGGACGACTATCCGGATTTCAGTGACGGCTGGACTGCGTATGAGGCCCGTGATTACGAGAAGGCCGCGGCGATCTGGACCGCGCTTGCCGAAAAGGGTCACATCAACGCACAAGCCAATCTCGGTTTCATGTATGACCATGGCACCGGTGTGAACCGGGATCATCGGCTTGCGGCCCAGTGGTATCGCGCCGCTGCATCTCAGGGTAGCGCCGCAGGCCAGTACAACCTTGCCTTGCTTATCTCGGAGGGGCGCGCCGAGCCGGTTGCGGGTCGGTCGGCGCGTTACTGGTTGGAAAGGGCGGCTGCGCAGGGTTTCGCTGACGCCGTGCAGAAACTCGGCGAGGATTCAGCGGCTGCCGCGCCCATACCTGAGTCCAGGGAAAACAGCTCGCCAAATCAGACTATTGAATCGTCGATCGCTTACGAGCAGACCAGGACCTACACAGTCGACATCCCGGTCTCGACTGGCACCGCCTGGCCGGTCGCCGCTGGGTACGCGGTCACCAACCACCACATCATCGAGGGTAAACGGCAGTTCACGCTGATCAACAAACAGGGCGACGAATTGCAGGCCAAGGTAGTCGCCAGCGATGCGGCGTATGACATCGCCTTTCTTCGAGTCACCAAAGCCAACCGGCTACCGCCGGCGTTACCCTTGTCATCGCGCAGCGCCTCACTCGGGGCCAGCGTATTCACTATCGGATTTCCCCGTGTCGATATCATGGGAAAGAGCCCGAAGCTCAGCCAAGGGATTATCAGTGGGGTGAACGGGCTCCGGGACGATCCAAACAGCTATCAGATCTCGGTGCCGATACAGCAGGGCAACAGCGGCGGCCCGCTGCTGAACATGCGCGGCGAAGTGGTCGGCATGATCACCTCGATGCTCGGCGAGATAGGTGCTGAAGACGGGCCGGCGCAACCGGTACCCAATATCAACTACGCCCTGAAGATCGACGTAATCAGAGAGTTCATGTCACAGATTCCCCGGCCCGCGCACGACATCAGCGAATTGGAGCGGGCTGTGAGCGATCTGGAGAGCCTGGCCGCACGAGTCCAGGACTCCGTCCTCATCATCATGGCCGAATGATACAAAAGTCATAATCCCGGCGCCGATGGTCTTGCTTCGAAATTCGCCACTGGTACTTGCGACCAACTTTAGGCCACTGTGAAGCGCTCGGTGCGGCGCATCTGCTGGCTACAAACTAATCGGTCCCACGTCAAGCAACGGCGACTGGTTTTTGCGATTTTTGAGATGCCGATCGCGTCTTGTGCGCTGTGGTGATGCGGTCTTCTCTTGCAATACGAGAATCTCATTCTCTGTTGTGGTAAAAGGGCCGGAGCTGTGCACGCAAAGCAGCATCCGATCGTGCCGATTTGACGCGGCGGTTGCGGGGGTTCGGCCCACGTTGTGCAGTTCTGCGTTTCGTTGACTATCACCACTTACCGAAATTGACTGTTCTACTCACCGAAATTGACTGTTCTACTTAGAGGACCTCGAATGCATTCGTTCAAGAAATGCCAATCAACCTGCCTGGCCGCGGCCATCGCCGCGATTTCCATGCCGGGCTTTGCCGAAACCGTAGATGCCACCCGCACACTGCCCGATGCCAAGCCGGGTGAATGTTATGCGAAAGTCGTGATTCCGGCCGAATACAAGACCGAGGAGGTGGATGTCACCGTACGTGAGGCCTCGGCGCGTTTTGAAACGACACCTGCAGACTATCAGATAGCAGAAACAAAGGTACTCGTGAAAGAGGCCGCGAAGAAGATCGTCCCGGTGCCAGCCGAATATGAAACCGTAGTCGAGACCGTGGAGATCGCGCCTGCGCAGAAACAATGGATGGCCGGCAAATCGAGAAAGGCCCGGCCTGCCAACCCGGCGTTGCTTACCGCGATCGGTGCTGGGGGTGTCAAACTCGACGAACTGCCCGTGGGCAGCTGCCTGAGCGAATATTATGTGCCCGCGCAATACCGGAAAGAAGAGGTACGTGTTCTGAAGACGGCGGCCTACGACAAGATCGAGGTCGAGCCCGCCGCCTATGAGATGGTGGAAGAAAAGGTACTGGTGAAAGAGGCCAGCAAGAAGGTTATCGAGGTGCCGGCCGAATTCGAGACAGTTACCGAGAAGGTATTGGTCGCGCCGGCGACCACTGCCTGGAAAACCGGCACCGGACCGGTTCAGCGTATCGATAACACCACTGGTGAGATCGTGTGTCTGGTGGAGATCCCTGCCAAGTACAAGACGGTTTCCCGCAAGGTAATCAAATCGCCGGCAACCACTAAAGAGGTGGAGATCCCCGCTGAGTACAAGGTCCAAAAGGTCAGCAAACTGATCAAGCCGGCACAGGAGCGTCGGATTAAAGTGGAGCCGACCTATGAGACGCTGAGCAAGACGGTGAAAGTGGCCGACGAGAAATTCTTCTGGCATCCGGATTGGGAAGACAAGCCGGCTGGAACCGCAACGGGGAATACAATCTGCCTGCGCGAGACCGAGGCCAAGATTGCGCAAGTGGAGCAACGCAAAGTCAAGACACCTGCCGGTATCAAGGAGGTGGAGATCCCGGCCGAATACCAAATGGTCAAGGTACGCAAGCTGATAAAGCCCGCCGAGCAAAAGCGTATTGATATTCCGGCCGTGGTGGAAAAAGTTGCCAAAAAGGTCAAGGTCAGCGACGAGCGTCTCGAGTGGCGCAGCGTGTTATGCGAGACGAACATGACGCCGCGCATCTTGACCGATCTGCAGACCGCACTAAAGGCGGCCGGTTACAACCCCGGTCCCGTGGATGGCCAGATCGGAGCACAGACAATGCGCGCAGTCGATGACTATCAGCGTGACAAGGGTATGGAGCGCGGTGGTCTCACCCTCAGCACCTTGACGGCCCTGGGTGTGAAAATGTGATGTGCGATGCTGGCAGCATTAGCGCCTGATCTAAAGCCCCGCCCAGCGCGGGGCTTTTACTTGGTACCCACGGCAGCTCTTGTTCGCGCCTTCCTAACCGCTTGGGAACCTCAGACAATGACTCGGGGAAACCTGGAAAAATGGCGTTGATGCTCCCTTTACCTGGGCTTCTTCCCACCAAGTATGGCTGACGTCTTCTGATCACGTTCCCCTGCGCAGTATCTGATGATTGCAGCTTCAAACAGGTCGTTGTCCGGTGCGGCATGATCGAAAAGGGTCATAGACGAACAAAACTTGAGATCATCCGGGTATCCAAATACGTCAGATGCTGACGTTTGATTTAGACCCAGCAGCATTCTTGTGCACTCCTGTAAGCGTGACCCGAGAACAGGGTGTTCCAAATACGCTTTTGCCTCATCAATGCTCCTGATTGCGAAGTACGACGCGGTTGAGCTTCTTGCCAAACCGTCGATTTGCGGAAAAATGAACCACATCCAATGCGAACGTTTCCGCCCTGACTTCAGTTCAGAAAGCGCGGTGTCGTAGACTCCCTGTTGCGCCTCGACGAAGCGCTCCAATTGAAATGGATCTTCGTTCTTTCGTTGAGTCATTTCGCCTAGCCCCGGTAGTCTGCTGGCCTCAGCTTCGTCATCTGGCCAGACTTGCCCAAATTAGCGCTATATTTTGCACCATCCCTGTTATTTTCGTTTTGACCAAGGGATCTGCAAACAAATGCGCACGGTCTCATCGTCGCCAGGGATCGCGATGAGGCCTGCGAGACCAACCTTTTACCGCTAGGGACGAATCGGCTATCTCAAAGCCCAGAATTGAAACTTGACCGAGACTCACTTCATCGTTGACATCCTGGTACTGCTGGCGGCAGCCGTAATCTCAGTGCCAGTGTTCCAGCGCCTTGGTCTCGGTGCAGTGCTGGGTTTCCTCGTAAGTGGCGCGTTGGTCGGTCCTTGGGGACTCGGCTACATCGTTGCGGTAGATGAGATAAGGCATCTGGCCGAGTTCGGTGTCGTCTTCCTCTTGTTCGTAATCGGCATCGAGATGAAGCCGTCCCGGCTATGGGTCATGCGACGCAGCGTTTTCGGTCTCGGCACCGCGCAAGTGCTGGCCACCGGGGCGGTCATTACGCTGTTGGCCCAAGAACTGCTGGGAGTGCCCTTACGCACCGCGCTGATCGTAGGCTTCGGATTGGCGCTCTCTTCCACCGCCTTCGGTCTGCAGATACTCAGCGACAAAGGAGAACTCGGCACACCCTATGGCCGCACCTCTTTCGCCATACTGCTTCTCCAGGATCTGGCGATTGTTCCTTTGATGGCGCTTCTGCCGCTGCTCGCACAGCGCGAAATGAGCATCACCGAGGACGTGGAACTGGCCGCATTGGAAGCGGTGGCGATCATTGTAGGCGTCTTCATCCTGGGCCGTTTGTTACTGCGACCTGCACTACAAATCGTTGCCCGGAACCGCCGAAATCCAGAGATCTTTACCGCGACCGGCATATTTCTGGTTTTGGGGGCTGCTTGGCTGACCGACTGGGCAGGCCTCTCCATGGCGCTTGGCGCCTTCCTCGGCGGCCTGCTGTTGGCGGACTCCCGCTACCGCCATCAAATCATGGCCGACATCCAACCTTTCCGCGGCCTGCTGCTTGGGTTGTTCTTCATGAGCGTGGGCATGTCGATTAATTTTGGACTCCTGGGTCAGCAGGGTTTCCTGGTCGCAGGTCTGGTAGGGGGGCTGTTGCTGGTCAAAGGAGCAATCCTGTGGGCGTTGTGCCGACTAACTGGACGCCTCAATAAGGAAGCCGTTCAGGTTGCCTTGCTGCTCGCCCAGGCAGGTGAGTTCGGATTCATTCTGTTCGGATTGGCGAACATGCTGGGTCTATTGGACGGGGAGCTTTTCCAATTGTTACTGGTCACGATTGCTCTGAGCATGGCAGTCACCCCGCTGCTGGCGAAGCTGAGCGAAATGCTTGGCAAAACGCTATCTGGCGCACCGCCGGCTGCCCCCCCGACGATTAAGCCAATCCCGGCTTCTCGAGACCATGTCATCGTCGCGGGCTTCGGCCGGATCGGGAAATATCTGGCCCGAACTTTGGCTAAGGCAAAACTTCCTTATCTGGTGCTGGAGATCAATCCGGAGCGCGTAAGCAGTGCCCAGGCACTCGGTTATCCGGTGTACTTCGGAGACGCCGGTCGCGCTGAGGTACTGCGTTCTGCCGGTGCTGCCCATGCCTCGATGGCGGTTTTTGCCATGGATCACATGGAAAGCATCGGACAGGCAGTAGTAACTGTGAGGGAGGCTTTTCCGGGCTTGCCTGTATATGCCCGCGCTTGGGACGTAAGGATGGCAAAGAGGTTGGCGGCACTGGGTGTCACCTTCACGGTCCCCGAAACCCTGGCGTCGGGACAACAGCTTTCCCGAGAGATCCTCCAGGCATCGGGCGTTCCTGCGCAGACTGTAGCCCGAGTTATCGAAGATGACCAGTATTGGCGGAATCGGGGGATTACGCCGTTGGCCGCACCCGACAAGAGAGTGGGCTATCAGGACATCTTACTGGTCTTGACTCCGGGTATTGATGAAACATCGACCCTCGAATACGCAGCGGCCCTGGCCGAGGACTGCAGAGCAGCCCTTACAGTGACGGAAATTCTCACCGAGCCCACGACTGGCGAAGAGGGCCAGGTGTCTTCACCGGACGAACTGGAAGAGCAGATGACGGAGAGTCGGCGTATGCGTCTGGAGGAGTTGGTCGCCGATCTGCATGTGGCTCTCGACATTCAGACCAAGGTTCTCGTTGGCCGGCCGCATGAGGAGATTACCCGGGAGGTCGTCGGCAACGGACGGGACTTGGTGCTAAAAGCGGCAGAGGGCGGGAACGGGCTCAAAGACCGACTCTTTGGTGACAACGATTTCCGCCTGCTCAGGGCCTGTCCATGCGCTGTTCTGCTCATCCGCGAGATACCACCGAAGCCCTACCGTCACCGCCGTATCTGCGCAGGCGTTTACCAGGACGAAAATCCCGGCGGTGCTCAGGATGACAGATACGCCATCAACCGCAGGATCTTGGAGCATGCGGCCTGGATTACGACGTCGCAGTTCGCCGAACTGCACATCGCTCATGCTTGGGAGGCCTACGGTGAACAGGGCCTGAGGAGCGGGCGCTCTTTCCTGCATTTCGATGCAGCCAATTACGTAGCCAGCGAGCACGAGAGAAACAGACTGGCGCTGAACACCTGCCTTTCGGAATTGAGGGAGTCGATAGAGAGCGACGTACTGCCTGCGTTCAAACCCGTATGCCACCTGGTAAAGGGCAACCATCGGGACGAGATCATCAAGGTTGCCACCGAAATCGGGGCGGACCTCGTCGTTGTGGGCGGTCTCACACGCTCCAGAATTACCCATCTGATCGTCGACAGCACCGCTGAGGCCATTGTCCGGCAACTCGAATGCTCGGTGCTGGTGGTGAAACCTCAGGATTTCGTCTCGCCAGTCGCTGTGGACGACAGTTAGCCCGCAAACCTCATCCTGGCCCGCAACGGCTAGTCGGCCTGCAGACCCGTCATCTCACAGCTCAGTCGCCAGAGCCGTTCATTGGCCGTCGGGTCGTCGGCCTGGGCCGGCGCGCGAATTGGCCGGCGGTCGCCGACGTAGGCGCCGTTCAGTTCGGCAGCCGCGTCGGATTCCAACAGGTACAGTACCCGGCGGGCGGCCTGCTCGGGCGACGGCAGCGCCCAGCCGAACAGCCGCGCGAAAAGCTTCAGCGCCAAGGGTTGGGCGCCGTCGGTGCCGCCGAGGTTGGAGCGGAACACACCGGGGAACACGCAATGCACGGTCACGCCGCTGTTGGCGAGCCGTCGCGCCAAAGCGCGGGTGAAGTGGATGTTGCCGAGCTTGGATTCCCCATAGGCCCGCATCATGCCGTAGCGCCGCTCGGCGAAATTCAGGTCGTCGAAGTGCATTGCAGTGTCGATGCGGGTACCGACATTGACGATGCGCGCCGGCGCGGCGGCCTGCAGTTCCGGCAGCAGCAGCTGGGTCAGCAGGAACGGCGCAAGGTGGTTGACGGCCAGCGTACGCTCGATGCCGTCTTCGGTCAGACCGCGGGTGGCGAACGCAGTACCGGCGTTATTCACCAGCCGATGCAGGCGATCGGTGTGGTCG
>JBATKF010000058.1:0-4382 GCA_049669185.1 Sedimenticolaceae bacterium | reverse complement strand
TGCCAGCCACCGTCGAGGCGCAGCGCAAGAAGCATCGCTTCTGGATCAACAACGGCCGCACCAACCACATCTGGCAAACGGCCTATCACGATCAGCGGATCAACTTCCGCACCGAGCGGTATCCGATGGCGCCGATCGAGATCAATCCGGAGGAGGCAAAAGATCTCGGCATCAAATCGGGCGATGTCGTTGAGGTCTACAACGACTACGGGTCGACGTTTGCCATGGCGTACCTCGAGCCAGATATGAAGAAAGGGCATACCTTCATGATGTTTGCCTATTTCAACGGCAACGTCGGCGACGTGGTCACGGACTGGACTGACCGAAACGTCGTGCCCTACTACAAGGGCACGTGGGCTGATATCCGCAAGGTAGGCAGTATCGCAGACTATGAAAAGACGGTTTCCTTCAAGCGCCGTCGTTACATATGAGTATGTTGGATGCCTGATCAGTAGAGCGGTAATGCCGGCCTCGCGAGGGGCCGGCATTTTTCTGATGGTCTCGACTGGTTCTGGTGCAAGAAAAATCAGCCTGGTTCATATTCAAGGCGTCGTGCAAGAGATGAAGGCGAAATCGTCGGCAGCCCTCATCCCCACTTTCTAACTCCTCAGATTGCTGTATACGTCAATGGCTTAAAATGCGAAATGCCGATTATGCCCCCACAGATACCCCCAAATCGATTCGGCTGATTAACTTCCTGAAATCAAACCGATTTGATCACTCCTCCGGCGCTCGCCACGCGTCAAGTCGCTCCAACGTATCGGTGCTGCCGATCAGGGCGTGTGCCTGCCGAAGCCGTTCTATTGTTCGCTCCCGTTGGTCGTCAGGTAAATCCCGGGCTCGGCGTGCGGCGTCCGCAGAGAACTCCTCGAGTCGCTTAGCCGCCGCGCAGGCATCGATAATCTGGGGGCGACGATTATTTGCTCTCCTTCAATGGCGTTGCTGTCCCCTTTTGCTGCTTGGGCGTGTAATCGATTCAGGCGATAGTAAAGCGCTACCATCTCTCGCTTGAGGAATCGCGATGTACGATCCAGCAAACTTCCGACTCGACGAAGGCGTCGCACTCATCACTGGCGCGGGCGCCGGCATCGGCCGTGCCATTGCTGAGACCTTTGCCTCCGCCGGTGCGGCGGTGGTTGTCACGGATCGAGATGCGACGGCCGCAAACACCGTTGGGGAAGCCGTCAAAGCGGCTGGCGGGCGATCTGTCGGCGCGGCCTGCGATGTCACCCGGGAGGCCGACTTGGAGGCCGCTGTGGCAAGAGCGGTTGACGCTTTCGGTAAGCTCTCCATCTTGGTCAACAACGCCGGCGGTGGCGGACCGAAGCCCTTCGACATGCCGATGCCGGATATGCGGCTTGCCTTCGAACTGAATGTCTTCTCGGTGTTCAGGCTCTGCCAGCGCGCCGCACATGCGGTCCGCGGGCGGTGGGGTCATCCTAAACGTATCCTCAATGGCCGGCGAGAACCGGAACCGGCGCATGGCGGCGTACGGGGCATCGAAGGCTGCCGAGAGCCATCTGACGCGCAACATCGCCTTCGACCTTGGGCCGATGAATGTCCGCGTGAACGCGATCGCGCCCGGGGCGACCCGCACGCCGGCATTGGCGCGTGTGCTCACCCCGGAAGTCGAGGAGGCAATGCTGCGACATACCCCTTTGAAACGTCTGGGCGAGCCCGACGATATGGCCAATGCCGCGTTGTTTCTGTGCTCACCGGCAGCCAGTTGGATCAGTGGCCAGATCTTGACTGTTTCTATCGGTGGTGTGCGGGAACTTGATTGAGACCCGCGTTAGTCCACCACGGTGGAGCCGACTTCGGTTTGATCGGTGGTGATCGGCCCGGAGCGTGGCGGCCGCCGTACGAAACGCGGCAGACCCAGCTGTTGTAAAGAAACACACCGGGATCTAGCTGCCAAGTTGCACCAGTCGACCACGGGCGGATTCGTTTGATCCGTAATGGATAAGCCAGATCTCGAAATCGTCGTAGCTCATTGCTGTTAAAGTTTGTAACTCGCCTATGATCTATCCGGGCCCTCGCTTGTCCAGGCACGCTTGGCCCGTAGGAATACCGGGGCCTGTTTCGATGCAGAAAAAGCTCCTTAGAACCCCGGCGGACAGGCCCAGCGCTTCAAGGGTTGATTTGGTCTTTTGTTTGTTGCTTAAAAAAGCTCCCGACACCTCTCTGTCGGCCGGGTGCGGCCGCGAACGGGGTGAAAAAGATCAACCCATCTCTTCACAGTCGCCCTCAGGGCAGGTGTCACGGGTTCAGTCGTTGTCCTCAGCGGCATCCGAAACAACCTTGACGATGCCAATCACGGCGGCGCCAACGGCGATGCCCGTGAGCAGGTCTCGGCGGTCATCACGATCATCGCGGTAGTCCCGGTATTCACGATCATAGCGGTGGTCCCGAAATTCGCGCCGTATCTCTCGACGGGCTTCGCGCTTTTCGCGTTGGACCTCGCGGTGGCCTTCGCGCATCTCGCGGTAAGCGCATTTCTTCGTCTTGCAGCGTAAGACCTCGCGCCGGGCCTCGCGCTTTTCCCGGTTGACTTCCCGGACCCCTTCGCGGACCTCCTGTCGGATCTCCCACCGACTGGCATAAGCCGTCGAGTAGGGAAGCCCGAGTGAAATAATCAGGCCACAGACGAGCCAGGCGCGGAAAAACACAGTGCCACTCATGGCCGCACCCCAGCTTCGCTACGGAACGATTTCACCCTTGCCTCGAAGCCTTCGAGCACGGCCTTGCACTCCTCCACGGGAGTCAGCACAGAACTGCCATAGCCGAACGCCGCGGCGAACAGAAAGGCCCGATCGGTGCCGAGCAGGCGTCCGAGGTCCCCGTGCAGGTCAAGGACCTCGCGTTCCAGGTCTCCTGCCTGCTCGTTGGCGACGCAGCCCCTGCTGAGCCCGGCCTGGTATCCGAAATCTTTCAAACCCTTGTCGATCTGTTCCTCGGCATCCGCAGGCGCGGTCTCGGCCAAGGCCGGCAAGGGCGCGAGAAGCAATAGCGTCAGAAAGAGCGGGGAAAACAAAGAAGATCGAAAGCCGGTCATGTGTACCTCGTTGGTTGATCAGTTGTCTGGCAGAGGAAGCGTTTCAGCCCTCAATCGAGCCTCTGTCGTCGGCCAGCAAATAAGGCCGAAATTAGTATAGGCAGTATTAAAGTCCTTTCCCACCAACTGAATCGCCTGATCGCAGCCATCGACCCCCGCGTTTGGCCGCCCCGCTGATCACCGAACGGCATCCGGCCGGCACGTTAATTTGCTACCGTATATCCGGCCTGTTGATGCGAGCGTACTGTCGCTGGCATTGATGAATTCCGCTCGTCTTGACCTCAACACGCGATCGGCTTCAAAAGAGCCACTGCATTGACCAGGCTCTCAAGACGCCGGTCTGACATGTCTTGCCATCAATCGCTACTGTGTTCTGGCAACCCGTTGATGAGTTTTCATTTACACCTGATCTTCGAGCCAATCACGTCTGCTCGACTATCAGGCTTTGCGCCCGGGGTCATCACGGCGCGGCGTTCGACCGGTGTCGGTTCATCCAACTCCTCTGTCGTCGCACGCTGACCGCCCTTGCCCCGCCTGGCCGGCGTCACCCGCGCGGTACTTGTTGTTTGGTGGAAACACACCGTGGACGGGTAAGGTTCACCCGCGGTTTCGGCACCAGCGGTGCCAGCCGGGCGATGAAATCCAATGGTTCGACAAGATCGCAGGGAGCGATTTTGAGCGTACTGCCGAAGCGCTGGATCAGCGTGACCGCGCCGGTCCGGGCCGTCTCACGCGAGAACCCTACCTTTTCGAACAGGTGCGTGGCGATGCAGCGATAAACTATCCCGAGCACCCGGCCCATCACGGCCGGGCGGCTGGCGAACAGACAAAAGCGAAGGGTTTAACAGCTTTAGCTGGCCCGAAGGGTGAGGAGCGAAGCGACGAATAATGCGCAAGGGAAACGGGACGCTCGGCACCCATTGGCGCACCGGCTGCTCGGGAAAGACCTCGTCGACCAGCAGCGCAGCACTCTCGGCCATGCGCCGCGCGCCGCAGCTGGAACAGAAACCCCGGCGTTTGCAGCTGCTAGCGACCAGGTGCTCGGCATGTGTAGGGGCATTCTGACGGATCCCCGACGACGGTCATGGTTTGTCCGGGTCCAGGCGTGGCTAACGTCATGATCTGATACCAAACGCCGAGCGCCGAAACCCGGATTGAATGGCCTACGCGCTACCCATCCACTTTATTGGAATCACGACATAGAGGAGTTTCGCGATGTTTGATCCGGACAATTTCAGGCTTGATGGCCAAGTCGCGCTGGTAACTGGCGGAGGCGCGGGTATCGGTCGCGGCATCGCCAAGATGTTCGCCGGAGCGGGCGCCAGCG
>JBATKF010000057.1:0-4958 GCA_049669185.1 Sedimenticolaceae bacterium | reverse complement strand
TGTCGGCGGTGCTCGGCTCGGTCAGGGTGCACGCGCAGGATGTGGCCTCGCTCGGTGCCGCGCTGTTCGCCGAGGGCGCAGCGGTGCCCGCCGAACTGGCGCAGCCGGTCTATTTGCGTGACGAGGTCGCCTGGGCCAGGTCATGAGCGAGACGCGCAGCTTCTACTGGCACGACTACGAGACCTGGGGCGCACAGCCATCGATCGACCGCCCGGCCCAGTTCGCCGGTCTGCGCACCGATCTCGACTTCAATCCGATAGGCGATCCCCTGGTCGTTTACGCGCGGCCGGCGGATGATTTTCTACCGCAGCCGGAGGCCTGTTTGATCACCGGCATCACCCCGCAGTTGGCGCGCGACAAAGGCGCGCTGGAGGCCGACTTCTTCCGTTTCATCCATGCCGAGCTGGCGCAACCCGGCACCTGCGCACTGGGTTACAACTCGCTACGCTTCGATGATGAGGTAACCCGCTACGGCCTGTATCGCAACTTCTTCGACCCCTATGCGCGCGAGTGGCAGAACGGTAACTCTCGCTGGGACATGATCGACGTCGTGCGGCTGACCCGCGCGCTGCGCCCCGCAGGGATCAACTGGCCGGAGAAGGAGCCCGGCGTAACCAGTTTTCGGCTCGAGGATCTGACTGCGGCGAACGACATCGAGCACGCCGGTGCGCATGATGCGCTGGCGGACGTGCGGGCGACCCTCGCGATCGCAAGGCTGATAAGGGCCCGGCAACGCAAGCTTTTCGAGTTCGTGTTCGATAATCGGGACAAGCGCAAGCTGGCGGCGCAGCTGAACATTCGTGCCGCCCGCCCCGTGTTGCATGTCTCGGCGCGCTATCCGGCGCGCCTGGGATGCATTGCCAGCGTCGTGCCGCTGGCGATGCATCCCAGTAATCGTAATGGCGTCATCGTCTATGACCTGCGGGTCGACCCAACGCCGCTGTTGACGCTGTCGGCCGAAGCGATACGGGCACGCCTCTATACCGCCAGCATCGATCTACCGGACGGCGTAGAACGGATACCGTTGAAGGTGGTGCACCTCAATCGCGCCCCGGTGATCGTACCCATGGGTACCATCACCGCCGCGGCACGTGAGCAATGGCAGCTGGATGCGCAGGCCGAGGTGCGCCATCTCGAGGCATTACGCCATGCCCCGGATCTGACGCAGAAACTTGCCCAGGTGTTCGACGGCCGTGATCAGTTTGCGCCGCAGCGCGACCCCGATCGAGATCTGTATGGCGGCTTCCTGTCCGACGACGATCGACGCCACTGTGAGCAGGTGCGGCGCAGCACACCGGCCGAGCTCGGAGAGCGGCATTTCGCGTTCGATGCCGCCAAACTCCATGAGCTGCTGTTTCGTTATCGGGCGCGCAACTGGCCGGACAGCCTGAGTGCGGCCGAGCGTCAGCGATGGGAGGAGTTCCGACGCGAACGCCTGACGACGCCCGGCGCCGGTGGCTCGATTGTCCTCGATGACTATCGTCGTCAGCTGTCCCGGTTGGCGGTCGATAGCCAATTGACGGGCACGCAGCGCGAGGTACTCGATGCCCTGCTGGATTGGCCCGCGGAGCTCGGTCTATGAACCTTATCCGGGAGTCCGCCAGGTCGCGCTGTGCGTCTATTCATCAGCGAGCCACTTATTGAGCGCGGCCACGAGTTGTTGCGCCTGATCGGGGCTGGAGATATTGAACTTGGACTTTTGTTGGTACTCACCGCTGCGCTTCTGGTAGCGACGGATGGAGTATTTGTCCTTGCTGTACGCCTCCTTGCGGGGGTCCCAGTCCTGATAACGAAATAGGATAGTGGTCCAAGCCCCCTTCGACAGCACCTCTTTGTCGAGTTCCTTGACGATGTCGATGCCGCCTTCACTGTAATTGATGGTGAGTTCATCGGGGGTGCTGGCCATGTCTGGGGTCTCCGTCGCTCGCTGGTGGTCGAGGCGCGCGACATTAGCAAAGGACGCCAGGCATTGTCACCCGACGATTCGCGTCAGCCAGCGCCGTTGCGCTCCAGCAGTTGGATGAGCTCGGCAAAACCGAGTTCGCGCGCCAGCGCCAACGCAGATCGGCCGTCTGCGGCCTGCACGTTGACCTCCGCACCCGCTCGGACCAGGTGGGTGGCCAGGCGGTGGTTGTCGCGGCGGATCGCGATCAACAGAGCGGTGTCGCCGTCGGCATTGCGCTGCTCGGTGTCGGCGCCGTGCACAATCAAGAAACGCAGCGTATCGCGATCGGTGGCGTCGGCATCCGCGGCCTTGAGTAACAGCTGCGAGGCGTCGAGACGGGCCCCTGCGCCGAGCAGCAACTCCGCGATCTGCGTGCGACCCGCCAGAACCGCCAGCTCCAGCGCAGTCGCACCGGCTGCGTCGGCAGCGTCGATTTCGGCGCCGTGTTTGAGCAGTGTCTTGACCATGACGATGCGGCCCTTTTCGGCCGCGACATGCAGCGGATACTGCCCGTTGGGCAGCGCCGAGTTGATATCGGTGCCCCAGTGAATGTGGCGTTCCAGCTGATCGAGATCGCCACGCTGCACCGCCAGGTACAGCGTGATGCTGGGACGGTCGGGTTCGCTGCAGGCGGCGACGGTCAGTAGGAGCATCGCTAGGGGTAGTATAAGAAATTGTCTCATCGGTCTTCGGATGGTTCAGTCGGGTACGACAGTCGTCAGGCCAAGAATCTCCCAGCCCTGCATGCCACCACGGTACCATTTCAGCTTGGACGCCGGGTAACCGATCCGCAGCAGCGATCGGATGTTGGTCGGTGACTGGCCGCACCAGGCCCCATTGCAGAACAGCACCAGGGTCTTGGCGTCGCGGAAATTCCAGAACTCTTCGGTGCGCTCTGCCCCGAACTGCTCGGTGAGGATTGCCGCAATGTCGGTCTCTTGCGAGGAGCGCAGGCTCAGTCGCTTGTAGTGGATGTTCACCGAGCCCGGAATAGTACCGCGATTGAGCCAGTCGGGGCCGCGTGAATCGATAATCAGGATGGAGTCGTCACCCGCCGCTGCGCGCTGCAGATAATCCAACATCTCGAGCTCAGCGATCGTCTCGACGCCCTGCGGCATCTGCATCGGCTGAATACAGAATGGTGGGCACTTGCGCGCGATGCGCTGGAAGCGGGGGTTGATCTGATGTGTCTGATCCTGATGTCGCTCGATGCGCAATGGCTGTCCCTGGTGGCTGATGGTGATGCCGTCGAGTTCCGGGGTGATCTTGACGGCGATATCGGCGGCAATGCTCCGCCCGGCAACAGCGATGAAGACGACTGCAGCGAGGGTGCGATAGCGGGCTGATCTGGTCATCTGAGGGGTCCTGTATCGCGCGCCACCCCGATGATAGCGAATTCATCGGTGGCATAAAGCGCCGCGTTTCCGGGTTAAGATGCGGCGATGATCGGAAAAGTCCTGTTTACCCTCGGCGTGGTCCTGGTGGTCGCGTTGATATGGCGCACCCGCGCACCGCGCCGGGTCATCGGGGGCCCGCCATCGCGTGTGATCAATATGCCGCCGGAGCGGCGCTGGCCGCTAAAGGGCATCGCTCTGGGGGTCGTCGCCTTGATGCTGATCACCTCCGCGTATCTTCTGTATCAGCATTGGCGTGACAGCAACGAGATCATCTTTATCCGGGTGGTCGATGCCCGCAGCGGTCACGCGACCGAATATCGGGCGCAGCGCGGTGATATCCAGGACCGTGAGTTCATCACGACCGACGGACGCCGCGTAGTGTTGGCAGAGACCGAGCGTCTGGAGACCTCGACGATCAGTTCGCCGGTCCAAAATTGAAGGCTACCGATAGGCGCATTGCCTCACTGCGGTTCTCCTCGACCTCGTGCGGGAGGTCGGGCGGAAACACCACCAATAAACCCGGCTGCGGCGTGACGATGATCTGTGCGGCCTCGTCGTGCAGGATCAGGCGCCCGCTGTCTGCCGGACAAGCCACATAGTAGACCGCGGAGAGCTGCTCATCGTTCTCCTCATGACTGTGACGGGTCGTACGGTGCCCGGGGGACATCGCATTGAACCAGAATCCGCAACGCAGATCGGCCCGCCCCAGGACGCGGGTCGCGACATCGCGCGCGAATGCGCTGACCGGCGCGATCTCCGGCAATCGCTCGGCCGGGATATAGATATTCTCGAAGCGGCCGTGGAACATGTGGGTGCGCTTGACGTTCGCGCCGTCTTGTTCGCGTACGAATGCCGCGATCAGTGCCTTGTTGATTTTCGCTGAATGCGGCAGCTCGGCAGAGTGCACCGACGCCAGAGCACGCAGCGCAATCTCAGCCTGCATATCTCACCGTTTTTCGTAACGAGGACGCCGAGACGCCGCTATAACGGCGTGCACGGAGTGGAAGGCGGTGAAGGCGTAGTCGACACTACGTCGAACCACCTGCAACGAGTACGCCCCGTCAGGGCGAGGGTATCGGGGGCTGCAGCAGGAAATCGGTGAGATATGCAGGTTAGGCACGCGGATCGG
Source organism: Sedimenticolaceae bacterium (assembly GCA_049669185.1). Lineage (GTDB taxonomy): Bacteria > Pseudomonadota > Gammaproteobacteria > Chromatiales > Chromatiaceae > Thiosocius. The sequence goes on along the minus strand of JBATKF010000057.1, from coordinate 487 downwards.
CCGCCGGCCCGGCGCAGCGAACCAGGCCGCCTGCGACGCGCTCGCAGTCGTCAGGCAGCAGCGCCGGTGTGCGACAGGTGGCGCCTATCCCAAGCAACACGAAAAAAACCAGCATCAGATATGGGATCTGCATATTGCGAAATTCTCCGGTGTCTGTGCGGCGAATGCAATCCACCGAGGGCGTTTCCGGGGCGCCAGGCAAAGAAAACCCGGCGCCCGCCGAGGCGGGGCCGGGCAAATGGCGAGATATGATCTCGCCTGTGCCGAGAAAGGTGGGGCAGGTCAGGCCGGCGGTCTGGCCATGGCTGCCTTTGTCGTGTCGTCGTCCGCACGGCGGTGCGCAAACATTGCGCCGCGCGGATCGTCTTGGATCTGAGACTTGATGGCCTCGACGGCGGCGCGCGCCTGCGCGACGGAATCGAGCACCGGGGCGTCTGCCGATCCACTGTCTTGTGCAAGGCGCCGCTGGGCCCGCGCGATATCGGCC
>JBATKF010000056.1:0-14781 GCA_049669185.1 Sedimenticolaceae bacterium | reverse complement strand
CGACCCCTGACCGCCCGGCTGCTGGTCGGCCAGGTCGCCAAACGCGCCGCAAGGGCCCACTACCCGGCGCCCTATGAACTGCTCGATCACTGGCGCGCCTGCGGCGGTGACGAGAGCGCGATGTATGCGAGCGAGGCGCGCAACGTGGCCCGCCTGATCAACGCATCAGCCGCCCAAAACCTGATCCGGGTCTTCCTGCTGCAGGACCGGCTGAAGTCCGAAGGTAACAAGACGGACTTCGATGTTCGTCACGTCCACGTGGTCGGCGGCGGCGTCATGGGGGGCGATATCGCCGCATGGTGCGCGCTGCGCGGCCAGCGGGTCACGCTGCAGGACCGTGCACCGGAATACCTCGCACGCGCGGTCGAGCGCGCGCATGCGCTGTTCAGGCACAAGCTGAGAGATCCCTATCGTGTGCAGGCCGCGATAGACCGTTTGATGCCGGACCACCACGGCAGCGGCGTGCGCAGCGCCGACGTGGTCATCGAGGCCATCTTCGAGGATATCGACGCCAAGCGCGCGCTGTATGGACAGCTCGAGCCGCAGATGAAGGCCGATGCACTGCTCGCCACCAATACATCGAGTATCCCCCTGGCCACGCTGGGCGCCCAACTGTCTCGCCCAGGGCGCCTGGTCGGACTGCACTTCTTCAATCCGGTCGCCAAGATGCCGCTGCTCGAGATCGTGCATGACCATCAGACCGAGGCCGAGGCATTGTCCAGGGCCACGGCATTTGCACGCTATATCGACAAGCTGCCGCTCAAGGTGCGCAGCAGCCCCGGTTTCCTGGTCAACCGGGTCCTGATGCCCTATCTGCTCGAGGCCGTGGAGTTGCTCGACGAAGACATTCCGGCCACGTTGGTCGATCGTGCCGCGGTCGCCTTTGGTATGCCGATGGGCCCGATCGAACTGGCCGATACCGTGGGCCTGGACATCTGCCTGTCGGTTGCCGACAAGATGGCTGAGGCATTGCAGAACCCGGTGCCAACGCGGCTCCGGGAACTGGTCGAAGCGGGGCACCTCGGCCGTAAGTCGGGCCAGGGCTTTTTTGTCTGGCGCGACGGCCGTGCCATCAAGCCCGCCGAGAGCGGGCCTGTGCCGCTCACCGAACCTGAGATCAGCGATCGCCTGATCCTGCGTCTGATCAACGAATCCGTCGCCTGCCTGCGTGAGGGTATCGTGGCCGACACAGACCTGCTCGATGCCGGCGTGATATTTGGTACCGGCTTCGCGCCCTTCCGCGGTGGGCCGATGCACTATGCGCACAGCCGCGGTACCAGTGAGCTGCAGCAGCGCCTGAATGAATTCGAGGATCGCTTTGGCCAGCATTTTCATGCCGACCCCGGCTGGGCTGCATTTGCCTGACGGGATCGCGCAGACAAGGGAGGACGGTCCATGCTGCACGAACAGCGCATCATCTCCAGCGACGATGCCCCTACGCTTGCCGATCTGTTCAACGAACGCTGCATGCGTTCGGCCACTGGCCTCGCCTACGTCCAATACCGTGACGGTGACTGGCGGGAATATTCCTGGGAAGCGACCCGTGCCGCGGTAGCGCGCTGGCAGGCGGCGCTGATCGCCGATGGCCTTTGCCCCGGAGATCGTGTCGCGATCATGTGCAGCAATCGCTGGGAGTGGGTGGTCTGTGATCAGGCAGCGCAAGGTCTCGGCCTGGTCACGGTCCCGGTGTACACCAACGATCGCGCGGACAATATTGCCTGGATATTGGCGGACTCCGGCGCGAGCGTGCTGATGCTGGAGACCGCGGCGCAATGGGAGAGCCTCGCGGACCGACAAGATCTGTTCGCGGTCTTTAAGCGGGTGGTCTGTCTGGAGGACAGGGTCGATGGCAGCGATATCGTGGTGGCGCTGCGGGATTGGCTGAGCGATGGATCGCCGCCCTATCGCTGCCAGCCGGGGGAACCGGACAGCCTGGCCACCATTGTCTATACCTCGGGCACCACCGGCCGACCCAAGGGCGTGATGCTGAGCCATCGCAATATTCTGTTCAATGTCCAGGCCGCGCTGAAACTGTTCGATGTGTTCGAACACGATCTGATGTTGTCCTTCCTACCGCTGTCGCACGCCTTCGAACGCACGGTCGGTTATTACCTGCCGATCAGCACAGGCACCGCCATTGCCTACAATCGCTCTATCCCGCAGTTGGCCGAGGATCTGGCGGCGATACAACCCAGTCTTATGATCTCGGTGCCCCGCATCTTCGAGCGGGTTTACGCAAAGATCATGGACAAGCTGGCCACCGAGCCCTTGGTGAAGAGAAAACTATTCCATGCGGCGGTGCGCATCGGCTGGACAAGGTTTCTGCACGGCCAGGGACGCGGCCCCTGGCGCCCCGAGCTGCTATTTTTCCCGCTCCTCGATCTGATGGTTGGCCGCAAGGTGCGCGCGAAGCTCGGCGGGCGCCTGCGCTTCACGGTCTGCGGCGGTGCGGCGCTGGCTCCCGAGGTGGCGAGACTGTTCATCGGCCTGGGCATCCCGGTCGTACAGGGTTACGGTCTCACCGAGACTGCGCCGATCATCAGCGCAAACCCGCTGCGCAACAATCAGCCCGCCTCGGTGGGCATCCCCTTACCCGGTATCGAGGTGCGTATCGGAGCGGGCGACGAGTTGTTGACGCGCAGTCCGAGCGTCATGTTGGGTTATTGGAACAATGCCGAGGCAACGCGCAAGGTCATCGATGCCGACGGTTGGTTGCACACCGGCGACAAGGCCTGGATCACACCGTCGGGACACGTACAGATTACCGGGCGCCTGAAAGACATCATCGTCCTGTCGAACGGCGAGAAGGTTCCGCCCAGTGAAATGGAGAACGCGATCGTGCTCGACGCCCTGGTCGACCAGGTCATGGTGATCGGCGAAGGCAGGCCCTACCTCAGCGCCCTGGTAGTACCGAACCCCGAAGGGTTTGCCGAAGTGGCCCAGACCCTCCATCTCGACCCGGCGAACGAAGAGACCTGGTCCGATGAGAATATCCACTCGCTCCTTTTGCAGCACGTCCAGCAGCGCATCGCCGGGTTTCCCGGCTATGCGCAGGTACGCAGGCTGGCGGTCGTCCCAGAACCCTGGACACCGGACAATGGGCTGGCGACGCCGACGCTGAAGCTGCGCAGAAATGAGATCTTAAAGCGCTATCATCGTCTGACGGAACAGTTGTATGCCGGACACTGAGCGTAACGCCGGACGTGAATTGACCTATCGCGTCGTGGCGATGCCGGCGGACACCAATGCCTTCGGTGATATCTTCGGCGGCTGGCTGATGTCCCAGGTGGATATGGCCGGCAGCATTCTCGCTCTCCGCGAGGCCGAAGGAAGAGTGGCCACAGTGGCCGTCAAAGAGTTTCGTTTTCTTGCACCGGTCGCGGTCGGTGACCTGATCAGCTGCTATGCCGAGGTCCAGCGACGAGGCCAGACCTCGATTACAGTGCATGTGATCGCCGAGGCCTGCCGCCAGCTCGAGGCACATCGCGTCTGCATAGCCGCGGATGCCACATTGGTCTACGTAGCGCTGAACGAGGACGGCCGCCCCCGCCACCTGCCTGCGTCCAGCTGATCCCAAGGTTTGTTCCCCTTTACCCCCGACGATTTGACTGGCCGACCAACTGCCTGATAATGATCAATGCGCCCCGGGATCCTTCGGGATAGGCTTGCAATTCAGCAGTAATTTGGGAAGCTCTTCATGACATCGACGAAACGACCGGGCTGGCGTAACACCGGTGCACTCATGCTTTTGCTGGCGCTCAGCGCCGGCGTGTCCGCCGCCGACGGCATCGCCGGCAAGGTATCGGTGGTCGACCCCTATGTTCGGGCGGTGCCGCCGGTCGCGAAGACCAGCGCTGCGTTCATGCAGCTGCGCAACGACAATGACACGGAGGGGTTTCTGGTGAGCGCCGACACGCCTGCGGCCTCGGTGGTGGAATTGCATACCCATACCATGGACGAAGGCGTAATGCGCATGCGGCAGGTACCGCAAATTCCGCTGCCACCGAATACTACCGTGTCTCTCGAACCCGGCGGTCTGCACATCATGCTTTTTGATCTCAAGGCGCCGCTTTCACCCGGTGATGAAGTTCCGATCACCCTGACCTTTTCAGACGGGTCGAGCAAGGCGGTGACTGCCGAGGTACGTTCGGTGCAGGGGATGATGAAGCATTGAGGCACCCTGCGCGAACCCTGGCCGGCATCTCGCTCGCATGGATCCTGGTGCTGGCGCTGGCGGCGTGCGACACGGCAGAGCAGGCGCCGCCGCAGATCGAAAAGACACAGCAGCGCTTCACACTCAAACTTGCGGAGACCTGGGGCCCGAATTTTCCGATTCTTGGCGATACCACGAAGCAGCTTGCGGAAATGGTCGACAGGATGTCTGACGGTCGCTTGAAAATAACGATTGACTCGTCGAACAAGCACAAATCGCCGTTTGGAATACTCGACATGGTGAAGGCTGGCCAGTACGACATCGGCCATTCGGCATCCTATTACTGGAAGGGTAAGGACCCAAATGCGCTGTTCTTCACGACCATGCCCTTCGGCATGACAGCGCCGGAGCAATACGCCTGGTTTTACTACGGTGGTGGCCTCGAACTCATGGTAGAAGCCTACGCAAGACATGGAGTGCTGTCTTTCCCCGGCGGCAATACCGGCAACCAGATGGGTGGGTGGTTCCGTAAGGAGATCAATTCAGTCGAAGACCTGCAGGGGCTGAAGATACGGATCCCGGGCTTTGCCGGCGAGATCCTGGCCAAGCTGGGCGCAAAACCTATCAATATCCCGTCTGGCGAGCTGTACACGGCACTCGAACGCAACACCATTGATGCGCTGGAATGGGTCGGGCCCGGCCTCGACTTTCGCATGGGTTTTCATAAGATTGCACCCTATTACTACACCGGCTGGCACGAGCCAGCGAGCGAGCTTCAGTTCCTGATAAACGGGCGTTCCTGGGACCAACTCCCGTCAGATCTCCAGGAGATCCTACGCGTTGCGATGCGCGCGGCCGCCTACGATATGTATGCCCGCTCCTATCATGAAAATGCTGTCGCCTGGGCAATGATTCAGTCGGAATATCCGAACGTCCAAGTCAGGACTTTCCCGCCATCGGTCATCGCCGCCATGCGCAAGGCCAACGGCGAGCTACTCAGCGAATTCGCGGAGGCTGATCCCCTGTCCCGCCAGATCATCGATTCTCAGGCACGTTATCTGGCCAAGGCACGGGCCTGGACGGCAATCTCCGACCAGGCCTATCTGAACAGCCTGGACGACTGACGGCAGCCGGCGCAACTGCCAGTCGAGCGGGGATTCGTCTACCATAGCGAGTCTCCCGTTGAACGTGAGCTGTGCATGGCGTCACGACTGCTCAACGCTGAACGATTATTCAACCGGTTCTCCGACTGGATTGGCCGCTTTTCGGCGATTCTCCTGCTGCTGCTGGTAGCGAGCGTCTTCTACAACGTGATCATGCGCTACCTGTTCAACGATGTGTCGATCGGCATGCAGGAACTGGAATGGCATCTCTACGCGATGATTTTCCTGTTCGGCGTCGCTTATGCCCTGAAGGCGGAAGGCCATGTCCGGGTGGATATACTCTATGAGCGCCAGCACCCGAAAACGCGCGCCGCGATCGATATCCTGGGGATCCTGTTTTTCCTTTGGCCCTTCTGTCTCCTGGTCGCCTTCTACGGCGTCGGCTTCGCCTTTGAGGCCTACGACATGGGAGAGAAGAGCGGCGACCCCGGCGGGCTGCCCTACCGCTGGATCATCAAGGCCATGATCTCGATTTCTTTCCTTTTCGTGCTGATCAGCAGCATCGGCTTTCTGCTGCGCTCACTCAACAGGTTCCTCGATCCGACAAAGCCGCACGATCGATACACCGGCAACCCCTGAGTCGCTAACCGAAGGATGGCCCAATGATCGGCGTCATAATGTTCTTCACGGCACTTATGCTACTGCTGTTGGGCTTCCCTGTCGCCTTCACCTTCGGCGGCGTTGCGGTGATCTTTGGTGTGTTCGCCGAGGGATGGGACTTGTTCGCCTTCATGCCGTTTCGCATCTACAGCATCATGCAGAACAGCGTCCTGATGGCGGTACCGCTGTTCATTTTTATGGGCGTCGTGCTGCAGAAGACCCAGCTTGCCGAGCAGCTACTGGAGTCCATGGGGCGTCTGTTCGGCAGCATGCGCGGTGGGCTGGCCGTATCCACAGTCCTGGTCGGCGCGCTGCTGGCCGCCTCGACCGGCGTCGTGGGTGCCAGCGTCGTGGCGATGGGCGTCATCTCGCTGCCCGTCATGTTGAAACATGGCTATGATCCGCGGCTTGCCTGTGGTTCGATTTGCGGCGCGGGCACTTTGGGGCAGATCATTCCTCCATCGATCGTTCTCATCATCCTGGGTGATGTGTTGGGGCTGCCGGTCGGTGACCTGTTCCAGGCGGCACTCATACCCGGACTGCTACTCGTCGGGCTATATGTCGTCTACGTGCTCGTCCTCGCCTATGTCAGAATCGAGACCGCACCAGCGGTGGCTCTGGGCGGCGAAGATCATGAGAGGCTCGCTCAGTATTTGCAGGCATTGATCGCCATCGTTCCGCCACTGCTGTTGATTCTCATCGTGCTGGGATCGATCTTCGCCGGGGTTGCAACGCCGACCGAGTCCTCCGCGCTCGGGGGCGTAGGCGCCATCCTGCTGTCCGTGCTCTACCGAAAGTTCACCTGGCGCATGATTTACCAAAGTGCGCTTGAGACGGTCAAGGTCACTGCCATGGTATTCGCCATACTGCTCGGTGCCACGGCCTTTTCAATGGCGTTCAGCTACACTGGTGGCGATGCCTTGGTCGAGGGTTTCATGTTGCAGTTACCCGGTGAAAAATGGGGCTTCCTGATCTTGTCTATGGTCATAATTCTGGTGCTCGGATTCTTCATCGATTTTGTGGAGATATCGTTCATTGTGGTACCGATTCTCGCGCCGATTGCCGAGGCGCTTGGAATCAGCATGCTTTGGTTTGCTATTTTGATTGCAATGAATCTGCAGACCTCGTTTTTGACGCCGCCGTTCGGCTTTAGCCTGTTCTACCTGAAGGGCGTGGCGCCGCCGGAGATTCGCACCGTGGATATCTACCGCGGGGTATTGCCGTTCATTCTGATGCAGGTGTCGATGGTTGTGTCCATTCTCGCGTTCCCTGACCTCTACGGTCTGTGAAAAAGCATGTGCGCCAGGAGTCGATCAGGTGATTGAGACCAAGCAGCAGGTTGTTGGAAATTTTTCCGTCCGGGCCCACGCATTCTTGGGTGAACCCAATCTGATCCATGGGATCGCTTTCGATGATGCCGTGGTCACGCTGAAGCGTTATGTCTTGACTGAACTGCGCGATCAGGAACTGGCGAGTTTGTTGGGCCGGTTCCAGAAGCTGATCCGTGCGATGGATACCGCGACGCTGAATGCGCTGGTCGTGGAAGTCGAACAGCGGCTGGCTAGATCCCCCTGATCTTGTCGATCAGACCCTGGTAGACGGGGTCGGGATGCGCGACGCCGTTGAGAATCCACATCTGCAGCTCGGGATCCTGCGCAGTCAGAAGGTGCCGAAACATCGTCCTTTCGTTTTCATCGGCGGCAACAAAACGCTCGTCGAGATAACGCCCGAGGACAAAATCCAGTTCCAGCATTCCGCGACGGCACTGCCATCGCAGCGGCTCCTTGGCGTCTGAGCGGTTCAAATCGCATTCTTCAACATCAGGTTCTTGATGTGACCGATCGCCTTGGTCGGGTTCAGGCTCTTCGGACAGGCCTCAACACAGTTCATGATGGTGTGGCAGCGGTACAGCTTGTAAGGGCCCTCGAGAGCATCGAGGCGCTCGTCGGTGGCCTGGTCGCGCGTGTCGGCGAGAAACCGCCAGGCGGTCAGCAGCGCCTGTGGTCCATGGAACTTGTCGGGATTCCACCAAAACGAGGGACATGATGTGGAACAGCATCCGCACAGGATGCACTCGTAGAGGCCGTCGAGCTTCTCACGATCTTCCGGAGACTGCAGGATCTCTTGTTCGGGCATCGGATCGCTGCGCACCAGCCAGGGCTTGACCGCCTTGTATTGTTCGTAGAACTGCGTCATGTCCACGACCAGGTCACGGATGATCGGGCGTCCGGGGAATGGCCTGACCTCGACCGGCTCCTTGAGCTCCGACATCGGTGTGATACAGGCGAGTTTATTCGCACCGTTGACATTCACGCCGTCAGAGCCGCATACGCCCTCACCGCAGGAATGACGGAAGGCAAAAGACTCGTCCTGTCGCTTTATATCGAGCAAGGCGTCTCGCAGCATCATGCCACGTGTGACAGCGACCTCGAATTCCTGGATGTACGGTGCGCTATCGCTATCAGGGTCGAATCGGGATACCAGAAACTTCATCGAGATTCCTCAATACACACGTTCTTTTGGCGGGAAGGTTTCTACGGTCAATGGCTTGGTCCGCACCGGCTTGTAGTCCATACGATCGTCTTGTTTGAAGTAAAGACTGTGCTTCATCCAGTTCGCATCGTCGCGGCCCGGGTAATCGGGGCGTGAATGGGCGCCGCGGCTCTCCTTGCGCATCAGCGCGGAATAGGCGATGGCGATCCCGGTGTCGACGAGGTTCTCGAGCTCTAGCGCCTCGACCCGCGCGGTGTTGAATACCTTGGAGTGATCGCTCAGGCGAACCTCGGACAACTTCTCGCGCAGCACCTTAAGCTTCTCCACACCCTCCTGCATGATCTCTTCGGTGCGGAAGACACCGGCGTGATCTTCCATGGTCTTGCGGAACTCGTCGCGCATCTCACGCACCGAGAGGCCCTCGCCGGTCTGATCCCAGCGCGTTAGGCGAGCCATCGCCGCTTCCACGCTGGTTTCATTCATCGGCCGATGATTCTTGTTCTCTTTGAGATTTTCGATGACATCGAGCCCTGCTGCGCGACCGAAGACAAGGATATCCAGCAGCGAGTTGCCGCCGAGACGATTCGCCCCATGCACCGATACGCAGGCGCACTCGCCGGCGGCGTACAGTCCCGGCACCACGTCTTCACCCGTCCCGTGCGGCACGATAACGCGGCCATAGGGATCGGTCGGTATGCCCCCCATGACATAGTGCGCCGTTGGAAAAACCGGTAGGGGTTCCTGTACCGCGTCGACGCCGGCGAAGATTTTGCCGCTCTCACGGATGCCTGGCAGGCGCTTGCTAATGATGTCCTCGCCGAGATGATCCACCTTGAGGAGGACATGGTCTGCGTTTGGGCCGCAGCCGCGCCCCTCCTTCACCTCGGTGACGATGGCGCGCGAGACTACGTCGCGGCTGGCAAGGTCCTTGGCGTTTGGCGCATAACGCTCCATGAAGCGCTCACCGTCCTTGTTGACCAGATAACCGCCCTCGCCGCGTACGCCCTCGGTAATCAGCATGCCCTTGCCCGCGATGCCGGTCGGATGAAACTGATAGAATTCCATATCCATCAGCGGAATGCCGGCGCGCAGGGCCATTCCGGTACCGTCGCCGGTATTGATGTGGGCATTCGAGGTCGTGCGATATACTTGGCCACAACCACCGGTCGCCAACACCGTTGCCTTGGCCTCGATCAACAGCGGCTCGCCGGTCTCGATCTCCATGACCAGCGCCCCAAGGATCGCGCCCTCGTCATCCTGAATCAGGTCGATGGCAAAATATTCATCGAAGAAGTGCGTGCGAGCGCGGAGGTTTTGCTGGTACAGCGCGTGCAGAATCGCATGCCCGGTACGATCCGCGGCCGCGCAGGTCCGCGCCGCCTGCGCGCCACCGAAGTCCTGGCTCTGTCCGCCGAATGCTCGCTGATAGATCTTGCCGTCGTCCAGGCGCGAGAACGGTACGCCATTGTGTTCGAGTTCGTAGACCGTCGGGATGGCCTCGCGGCACATGAACTCAATGGCGTCCTGATCCCCAAGGTAATCCGATCCCTTGACGGTATCGAACATGTGCCAGTGCCAGTTGTCGGGCAGGACATTGGCGAGTGCCGCGTTGACGCCGCCCTGCGCGGCGACGGTGTGCGAACGAGTCGGAAACACCTTGGACACCACGGCGACACGCGCATCTGTGTCGGCCAGTTGGATGGCTGCATTCAGGCCTGCACCGCCCGCGCCGATGATCAAAGCGTCAAAACGTCTCTTATTCAAACCCATAATCTGATATTTCTCAGGCAAGGCGGGCCAGGAGGAGTGCCTGAGCGGCCCACAAACCCATCGCCACCAGTGACAGCGCGACCACACCCAGCAGCGTCGCTCGGATCGCGATTGGGTGGATGTAGTCAATTAATACATCGCGCACGCCTATCCAGGCATGCATCATCACACTGACCACGTAAAGCAGCAGTGCAACGCTTACCACTGGACCGCTCAACCATGCACGCCATGCCGAGTAATCGTCGGGCGCTGCGAACAACAGCACCAATACCAGATAGAGCGAGAATACCCCGATGTAAATCGCGGTCAGGCGCTGGATGGCCCAGGCCTTCAGGCCCGACGCCTTGCGGCTCACAGCACGCCACCGGTCAGGATCAGCCCGAGTATGGGCCCGGCGACCACGACCGCCAACGCGCTCTTTCTGGCCAGTGCCCTCTCGACCCCAAGGTCGACATCGATCAGCATATAGCGGATGCCCGCCAGGAGATGGTGCGAGAGTGAATACATCACCAGGAACACGAAAATGACACCCAACAGGCCGTGTAGGGATTCGGCGGCCTGCGCGTAGCCGGCGGCGCTAGACAGCGACAGCGTCAGCAGATAGATCAGCACGGGCAAGGCCAGGAACATGAATACGCCCGTGGCGCGATGGATGATCGACATGATGCCCCCGATCGGGAGCCGGATCTTGAACAGATTGAGATGGACTGGGCGGCGCGTTGTCGTTGTCATCAGCTCGCTATCACCGTGAGGGTTCGTTTCAACAATTCTCCTGTTTATTGCAGTTGCCCGCACAAATCAATCATCTGCATGGACGAATGTCCTAGGCCGGGTGTTGCGCTGCAGCAAAAACCTTTCATTGGCGCGGCCTTACAAGCGTGTCCCTGTTGCGAGCACTGTTAAGTATTTATCTTTTTTCACCTGCGACCGGCAGCGCTTCACGTAGATAGCGGAACAGCTTGCGACCTGCACCGGCGGGCTTGCCCGTCTCCTTTTCCCGCCCTGCGTCGCGGCACAGCTGGCGCAAATGTTGACGATCGAGCACCTCGTAGTTCTCAAGCAATGATTGCAGGGCCTTGTCTCCCTCACTGACCAGCCGGTCGCGCCAACGTTCGATCGCGTGTAGCTCCCGGTTGGCCGCGAGCCGCCGCGACTGCCGATCTGCGAGATAGTACCGAACATCGGCAAGCGTGGTGTTGTCCATGAACTTGGTGCAGTGTCGCAGCTGGCGATTGCGGGCTCCCGAGGGGCGCATCGGGCGCACCAGATCCATGGCGCTGCGCAGTCGCTCATCGACCCCCAGCCGTTGCAGTTCGGCGTCGCTCAGCAAAGTCATCTGTTCAGCAAGCTTTTGCAACGCCTCGAGATCGCGTTTCCGCGCGGATTTGCTTGGTCGTGGGTCGGGGCGCTCATCACTCATCGCCGGTCTTTGCGGCCTCCAGATACTCCAGGCGCAGCTGCAGGCTCACTCGTCCCTGCCACTCGTTCTCATCCAGACGGTAAGCGGCACGAATAGTTCCCGGCATCACCGGGATGTCGTCGACCGCATTGAATGCAATTGCGTCGATCGCTTCGTCCCCGCTCACCGGTCGAACGACCAGTTTCCAGTGCCTCTCTCCGACGATCCGGCTGCTCAGTACCTCAAAGCGGTCATCGAACAGGGGTTCAGCGAAACCTTGCCCCCAGGGCCCACCGTCGCGGATGATACGCGCGGTGTCCAGGCTCAAGGCCGCTGCCGACACGGCACCGTCCGAGTGGATCACGGCCTGCAGATCCGCCGGCTGCAGGTGGCGTCGAACCACTTCATCAAAGACCCGGGCAAAGGCGTCAAAGGCCTCCGCACGAATCGTCATCCCAGCGGCCATGGCATGCCCGCCGAATTTGTTCAATAGATCCGGATGGCGCGCGGCAACTTCATCGAGCACGTCGCGGATATGCAGCCCCGGGATGGACCTGGCCGAGCCCTTGAGGTTTCCGTCACCGCCGGCCGCAAAGGCAATAACAGGACGATGACAACGTTCCTTGATGCGTGATGCCAAGATACCGATCACCCCCTGATGCCAGTCCGCGCGATAGAGACACAGGCCCCAGGGCAACTCGGCGGCATCGTCGGGTGCCCAGTCACGCAGCATGGCCTCCGCCTGTTGTTTCATCTGGCCCTCGATCACGCGTCGTTCACGGTTGAGGTGATCGAGCGCTGCCGCCAGTTCGGCCGCCTGCTGCGGGTCCGATGCCAACAGGCACTCTATGCCCAGGGACATGTCGTCGATACGGCCGGCGGCATTGAGGCGCGGCCCCACCGTGAATCCCAGATCCGCCGCCTGGACCCGCGCCGGGTTGCGCCCCGCGATATGCAGCAGGGCGGTGATCCCAGGTCGACACCGGCCCCCGCGGATCCGCTGCAGACCCTGATGAACGAGCACGCGGTTGTTGTGATCAAGGGGCACGACGTCGGCCACGGTACCCAGCGCGACCAAGTCCAGAAAGTCGGCCATGTTGGGTTCGGTTATGCCGCGCCGCTCGAACCAACCGGCGTCGCGCAGCCGGCCGCGCAGGCCCAGTAACACATAGAAAATGACACCGACCCCGGCCAGGGCCTTGGACGGAAAGCCGTTTCCGGGCAGATTCGGGTCGACCAGCGCCACTGCATCGGGCAACTGTGCGCCGGCGAGGTGATGATCGGTGACAATGACCCGGCAGCCCATCGCGTTGGCCGCGGCCACTCCGTCGACGCTGGAGATGCCATTGTCGACGGTAATGATCAGGTCCGGGTGATACTGGCGCGCATGGGCAACGATTTCGGGGCTCAGGCCATAGCCGAATTCGAAACGGTTGGGGACCAGGAAATCGACCACTGGATGACCGAACGCGCGCAGTGCCAGCACCGCCAGCGCGCAGCTGGTCGCCCCGTCAGCATCGAAATCGCCTACAACCAGGATGCGTTCCCCCGCCTGCAGCGCTTGGTACAGTACATTTACCGCGGACTCGAGACCGTCCAGGCGATGCGGTGGTATCAGTGAGGCGAGCTCGCGCTCGAGATCGCCGGGATCGATTACGCCTCGCGCCCGGTAAATTTGCCACAGCAGGGGATGCATGTCCTTTGGGCACGCAGCGCTGCTGCACAGAGCGTTAACGGGCCGACGGACGATGACCTTTGACATGCGGGTTTCGGCTAGCCGTGCAGGCTAGCGATAGTGGCTTGGCAGGATCAGGATAGCAAGAACGGTTGCTATGATTCCGTATCCCAGGGTCCAGAGAAAACCCATGCACCGTGAGTTAGCCGCACAATGGCAAGCTGATTTAGAAAGACCGCGCGCACGACCAGGACGTGTGGATATCTGGCGCCTCGATCTCGTCGACCTCGCCGCGCAGCTGCAGCCGCGGGTGCACCAGCCCCCTGCCCTTCGCCCCCGGGCGACCCCGACCCAGCCTGACATACGGGCGGCGGCACATCATGCCAGGCGCCAGATCCTCAGCCGGTATCTCGACCAGGACGCCGGTAGTCTGGTCATAGGGTTGCACCCGGGCGGTAAACCCATGCTGGAAAACCCGGACCAGGGACTCGAATTCAATCTATCGCACGCTCGGGGCGTCGGACTGCTCGCGGTAACGGTCGGCGCGGGCGTCGGGATCGATATCGAGTTGGAGCGCCATGTCGACGATCCGCTGAGGATCGCCCGGCGTGTGATGGCCAGCGCTGAAGTCGATCTGCTCGCCGGGCTTCCCGCCACAGCACGACGGCGCGCCTTCTTCGATCTCTGGACCCGACTGGAGGCCCGCCAGAAGGCCCTTGGGCGGGGTATCTTTGCGGAACCGGTAAGTGCCGACAGCCTATCCTCGTTCAGCTTTCGGCCAGAGGCGGCGCACGCCGCCTGTCTGGCGGTATCCCCGGTGATGAAGCAGCCACAGATTCGCTTTTTTAACTATCGCGCGCGGTGATTCCGCCGCCGGCAGCAGGTATGATTGCCGCCCGCGGCGATAGGCCGAAGCAGCATGAAAGGCAAACCATGGCTTCTAGTTCGATCCTGGTGACCGGCGGCGCCGGATACATCGGCAGCCACACAGTACGCCAACTCGGAGAGGCGGGAGAGCGCGTCGTCACGCTGGACAACCTGTCGAAAGGGTTTCGCGAAAGCGTACTGTATGGCGAATTCGTCGAGGGCGATACGGCCGATCAGGCGTTGGTTACACGCCTACTGCGTGAGCATCAGGTCGATACCGTCATCCATTTCGCTGCACACACCATCGTTCCGGAATCGGTGGCTGACCCGCTGAAGTACTACCGCAACAATACCTGCGCGACGCGAAATCTGCTTGAGTGCTGCAACGCAGCCGGCGTCAAACATTTTGTGTTCTCCTCCACTGCCGCGGTATACGGGATCCCCGAGTCGCAACAGTGCTGGGAAGATACGCCGACCCGACCGATCAACCCCTACGGCATGTCGAAACTCATGACCGAGCACATGCTGCGCGATCTCGGTGCGGCGAGTGATCTGCGCTACGTGATCCTGCGCTATTTCAATGTCGCAGGCAGCGACCCACAGGGTCGCATCGGCCAATCGACGCCGGGTGCCACGCTACTGATCAAGGTTGCAGCGGAGC
>JBATKF010000055.1:0-31345 GCA_049669185.1 Sedimenticolaceae bacterium | reverse complement strand
CTGCTGCGCCGCGCGCGTCGCGAGCTGGCGCTGCCGACGGTTGCGATTGGCGGGATTAGCCCCGAGAATGGCGCGCCTCTTGTACAGGCCGGCGCCGACATGCTGGCGGTGATTAGCGCGGTATTCGCGGCCGCCGATGTCGTCGCCGCCACCCGGGCCTTTACGCCCTGCTTCTACCGCATCGAGGAGACCCCGCCATGAGCGCTGCACACGACCGTTTCGAGCTCGCCCAACGCCATATACCGGGCGGCGTCAATTCGCCGGTGCGCGCCTTCAAGGGCGTCGGCGGCGACCCCGTATTCGTCGAGAGTGCCGCGGGCGCCTACTTCGTGGACCCCGACGGCAAGCGCTACATCGATTACGTAGGCTCCTGGGGGCCTATGATACTCGGCCACGCCCATCCCGAGGTGATCGCGGCGGTGGGGGAGGTAATCCACAAGGGGCTTTCTTTCGGCGCACCCACCGAAATCGAGACGCGAATGGCAGATCGCGTGTGCGAATTGATGCCATCGATCGAGATGGTGCGGATGGTGTCTTCGGGCACCGAGGCCACCATGTCCGCAATCCGCTTGGCACGCGGGTTTACCGGGCGCGACAAGATCGTGAAGTTCGAGGGCTGTTACCACGGCCATTCGGATTCCCTGCTGGTCAAAGCCGGCTCCGGCGCACTGACCCTCGGTGAACCTTCTTCGCCCGGCGTGCCGGCCGCACTCGCCGAACATACCGTCACGCTCGACTACAACGATCTCGACCAGGTGCGCGACACCTTCGCCGCAATCGGCGATCAGATTGCCTGCATCATCGTCGAGCCGGTCACCGGCAACATGAATTGCATCCTCCCCGAGCCCGGCTATCTTCAGGGTCTGCGCGAGGTGTGCGATCAGTATGGAGCGTTGCTGATCTTTGACGAAGTTATGACAGGATTCCGGGTCGCCCTGGGTGGGGTGCAATCGGTGTACGAGGTCTGGCCGGACCTGACCACGCTCGGCAAGGTCATCGGCGGCGGCATGCCGGTCGGCGCATTCGGCGGGCGCCGAGACGTGATGGAGAAGATCGCCCCGCTGGGGCCGGTTTATCAGGCGGGCACCCTGTCAGGTAACCCGGTCGCCATGACCGCCGGCCTCAAGACCCTGGAATTGATCGCCGCGCCAGGCTTCTTCGAGGCCCTCGGCGCCAAGGTCGAACGCCTGAGCAGCGGGATGGTCGAGATGGCAGGCAAGGCCGACATCGCACTCACGGAAAACCATCTAGGCGGCATGTTCGGGCTATTTTTCTCCGCGCAGGAAAGAGTCACCAACTTTGCCGGCGCCACCGGCTGCGACCAGGCGCGTTTCCGGGCGTTCTTCCATGCCATGCTGGAAAGCGGTGTCTATCTGGCGCCCTCGGCGTTCGAAGCCGGTTTCGTATCAGCGGCGCATACCGATGCCGATATCGACGCCACGTTGCGCGCGGCGGAGGCAGCATTTGCAGGACTGGCTTGATCGAGTGGTTCTCTGACCTGCTGAACTGGATCGAGCTCAACCCGGCCTATGCCGGCTGGGTAGTGTTCAGCGTCGCCCTCGCCGAGTCGCTGGCGATCGTCGGCGTCCTGGTCCCGGGCGTCGTAATCCTGCTGGGCGCGGGCAGCTTGATCGGTGCTGGCATCCTGGACTTCTGGTACATGTGTCTATGGGCGATCGCAGGCGCCATCATCGGCGACAGCCTGAGCTATTGGCTTGGTCACCATTTCGAATATTTGACTGATCGCTGGCGCTGGTTTCGCCTGCACCCGGACTATCTCCAAAAGGGCATCACCTTCTTCGAAAGGTACGGTGACCTCAGCGTCGCATTAGGGCGCTTCTTCGGCCCCATCAGGGCAATTGTCCCGCTGGTGGCCGGCCTGATGCATATGCCACCGCGACGCTTCTTCATTGCCAACGTGCTGTCGGCGATCGTCTGGGCCCCAGCCTACCTGGTCCCCGGGATGGTGCTCGGCGAACTCAGCGAAACAGGTAGCTGGCACCAGTTGATATTCCCGGCGATCGCCGTCGTTCTGATTGTCGTCGTCTGGGTAGTCGTTCACCGCTATCAACGCCGCTGAAAATCCACACGATCGATTCCCTACCGATCGCCGGTAGGTTGAACCACGCCGGCGAGTCGACGCAGCCGCACCAGACCGTCTCCGAGTTCCAACAAGGCCTGTTTCTCGGCGATCGGCAGCGGCAGCAATTCGGTCAAACGATTGGCGACATGATCTGCACTCGGTCGCGCCATGCGAAGCCGATCGAACGGCGGTCCGATACGCTGCAGGAGCTCATCCAGCAACTCGCCCAACCAGGCCAGATCGTCTGGCAGGGGATGTGGTTCGGCCAATGGCAGGCGTCTTATCTCGGCACGCAGCAGTCGATCCTCCTCGACGCTGATCTCGCCGAGAACGACCGACTGATCGCCTTCACAGAGCAGACCCAGCAGACCGTCCTCCATCTGCTCCCAGTCGATAATCCTGGCCAGTGTGCCGAAATGCGCGGTGATGGCCACGCCGCCCGCTTCCGGACCATCGATGATCGCCGCAACCGCGAAGGCCTCATCGCGGCGCAGGCATTCGCTCACCATGCGTTGATAGCGCGGTTCAAAGATACGCAGTGGCAGCAGCCCACCGGGTAAAAGCACCAAGTTGAGCGGGAAGAGCGCCACCCGCTCCAGGCCGGAATCGGTCGCTTCAGGCATCATCGCCCCACCGCTGGGTCAGCGCATGCGGCACCGCGAGATGATCGAGCACGCGAGCCACCATGAAGTCGACGATATCGCCGACCGATTCGGGACGGAAATAGAAGCCAGGGTTCGCTGGCATAATGACAGCGCCAGCTCTGGCCAGACGCAACATGTTCTCGAGTTGAATGATCGAAAACGGCGTCTCTCTGACTACCATTATCAACCTGCGCCCCTCCTTCAGCGCCACATCCGCACTGCGGTCGATGAGGTCATCGCAGACACCGTTTGCTACCGAGGCGAGTGTGCCCGTCGTGCAGGGGCAAATGACGACGGCTTCAGGCGGATTCGAGCCACTGGCCACCGGTGCTGTCCATTGCTGCCGGCCGAACACCTGCAGCTGCCCCGGCTTTGCCGCAAAGTGCTCGATGAGGAAGGTCTGCATCTCTTCCGGCCGACTGGGAAATCTGAGCTCGGTCTCCATATTGACCACGACCTGGGCCGCCTGCGAGACCATGAGGTAGACCCGACGATCAGCGTCCAGCAGACATTCGAGCAGACGGAGACCGTACTGAATACCGGATGCGCCGGTGAAGGCGACGGCGATTGGCGACTGAGGGTTGCTCATGCGCGCTATTTAACCACGCCGTTGTACAACGCGGGTTGAAGTTTTGTAGGAGCTTTTGTTCGGTGAGCACTATCGTGGGCGTATGGAGATGCGCTGGGCTCAGCGCGCCAAGGCATCCAGCAACCGCTGATGGATATCCTCGAACCCGCCGTTACTCATCACCAACACCTGATCACCAGCCGAGGCGCCGGCCGCTATCTGGTCTACGATGGCCTGGGTGTTGTCGCACACATGCAGGCGCGCACCGAGATCATCGAGCACCTTTAGGGCATCCCATCCCAGGCTTGGCGGCGCATAGACCCAGACCTGATCTGCAGCCCGCAGTGAATCAGCCAGCCGGTCGGCATGCACACCCATGCGCATGGTATTCGAACGTGGTTCGAACACCGCCAAGATGCGTCGCCCACCCACATGTCGGCGCAGGCCATCGAGGGTAGTCAGAATTGCCGTCGGATGGTGCGCGAAGTCATCATAGACCCGCACCCCGCGCACCTCGCCCCGCAGTTCCATGCGTCGTTTGACGTTGCGAAATCGGGCCAGTGCCTCGATGCCGACCTGCGGCGTCACGCCGGCGTGACGGGCTGCTGCCAGCGCCGCCAATGCGTTAGCGACATTATGGCGACCGGTCAAGGACCAGTCCAAGCGACCGACGTTTTCGTTCCCGCAAAAGACATCAAAGACGCTGCCATCGGACGCTGTTTTGGCAGCGTGCCAGAAAGCACCCTGATCGGGGGAAAAACGCTCGATCGGTGTCCAGCAGCCCATGTCCAGCACCACCTGCAGCGGTGCATCATCCGCGGGCGCGACGATCAAGCCATTGCCGGGGACCGTACGCAAGAGGTGGTGGAACTGGCGTTGAATGGCCTCGAGATTGTCGAAAATATCCGCATGGTCGAACTCGAGATTGTTCAGAATCAGGGTGCGCGGCCGGTAGTGAACGAACTTCGAGCGCTTGTCGAAAAAGGCGGTATCGTATTCATCCGCCTCGACGACGAAAAAGGATCCATCGCCGGCCCGCGCCGACACGCTGAAGTTTTCCGGTACCCCACCAATCAAGAAGCCGGGCAGCAGTCCCGCATATTCCAGAATCCATGCCAACATGCTCGAGGTCGTCGTCTTGCCATGGGTGCCTGCGACCCCCAGCACCCAGCGATCCTGCAGCACATTCTCCGCCAGCCATTGAGGCCCTGAGGTATAGCGCAGACCCTTCGCGAGCAGGTATTCGACGCACGGATTGCCGCGCGACATGGCATTGCCGACCACGACCTGGTCAGGAGCCGGGTCCAGTTGCGCCTGATCGTAGCCCTCCAACAGCTGGATGCCGGCGTCTTCGAGCTGGGTGCTCATCGGCGGGTAGACGTTCGCATCCGAGCCGGATACCTCGTGGCCCATTGCCCTGGCGATCAGGGCAATGCCGCCCATGAAGGTCCCACAGATACCAAGAATATGGATCTTCATAGTGTCAAGCAGAATGCTGCAAAGACTCAGGCACTGGCCGCCAGCGGAAAAATCCGCACGATGACGTTGAAGGCCAGCACAGTGTAACTGAGCATGATAATGACACCGGCCAGCAACGGTATCGCGAGCGCATGGCGTAACACGCTACCCAGCGCGACGTGCAGCCATATCGCCAGCAGGAGGTCGATCAGCCTGGCGATGTCAGTCACACCCAAGGCCTCGGCAGGCCCGCGAATCAGCAACATGACCAGTCCGGCAAGCACCCCAAGGCCAAGAAAAGCACTGGCGCTCTGCTGCCAGCGCGGCGCATGACCCTTCAGCTGCAGTAGCACAAACAGCAGGCCTAGAGTCAGCAGGAGATCGAGCAGATTAGCGCCGAGCGCGGCACGCAGACTGCCGAACAATTGCATGCCATTGACGGTACCCACGAGCACGCTCAGGGCAGCCAGCAGGCCGAGCAACGCCCCCGACGCGGGTAGGTCCTGCGGCCCTCGACGCAATAGCGCAAGCTCGACGAAAAATCGGATCAGGACGGACATTCATGACTTCCGCGGGGCATCAATCGCAGCATTCTAGCGCGTCGGACCCGGGGGGGTGGCTCCGGCAGTGATATCCTTCCGGCTGCGAAAGGAATGAAGCAATGCAAGAGAAGATCGTCGACACGCCCAGCGAGCTGATCGCCCTGTGTGAGCAGTTGCGCAACAGCGAATGGTTGGCACTGGATACCGAATTCATACGCGAGAAGACTTACTACCCTAGGTTGTGCCTCATCCAGGTCTGCAATGGTGATGTCGCAGCCTGCGTCGATCCGCTGCAGCTACCTGACCTGCAGCCGATGCTGGACATCCTGTACGACGGCAGGATACTGAAGGTGCTGCATGCAGCCCGGCAGGATCTGGAGATATTCCTGCATGACCATCATCGGCTGCTAATGCCGGTGTTCGATACCCAACCCGCCGCGGCTCTGCTGGGTCACGGCGACCAGATCGGCTACGCCAATCTGGTCAAGCTTCTCCTCAATGTCCAACTCCCAAAAGATCAGTCGCGTACCGATTGGTCGCGGCGGCCATTGGAAGCGCAACAACTGCGCTACGCACTCGACGACGTCATCTACCTCGGCGAAGTCTATCTGCATATGCGCGGCCATTTGTTTGACCGCGAACGCCTACAGTGGCTCGCGGCCGACTTTGCCACCCTCGCCGATCCACAGACCTACTTCCCCGATCCACAGGGTATGTGGAAGCGCATCAAGGGCAAGCAGGTGCTGCGTGGCAGGCAGCTGGCGGTACTACAAAAGCTGGCAGCATGGCGCGAAAATCAGGCACGCCAGCGAGATCTCCCGCGCAAATGGGTGCTCAAGGACGACGCCATGATCGAGCTCAGCCGCCGGATGCCGCGCGATCCGGAGGGCCTGTCGAAGATTCGCGGCCTCGAACCCGGTCAGATCCGCCGTGAAGGGGGGGCGCTGATTCGCTTGATCAGCGAGGGGGCCGATCTACCGCGTGAACAGTGGCCAGAAGACGAACACCGCCCGACACCGTTGACTGCCCAGCAGGAGGCCATGGTGGACCTGCTCACGGCAGCCTCTCGCCTTATTGCGGAACAGCATCAACTCTCGCCGCAGGTGATTGCGACCCGTAAGGAGCTGGAGAAATTTGTCCGCGGCGAACCAGGCTGCATTCTGCTTGAAGGTTGGCGGCGCTCGCTGGCCGGCGATACGCTGGCCGCCGTGATGAAAGGCACCGTCAGGCTGGAACTCAACGCCGATGCGCTACAACTCACCCCGGCCGACGCAGAGGATGGCACGCAGGCTACCCGATCACCCGGTTGATGCGCAGCACGAAAGGGACCTTTTTCAGGCGCCGGATAATGCTGGCGAGGTGCCGGCGACTCTTTACCGACACCACGAAACGCAGGCTGGTGCTCAGGCCATCGCGCTCCTCGCTGCGCACATCTTCGATATTGGAGCCTTCCTCGGCGATCAGCGAGGCGACAGTCGCCAGCATACCGCGCTGGTTGCCGGCATCTACCCGAATCGCTGTCGAAAACTCGCCGCTGACATCCTCGGCCCATTGCACATCGAGCCAGCTCTGCCCCTGGCGGCGAAAATCGCCGAGATTGGGGCAATCGTGATGATGCACGACCAGGCCCCGCCCGGGGCTGAAGATGGCCACTACCGGATCACCCGGGATGGGACCGCAGCATTTCGCAAAGCTGACTACCACCCCCTCAGTCCCCTTGATAGTCAGCGAACCAGCCGAGCCGCCATCGGCACCCGCTTGCTCGCCGCCAAGCACGATCAAACGGGCAACCAGTTTCGCCATGCGGTTGCCCAGACCGATCTGTTCCAGCAATTGCTCGAAGCTGGGCAGACCAATCTCCGCGAGCAGCTTTGATCGTTCCTGGTCATCGACGTGATCAAGCTGCCGACCCAGCGCCTCCAGTTCGCGATCAAGCAGTCGACGACCGAGTTCAATCGCCTCCTTGTGCTCCAGCCCTTTGAGGTAAGAGCGAATGGTTGCGCGCGCCTTGCCCGTCACCACGAAATCCAGCCATGCGGGATTCGGTCGATTATTCGGCTTAGTGATGATTTCTACAGTCTGACCATTGCGCAGCTGGGAGCGCAGGGGTGCGAGCCGGCGATCGACACGCGCTGCAACGCACTGGTTGCCGACATCCGAATGCACTGCAAACGCAAAGTCGATAACGGTCGCCCCCTTGGGCAGCACGAAGATCTGACCGCGAGGGGTGAATACATAGACTTCGTCCGGGAACAAATCGACCTTGACATGTTCGAGGAACTCCATGGAATTACCCGAATCCTTCTGAACCTCGAGGAGATTACGCAGCCAATCGGCGGCGGCATCCGGCGTCAAGGCACCACCACCACCGGTGTTTTTGTAATGCCAGTGTGCAGCGATACCCTCTTCGGCCACGCGGTGCATCTCTCGGGTCCGTATCTGGATTTCGATCGGCAGTCCATTTGGGCCGAAAAGCACGGTGTGCAGCGATTGATAGCCGTTCGCCTTGGGGATGGCGATGTAATCTTTGAAGCGGCCGGGAACCGGCCGGTAAAGATTGTGCACCACGCCCAGCACACGATAGCAGCTGTCGACCGAATCGACGATGATGCGAAACGCATAGACATCGGCGAGTTCGTTTAGCGAAAGCTTCTTCTCCAGCATCTTGCGGTAAGTGCTGTAGACATGCTTTTCACGGCCATAGACCTCACCGTCATAGCCTTCCTGCTGCAGACGCGCACGCAAGACCCCTTCGATATTACTGACAACTTCTCTGCGATTGCCACGCCGCTTGCGCAGCGCAGCGCGCAGGATGCGATAGCGCCAGGGCCAATGCGCCGCCATGCCGAGCTCTTCGAGTTCGTGCCGAATGCTATTGATGCCGAGCCGGTTGGCAATCGGCGCATAGATGTCCAGCGTCTCACGCGCGATCCGGCGCGCCTTGTTGGCTCGCATAACTCCAAGGGTGCGCATATTGTGCAAGCGATCGGCAAGCTTGATCATGATGACGCGGATATCCTTCGTCATCGCCAACATCATCTTGCGGAAGTTCTCCGCCTGGGCCTCGGCGCGGGAGCGAAACTTGATTTGCGTGAGCTTGCTTACGCCATCGACCAGTTCGGCAATCTCGGGCCCGAATTCGCGCGCCAACTGTTCCTTGGCCGTCTCCGTATCCTCGATGACATCGTGCAAGATCGCTGCCATCAGGCACTGATGGTCCATTCGCATGCCGGCCAAGATTCGCGCCACCGCAAGCGGATGGTAGATGTAGGGTTCGCCGGAAAGACGGCTTTGGCCTTCATGCGCCTCGGCACCAAAAAGGTAGGCGCGATAGACTTCGCGAACCTGGTCCAGGGTCAGATATTCTTCCAGGTAGGTGCAGAGATCGCTGATCAGCAGGCGGGCGTCGACCGGTCCCGCCGCGACTTGAAGCTCGTCAGCAGGTGGCGGTGGGGGGATCTCAGGGCGCGAGGCGTCCACCCGGGCTGTTACTCATCGTCATTTCCCAGGTCGGCCACGCCGAGTTCGCCGGCCAGTGCCGCAGCCAGTTCGTCGTCGATGGATTCCGGCGTGTCTTCGGGCTCCGCCATGGTCTCCTCCGTGATCAGCCCATCGGCGATCTCGCGCAGCGCCACGACGGTGGCCTTGTCGTTTTCCCAGGGTACGAGCGGATCGACACCGTTGACCAATTGGCGCGCACGACGACTGGCCAAGAGGACCAGATCGAAACGGTTATCGACATTGTCGAGGCAGTCTTCAACGGTAATGCGTGCCATGGCTTGTCACAAACTCCAGAGATCCGAAAAACGCGTGCGAACTTTTGAGTATACGAGGCAGCCGCCGGTTAGCCAAGCATCTTGGCCAAGACAGCGCTAAACCGTGCCGTCTGGCGTGGTTGCCGAAGGCGCTCCGCAGCAACGATCGCACGTATTTCGGCAAGCGCAGTCTCGAAGTCATCATTCATTACCAGATAGTCATATTCCGGGTAGTGCAACAGTTCGTTTCGTGCATCGACCATCCGGCGCTCGACGACCTCGGCGCTATCCTGCCCCCGCGTAGAGAGGCGTTCGCGAAGTGCCTCGATACTCGGTGGGGCAATAAAGACCGACACCGCATCTGAAAACCGCTGACGCACCTGGCGGGCGCCCTGCCAGTCGATCTCCAGCAAGACGTCCAGGCCCTGTGCCAGCTGCGTCCGCACCGCATCTTCCGAGGTGCCGTAATAGTTATCGAACACCTTGGCATATTCCAGGAACGCCCCTTGCTCGACCAAGGCCTCGAAACGCGCGACGCTGACGAAGTGATAGTGAACGCCGTCCTTTTCGCCCGTTCGCATCGCCCGCGTGGCGTGTGAGACTGACAGGACCAGTCGCGGGTCGGCCGGGACAAGCTCGCGGAGCAGGCTGGTTTTTCCGGCACCCGAGGGCGCCGAGACGATAAAGACGATCGCGGATTCAGATATTCCCTGCATGCCCCGCTACTCGATGTTTTGTACCTGCTCGCGCATTTGCTCGATCAGCACCTTCATCTCGACGGAGATCGCGGTCGTATCGCTGTCTGCAGACTTCGATCCAAGGGTATTGGCCTCGCGATTGAGTTCCTGCATCAGAAAATCCAGGCGTCGACCGACCGGCTCGTCCTGCTGCAGCACCCGATCTACCTCTTCGAGGTGCGTTGTCAGGCGGTCCATTTCCTCGTCCACGTCGAGACGCTGTGCCAGCAGGGCCATCTCCTGTTCGAGGCGTTCCTGATCCAGATTGTCCGCGACCTCGGCGAGGCGCGCCTTGAGGCGCTCCCGCACCGAATCGATAACCGCCGGCATACGCTCGCGCGCGAGCGCCACCTGGGCACGCATCGCCTCGACCCGCTGGGCAATCAGTTTCGCCAATCTGCCGCCTTCACGCTCCCGCGCCTCAAGCAGCGCATCGAGCGCCTGACTCAGCAGGACCAGCGCGGCCTCCTGCACGGGCGTCAAGTCTTGCTCGCCGCTCTCGAGCACACCAGGCCAGCGCAGGATATCCATGATGCTTGGATTGTGCGAACTGTGAAGCTTGTGCGCCATTTTGTCGGCAGCGCCGAGAATCTGTTCGACCAGCTGATCATTCAGCTGCAGCTCGCCGGCGGCACCGGGCGCCGCCTTGAAGCGCAGGTTGCATTCCACCTTGCCGCGCCCGAGACGCGCCGTCACGCGCTCACGGACTACCGGCTCAATGCCTCGCAGCTCCTCCGGGAGACGCACTACGGCCTCGAGGAAGCGGTGATTCACTGAACGTATCTCCCAGGTGAGTTCACCGAGAGCGCCATGCTCCTGCTGGCGAGCAAATGCCGTCATACTCCGAATCATGCTGACCTCGAACAAAACGCCGGTATCCCATCGACAGCCGGCAAAGGGTGTATCATACGGCGCATTGCTGAGCAAAGCATCGTAACCACCACGCGCGCATGTCTCCAAGCCCCCGCGACAGTCTTCCTATCGGCACGGTGCTCGACTGTTACCGAATCACCAAACTGATAGGCAGCGGCGGCTTCAGCCTCATTTACTTGGCCGAGGACGAAGACTGCCACGACGAAGTCGCAATAAAGGAATATCTCCCCAAGCGCTTCGGCACCCGGCAGTTGGACCTTGGTGTGACCGTCTCGCGCGAAGACAAATACGAGAGCTTCCAGCGTGGACGGCGCCTTTTCTACCAGGAGGCTCGGGTACTGGCCACGCTGCGCCACCCGAACATCGTGCATGTGCGCAACTGCTTTCTGGCCAACAATACTGCCTACCTGGTGATGAATTACGAACCGGGGAAGAATCTCGGCCGCTACATCAAGAAGCGCCAGGGCGGACTCAGCAGCAACTTCCTGATGACCGTATTCCCGCCGCTGTTGGATGCCCTGGACCTGATCCATAGCGGCCAACATCTGCACCTGGATATCAAACCGAGCAACATCCATCTGCGACCCGGCGGCAACCCGCTGCTGCTGGATTTCGGTGCCGCCTACCATCTCGACGACGTCGGTGAGAAAAAGGCCCAGGTGGTTACCCCGGGATTCTCCCCAATCGAACAATATTACGCCTCCGCACGGGTCGGACCCTTCACGGACGTCTACGCCGCCGGCGCCACCATGCGTGCCTGCATCGAGGGCAAACCGCCACCTTCGGCCGTCGAACGCCACGCCAAAGACACCCTGATTCCGGCCACCGAGGCATTTGCTGCCCGGTATCCGAGAGAGATTCTCGAATCTATCGACTGGGCAATGCAGGTGGATGCCCGGCATAGGCCGCAAAGTGCCGGGGAGCTGCGAGACGCCATGCTCGGACGCATCGGCGTCCCGCGCGACATAAGCGAGCGGGAACAGGACGCCGGATGACCGGCCAGGTATTGGCCTTCGAGGCCGCCAAGGCAAGCCTCACCGGTAACCGCACGTCCAACCAGGACCGCTGCCTCTGCCTGCACAACGCCGATACCGTCTTGCTCGCACTGGCCGATGGCCTCGGCGGCCACCCGCGCGGTGACGTGGCCGCACAGCTACTGATCGACGTCTGCGAGACTATTTTTCGTCATTCCAGCAAACCGCTGTTCGATCCCGAGCACTTCATGCTGCAGTGTATCGGCAGGGCGCACGAGTCGATCCTGCGCTTTGGCCAGCGCCAGACGCCGCCGATCGCGCCGCGCACGACCGCAGTTTTGGCGATTGTGCAGCACGGGACAGTCCATTGGAGCCATGTGGGCGATAGTCGCCTCTACCTGATCCGGGACGGCGAGATACTCACCCAAACCACGGACCATACGATGGTCCGCTTGGTACGCCAACGCGCGGACGAGGCATCACGGCCGCGCGCCAGCCTCACGCGCTGCCTTGGCGGTTCGATTCAACCACCCACTACGACCTGCGGATCACCCACGGTATTGCAGCCAGGCGACATCCTGCTGTTGTGTTCAGACGGTCTCTGGGGCCAGGTAAGCACGCAAACCATGATCCAGGCCTTTAGCGACGACTCCACCGCCCTGGAGGCAAGCCTGGACGAGCTGCTGAACCGGGCCGCGAACGCGCCCAATAGCGACAACGTGACCGCGGCAGCGCTGCGCTGGCGGGCGCCATCGACAGCGCCGGCGGATCAGGCCGCATTGCTCGAACCCAAGACCGATCCGAGGCTCGAAGAGGCGATTGAGCACCTGCAGAACATGCTGCAAAACACCGACCAACCCGAACAATAAGGAAAGACCATGCGACCCAGTGGACGCGCACCCGATCAGATGCGGCCGATTTCCTTCACTTCGAGCTTCACCATGCACGCCGAAGGCTCCGTACTGGTCGCCTTCGGCAATACCAAGGTGATCTGCACCGCCAGCGTCGAAGATAGGCAGCCACGCTGGCTCAAGAACGAAGACCGGGGCTGGATCACTGCCGAGTACGGCATGCTGCCGCGTTCCACGCACAGCCGGATGGGGCGAGAGGCCGCGCGGGGCGGCCAGGGCGGTCGGACGATGGAGATCCAGCGGCTGATCGGTCGGGCGCTGCGTGCCTCGGTTGACCTGACCAAGCTCGGCCCACGTACCATCACACTCGATTGCGACGTCATCCAGGCCGACGGGGGGACCCGTACGGCGTCCATATCCGGGGCCTTTGTCGCCCTCAGCCAGGCCCTGCGCCTGCTGCGCAGCCAAGATGCGATCGACAATGATCCGGTAATCGGCAACGTGGCCTCGGTTTCGGTTGGAATCTTCGACGGGACGCCGGTGCTCGACCTTGATTATGCAGAAGATGCCAGCGCCGAGACCGACATGAACGTGGTGATGGACGACAAGGGACGATTCATAGAGATCCAGGGCACCGCCGAGGGTGCACCCTTTTCGACCGCCGAGATGAATGCCATGCTCGATCTGGCGCGCGCGGGCATCGCACAGATCGTGGCTGCTCAAAACCAGGTGCTCGCCGCAGGCGTCGAATAGTCACTCCAGAGAACCAACGGAATGTCCCGACGCATCGTCCTTGCCAGCGCCAATTCGGGCAAAGTGAAAGAATTTGGAGAACTGCTCGCCGGTCACGACATCCGCGTGGTTCCGCAATCAGATTTCGGCGTCCCGGATGTCGACGAGACCGGTCTTAGCTTCGTCGAAAATGCCATCCTCAAGGCACGCAATGCCGCCCAGCACACCGGGCTGCCGGCCATCGCCGATGATTCGGGCCTCGAGGTCGATTTTCTCAATGGTGCCCCCGGCATCTATTCGGCGCGCTATGCGGGTACCGGCGGCGACAGCGCGGCCAACAATGCCAAGCTGCTGGCCGCCCTGAACGGAGTCCCGGCGGCGCAGCGGGGTGCCCGTTTCCAATGCCTTTTGGTCTACCTGCGCCATGCCGATGACCCGACACCCATTATCTGCCAGGGTACCTGGGAGGGGCGGATCCTCGACGCCACGCGCGGCGATGCCGGTTTCGGATACGACCCATTGTTCTTCGTTGCAGAGGAGAACTGCAGCGCGGCAGAGTTGCCCGCGGCACGCAAGAACGTCCTCAGCCATCGCGGTCAGGCATTGAGGTGTCTTTTGCAGGCCTTAACCTCCGGCAACGAGCTATGACTATGCGCCTCAGGGACTAGCCCCGTTCGGGCTCCATGCGGATCGCGCCGCAGGGGCATTCGGCAACGCACAGTCCACAGCCTTTGCAATAATCGTAATTGAAGCGGAAACGCTTACCGGGCCCCAGCTTGATCACGGCATTGTCCGGGCAGACACCGTAGCAGGTATCGCACTCGAAACAGTTTCCGCATGACATGCAGCGCCGCGCCTCATACAACGCATTCGCCTCATCCAGGCTGCCGACCACTTCATCGAAGGTCGACTGTCGCCGGATGATATCCAGCACCGGGCGCACCGTCTTGGGGGCATCGGCGTAATACCAGGTATTGAGCCGGTCGAAGGTGGCCTGTTCATGCTTGGCCGGTTTTTCCATCGACTCGCCGCGCAGGTAGGCATCGATCGCACGGGCCGCTCGCTTGCCCTGTCCAACCGCGACCGTGACCGTGCGATCACCCCCAGTCATGTCACCACCGGCAAAAACCCCGGGGCGGCCGGTCATCTGGAAGTCGTCGACCTGGACCAGGCCATGGTCGATTTCCAGCCCGGGCAGCTTGGCAAGTAAATCCAGATCCACGTCCTGCCCCAACGCCAGGACAACGCAGTCCGCCTGCACGGTCTCGAATTCACCTGTCGGCTGGGGAAACCCGTTTTCGTCCAGCGCCATCTTTTCCACCATTATGGTCTCTTGATCCGCGGCGGCGATGGTGCTCAGCCATTTCACCTTGACGCCCTCCTCCAGCGCCTCGTTCACTTCATGGCTGTGCGCCGGCATCCGCTCCCGGGTCCGTCGATAGACGATCACGGACTCGTCAGCCCCCAGACGGCGGGCGGTGCGGGCGACGTCGATCGCGGTATTGCCGCCCCCGTAGACGACCACCCGACGGCCGAGCAGCGGCTTGTCCTCCGCTTCCATCTGATGCAGCACCGTGACCGCGTCGGTGATCCGTCGCGCATCGCCGGCCGGTATATAGGCCCGTTTGCCGATCTGCGAGCCGACACCGAGGAAACAGGCGTCAAAACCCTCCTCCTGCATCTTGGCCTGGATGTCGTCAACGCGCTGGTTGAGGCGCAGCTCCACGCCCATATCGACAATTCGCCGTACATCGCTATCGAGGGTGGGACGCGGCAGGCGGTACTGCGGAATTCCGTAGCGCATCATGCCGCCGGCGGCGCTTTCGGCCTCGAACACCACGACCGAATGGCCGCGGCGGCGCAAATGATAGGCGGCCGACAGGCCGGCCGGCCCCGAGCCCACGACCATCACACGCCGGCCGCTGTCCGCCGAAACTGGATCGAACTGCCAGCCTTGGCGGTTGGCCTCATCACCCAGAAACCGTTCAACTGCGTTGATGCCGACCGATTCATCGAGCTGCGCGCGGTTGCAGGCGGTCTCACAGGGGTGATAGCAGACTCGGCCCATGACTGCCGCCAGTGGATTGTCCCTCACCAGCACGCGCCAGGCGGTCTCGTAATCCCCCTCCTCGGCATGAAACAGCCATTGCTGGATATTCTCGCCGGCCGGACAGGTTGCGTTGCAGGGTGGCAGGCGATCGACGTAGACCGGGCGCTGGGTGCGCCAGGATCCGGTCAGATTGGCCAGACTGGAGCCGACGTCGAGGGTTATCGCGAAGGGCTTTCGCATCAGTCTTGCTCCTCGTCGCACAGGCCGAAACGACGGATGTTGCGATCGGCCGCGGCCTGCAGACGCGCGATCACCTCGGTCTTCAGCTCGGGTTTGAACAAATGGGCAAAGCGTCGCTGCAGCTTAAGGTATTCCTCGACCGGCACGCGGCGGCGGATGCGGCTTCGGTCGGTGATTTCACCGTGCTCGGCCTCGAACACGGGGAACAATCCCGACTCGGTTGCCAGGCGCGCGAGCCTTACGGTGTCGTGTGGTGCCGAACCCCAACCGAGCGGACAGGGCACCAGGACATGGATGTAGCGCGCCCCGTGGATCGACATCGCTCGCGTGACCTTGGACTCGAGATCACGAACATCGGCGACCGACGCGGTGGCCACGTAGGGGATCTCGTGGGCCATGGCAATCAGTGGCACGTTCTTACCCTGACCGAACACATTGCCGGGCGACGGACCTACGGCCGGACTGGTGGCGGTACGCGCCGCCGGCGGCGTGGCGGACGATCGCTGCACGCCGGTGTTCATGTAGGCCTCGTTGTCGTAGCAGATGTACAACACGTCGTCGTTGCGCTCGAACATCCCCGACAGGCAGCCGAAACCGATGTCGGTAGTCCCGCCGTCCCCGCCCTGGGCGACCACCCGCGTGTTGTTGCGACCCTTGACGCGCAGCGCGGCGGCCACCCCGGTGGCCACCGCCGCGGCATTACCGAACAGCGAGTGGATCCAGGGGATCTGCCAGGAGGTCTCCGGATAGGGTGTCGAGAACACCTCGAGACAACCGGTGGCATTGGCGGCAATCAGCTGATTGTTGGTAGCGCGCATGGCGGCATCGATCGCATAGCGCGCACCCAAGGCCTCGCCACAGCCCTGACAGGCGCGATGCCCGGAGTTCAGCGAGTTGGTGCGCTCCAAGGTCGCCTGGACGGAGCGCTCCTCTTCGCTGAGCAAACGATTGCCGACGGTAAAAGTCCCGGTCTGGTAAAACTTTACGTGAGAAGTTTGCATGGAGGCCTCCTCGCTATCCAATGTGGTCGGCGACACTGCCGAGTTCGCGCAGGATGTTCTCTGCGACCGGGCCGGAGCGGCGTTGGGTCTCGAGCCGCTCTATCTCACTATGGATTACATCGTGGCGCAGGTCGAGAAAGGTCAGGCGCTCTAGCGCATTGCGCTGCGCCTTCATGAACGCCTCCCGCAGCGAGTCCTGGGTGATCGCCCGCCCGCCGAGCCCCGCAATCACCGCATGCACCGGCAAGCCGAGACCGGCCAGCGCCATGCGTACGTCGGTCGATAGGATCCCGCCTATTCCGACTGCGAGCGACTTCTCGATAACGACGATGCGCTTGGCGTGTTTGATGATCTCGCGCAGCCGTTTCGCCGGGAAAGGCCGATAGGAGGTAATGCTCACCGCACCGATAGCGACGCCTTCGTCACGCAACTGATCGACGACATCCTTGATCGTGCCGTTTACCGATCCGAGGGCGATCACCAGGGTCTCGGCGTCGGCGCTGCGATAGGGATGCAGGAGGCCGCCGGAGGCGCGACCGAAGTGCTGCTCAAATTCGTCCGCCAGCTCCGGGATCAGCCATAGCGCCTGCATCTGCCGGTAATGGGCGAGATAGCGCACCTCGGTGAAGGCCTCCGGCCCGACCATGGCCCCAATGGTCACCGGCTCGGCGGGGTCGAGCACCTGACGCGGTTCGTAGGGCGGCACAAAGCCGTCGACCAGCGCCTGATCAGGGATGTCCACGCGCTCGTAGGCATGGGTGAGGATGAAGCCGTCGACGCAAACCATCACCGGCACCGACAGCTCCTCGGCCAGGCGTATGGCCTGAATATGCAGATCGACCGCCTCCTGGTTGGTCTCCGCATACAGCTGGATCCAGCCGGCGTCGCGCATCGACATACTGTCCTGCTGGTCGTTCCAGATGTTGATCGGCGCACCGATCGCACGATTGCCGATGGTCATTACGATCGGCAGTCCCAGCCCGGATGCGTTGTACACCGCCTCGGCCATGAACAGCAGGCCCTGGCTGGCGGTCGCGGTATAGGCCCTGGCGCCGGTCGCGCTGGACCCGATGGCCACCGACAGCGCCGCAAACTCCGATTCCACGTTGATGAACTCGCAGTGGGTGAGTTGTTCCGCCTTTACCATCTGTCCCAGATTCTCGACGATGTGGGTCTGTGGTGTGATCGGATAGGCGCAAATGACCTCGGGCCGGCACAGCGCCACGGCCTCGGCGACGGCACGCGATCCCTCGATTTGTTTCATCATGATGCAGTGACCCCCTTGGCCGCGCTGTCGACCATATCGAACGCAGCACGTGCTGCAGCAACATTGCCGGCGGCAATCCTGCCCTGGAACTTGTCTTCGATCGCTGCGGCCACCGAGTCGACTGCAATCACCCCGGTCAGCGCGGCGAAGCCTCCCAGCAACGCGGCATTCGGCAGCGGCCGGCCGACGTACTCCAGCGCCAGCTGCGAGGCTGGCACGGTCAACACCCGGATCTCCGGATGCTCGGTGAAGAATTCATCCAGACCCAGGTCGGATGTACTGCGGCCCGAATTAATCAGTACAAAACCGCGGTCGACTATTCCCTGGAAGAGGTTGACCTGGTGCAACAGCGTCGTGTCCTGAATGATCAGGGCGTCTGGCGCCATCACGGGTTCGCGCAAGCGGATCTCCCGGTCATTGATACGACAGAAGGCCATCACCGGCGCGCCCATACGCTCGGAACCGAAACTCGGAAACGCCTGAGTGTGTTTGCCCTCGAGGAAGCCGGCGATCGACAACATCTCGGCCGCCGTGACGACCCCCTGCCCACCCCTGCCATGTATCCGTACCTGAAACATTTGATCTCTCCCGTCCGGTCGAGTCACGACATTGTGAGGGACGACGGCGGCACCGGGCGGCCCCGTCCGCAGAGCTGCCCTGTCTCAGTGCGTTCACACAAGTCTTCGCGAACGCCAAACCGAGCCGGCCTTGCTATTTATAGTCGACACGATCCAGCCCATACTTTTTCATTTTGTCGTAAAGCGTCTTGCGGGGCAGACCGAGCGCCGCCATGGTGTCTTTGATACTGCCATTGTTGTCTTTGAGCTGCTGTTCGATCAGGCCCCGCTCGAGGCACTCCAGCTGTTCGGGCAGGGTCATTGCCGGGCGGCCCAAACTGGGATTCCCCATCTGCTCGATATCGTAACCACAGCTCTCACCGAGCAGTACATAACGCTCAGCGGCATTGCGAAGCTCACGGACATTGCCTGGCCATTCCGCCGTCATCAGGCGGTTCAACTGATCCGGCGTCGGCGGCAGAGGCTCGCGACGATAGCGCGCACCGGCCACCAGCACGAAATGCTGAAACAATAACGGGATGTCCTGGCGCCGCTCACGCAGCGGCGGGATATCGATCATCACCACCCCGAGGCGGTAATAGAGGTCTTCACGAAACGCACCGCGCGTCGCCGCCGCGCGCAAATCCGCCTTGCTGGCCGCAACGACGCGCAAATCGAGTGGGATCAGTTCGTTTGAGCCGAGCCGCTCGATAGCGCGCTCCTGCAACACACGCAGCAGGTGGACCTGGACATGCAGCGGCATGCTCTCGATTTCATCAAGGAACAGGGTGCCGCCGTTGGCGTGCTCGAATTTTCCGATGCGCCTCGACCTGGCATCGGTAAAGGCACCGGCCTCGTGGCCAAACAACTCGGTCTCGATCAGGTTTTCCGGCACCGCACCACAGTTCACCGCGACGAAATTGCGATCGCGACGCCGGCAATTTTCGTGCAGCGCACGTGCCACTAGTTCTTTTCCGGTGCCAGTCTCGCCGTTGACGAGTACGTCCGCATCGGTATCGGCGATCTGGCCGATGGTAAGCCGCAGTCGCTGCATCGCCGGCGTGTCCCCGATGATCCTCGGGCCTGGTTTGCTCTGCATCGCCAGCTCGTTTTTCAGCCGGCGGTTTTCGATCGTCAGCGCACGCTTGTCCAGGGCGCGGCCGACGGTGTCGACCAGGTCCTCGACCGCGAAGGGCTTCTCGATGAAATCATAAGCCCCGGCGCGCATCGCCTCGACCGCCATACTGACATCACCATGCCCGGTCACCAGAATAACCGGCAGATCCGGATCGATCATCCCGGCGCGCTGCAGGAACTGCATACCGTCGATACCCGGCATGCGGATATCGCTGATCACCGCCCCCGGCCAATCGGCCGTCAGCACAGCCAGCGCCTTCTCACCCCGATCGAAGGCATGCACCTGGTAGCCGGCCAGGTCCAGTGCCTGGCTCGCTGCGACGCGGATATGTTCCTCGTCGTCGATCAGCATAACCGGTGTCGGGTTGTCGCGCTTCATGCCGCGAGCTTACTGCGCTGGCGCCCCTGAATCATCCATTGGTAGCCAGAATGCTGGACCCGCGAAACGCCGCGCAGACCGCTAGCCTACTGCGGTGAACCCACCTTCGAAGGGTGTTCCTCACCCCATGCGGCGAGGGTCAGGGTGAATACGGCGCCGCCACCCTGCGTATTGCCAGCGGTCAGCACCCCGCCGAGACGTTGCACTATGGTGTGCGATATCGACAGACCGAGACCCAGTCCACCCTCGGTGGTGCTAAAAAAGGGGTCGAACACCCGTTGCAGATCGCTGGTGGCAATACCTGGCCCGCTATCGCGCACCTGCAGCCGCACGCTTGGCCCATCCCGCGCCGCGCTCACCTCAATCCGCTTTAAGGCCTGCCCCTCGAGTACGTCGCAAGCATTGCCGATCAGGTTCACCAGCACCTGCTCGAGCTGCACCATATCGGCGGCGACCGAGAGATCGTCGTCCGTCAGATCGACCACCAGCTCGGCGCCCGCCTGAGCGAGACGCGTGTGCAAGATACGCCGCGCGCCCTCTACGCAGGCCCGCACCGATACCTGGATACGCTGACCGCTGGTTTTGCGGGAAAAGACCTTCAGCTGACCGCTGATTTGCGACATGCGCCGCGTCAATTCACTGATTTGCTTCAGGTTCCATTCCGCCTGCTCGAGGTTCTCGCGCGTGAGATAGGCGCGGGCATTGTCGGCATAGGTGCGCATCGCCGCCAGCGGTTGGTTCAACTCATGATTGATACCCGCAGACATCTGGCCGAGCGCCGCCAGCTTGGCCGCCTGGATCAATTCGTCGCGTGTACGTTCATGTTCCTCGACCTCCTGCCGCAGCCGCCGGTTTGCCTCGGTCAAATCGCGAGTACGCTGGCCGACCCGACGTTCGAGTTCGTCCAGCGCCGCCTGCATCGCTTCCTGTCGTTCAATCTGACGATCGCGGCGACGGCGGATACGCGCGGAAAACAGCCAGACTGCAGTCGCCAGCAACAACAGCAGCGTCAGTGCGAACAGCCGCGTCTGCCAGACCCTGGGGGCGATCACCTGCTGCGAGAGCAGCAGCTGCACACGCCAGCCGGCCTGCGGCATGTCGGTGGCGACACTGAGGTACCGCGTGGGCGAGGATTCTCCGAACCGCAACAGGCGTGCGCCCGACGGCGTCTCCTCCTCCAGCTGATAATCCAACGCCTTCAGGCTCGCCGTAGGATAACGTCGTGAGGCGCGAATACGCTCGGCCGCCTGGGCCGATAGGGGTTGAGTAGCGCGGTAACGCCATCCCGGGCGCGTAGAGACGAAAACCACACCATCCGGATCGGTGACGATCAGCTCTGTGTCCTTGTTGCGCCAACTGTTCTCCAGCGTATCGATGTCGATCTTCACTGCGACCACGCCGGCCGGGTCATCGAGGTCGCCGACCGGGTAGGAGAAATAGTACCCGCGTCGACCCGATGTCGTTCCGAGCGCATAGTAGCGTCCGGCCCGACCGTTCATCGCATCGACGAAATACGGACGGAAGGCAAAATTCTGCCCAACGAACGTCAACTCGTCCTGCCAGTTGCTGGCGGCCACCGTCGTGCCCTGCGCATCCATCAAGTAGACGTCCAAGGAACCCGCGATTGCATTGACATGGGCAAGGAAGCGGTTGACCTGATCCTGCTGCTCGCGGTTCTGCGGCGCCAGTAACAGGCTCTGCAGCCGGAAATCGTCGCCCAGCAGTGCGGGAAGAAACGCGAATCGGTCCAACTGCCCAGCCAGATGGGACACATAAAGCGCCAGCTCCTGCTCCAACTGAGCCTCAAGCTGCTCGACCAGAGAATCGCGCTGCAGCTTGCCCAGATACCAGGAGAGACTGAGAACAAGTGCTGCCAGCACCGTGCCGCCGAGCCAGCGGCCGGTGCGGCGGCTGACCACCGCGTCAGGCCCCGAGTTCGAGGACGCCATCCATCTCGACGCTGGCGTCGCGCGGCAATGCAGCCACACCGATCGCCGCGCGCGCCGGATAGGGTTCCTGAAAGTATTCGGCCATGATCTGGTTGACCAGCGAGAAATTGGCAAGATCGACCAGGAATACGTTGAGCTTGACCATATCGGCCAGACTGCCGCCCGCTGCTCGGGCGACTGCCTGCAGATTGTCCAGCACTCGGCGGATCTCGGCCTCGGTGTCGCCATTCACCAAAGTCATGCTGTGCGGATCCAGCGCAATCTGCCCGGACAGGTAAACCGTGCGGCCGATTTTCACCGCCTGCGAGTAAGTGCCGATCGCTTGCGGAGCCTGGTCGGTAGTGATGATCTCGCGACTCATAAAGATATACCTCCAATTCGGAAAAGGTGACGGATGCGCCGAGTCCTGCCTACCCAGGTGACCATCTTGTTGGTAACCGGGCCTCACAGCGAACTGTCTATCCGGCGCACCGTCGCTGCGC
The DNA here is from genome assembly GCA_049669185.1 of Sedimenticolaceae bacterium. Taxonomy (GTDB): domain Bacteria; phylum Pseudomonadota; class Gammaproteobacteria; order Chromatiales; family Chromatiaceae; genus Thiosocius. Next base: position 9,066 of record JBATKF010000055.1, on the reverse strand, counting down.
AAAGCTCAGGCGCGAACGCGCCGACGCCATATGCCCACCGCCAGAAGCAGACTGGCCAGCACTACCAGCGCGTGATTGCCCCACCAGGCGAACGGCGTGGATCCCCGCAGCGGCAGCACGTCGGCGCTGAGAATGGCCTGCTCGAACTGCGGCGCTTCGCCACGCACGGTGCCGTATTGGTCGATTATCGCCGAGATCCCGGTGTTGGTGGCGCGCAGCAGAAAACGCCCCGCCTCAACGGCCCGCATCCGCGCGATCTCCAGATGCTGATGTGGTGCCAGCGAATCACCGAACCAGGCGTCGTTACTGGCATTGATCAACAGCGCCGCCTCAGGTAGGGCTCGGATGATCTCGTTACCGTAGGCATCCTCGTAACAGATATCGATCCCTACAGGATAGCCGGCGAGCGTCAACAGCGGCTTACGATCACCGCCGGGGGAGAAGTCCGACATCGGGATATCCAGGAAGTCCAGCACCGGCCGAGTCATTTCATCGAACGGCAAGTATTCGCCGAAGGGCACCAGACGACGTTTGTAGTAATAGTCGCGACCGCTGCTGCCAAGGCTCAGCATGGCATTGAAGTATTCGCCATCCGGGTCACCGTCGACAATTCCGAGCAAGACATCGCGGCCCTCATTGCGCAGGCGGCTATCCAGAGGCGCCAGCAGGCTGGTTTCGACATCTGCGGCAAACGCCGGTACCGCCGTCTCCGGCCAGATCACGATGCGACTATCCGGAACCTCGGCCGTCATCCCCAGGTATAACTCCAGCGACGGCTGGCGCATGGAGCGCAGCCACTTCTCAGCCTGGGGAATATTGCCTTGCAGCAAGCTGACCCTAACCGGCTCACCGGCCGGCGCAGTCCAGTCAAGGGTCTGCAGGCCCAGTCCTCCGATCCATAGTGCGACCAACGCCAGCGCAGCCGTCGGACGCGGCAACAGGTTGACCAGTCCGGAAGACAATGCGAGCAATAGGCTGACGCCATAGACACCCATGACTGGCGCATAACCGACCAACGGCAGATCAATCTGGCTATAGCCCAGCGCGAGCCAGGGAAACCCCGTGAACAGCCAGCCGCGCAGCCACTCCACCAGCGCCCACAGCGCGGGCAGACACAGGGTCAACCAGGCCACCTGTGTTCGCCCGTGCAGATGCTCCGCTAACCAGCCTGCAAGGGCGAAATACAGCGCCATCAAGAATACGAAGGCGATGGTGATCACGATGGCCAAAGGAAGTGGCACACCACCGAACTGGGCAATGCTGATACGCAGCCAGAACACGCCAAAGCCCATCAGACCGAGACCGAAGGCATAACCCGTCCAGACCCCGAGACCAGGGCGGGCAGGATAGCGCCAGAGGAAAAACAGAATGGCGAGGGCTGCCAATGCAACGATACCGACACCGAACGGAGCGAACGCCAGCACGCACAAGGCGCCCGCCGCCAAGGCCAGCAGCACCTGAGCCCAGGCTGGCCACCCGGCCGGATTCATCAGCCGCTGACGCCAGAGCTTTCCGTGGTCTGCTGCGGAGCGAGATCGTCGCCCGGTATGCGTTCGACATCCAGTAAGCGCACCTTGCGGCTATCAGCTCGCACCACAGTGAAACGAAATCCCTCCGCAATCACGGATTCACCGCGCTCCGGCAGATGACCAAAGGCATTGACCGTGAATCCGCCAATAGTGTCGTAGTCACTGTGATCAAAATGCACATCGAAATATTCGTTGAAATCCTCGATCGTGGTGTGCGCCTTGACCGTGTAATTGTTGGGTCCACGCCTGAGGATGAAAGCGCCTTCGTCGAAATCGTATTCATCCTCGATCTCGCCGACGATCTGCTCCAACACGTCTTCAATGGTCACCAGACCGGCCGCATTCCCATATTCATCGATAACGATCGCCATGTGATTTCGGCTGGCGCGAAATTCGCGCAGCAAGACGTTGAGCCGCTTGCTCTCGGGGACGAACACCGCCGAACGGACGATATCGCGCATTTTGAATCGTGGCCCATCGCCATTGCAGTATTGCAAAAGGTCCTTGGCCAGCAGGATGCCGACCACCTCGGCGCGGTCGTCGTCGATCACCGGAAAACGGGAATGCGCAGACTCAACGACAATAGGCAGTACCTGGCTCAGTTGGTTATCGCGCCCCACGACGACCATCTGCGCGCGCGGGATCATGATATCGCGCACCTGGAGGTCGGCGACTTGCAGCACCCCCTCCATCATCGCCAGGGCCTCATTATCGAACAGGGCGCGATCTTTGGCCTGTTTCAGCAGGTCGATCAGCTCATCGCGGTCTTTGGGCTCACCCACCATGCCGGGAAGCAGCCGTTCCAACCAGCGTAGCGCGAATGAACCGTTAGTCGATCGGTCTTCCATTAGGTCTTCTCGTCATCTGCATACGGCGGCGGAAAACCCAACCCGCCGAGGATATCGGTCTCCAGCGCCTCCATTGCAATGGCCTGCTGATCCGTGGTGTGGTCATGGCCCTGCAAGTGCAGCATCCCATGCACAATCATGTGCGCCCAATGCGCATCGGCCGACTTTCCTTGCTCGCGCGCCTCTCGGGCCACCAGCGGGGCACAGACGACCAGATCACCCACGTGGTCCTGATCGACCTCGGGCGGCGGATCGAAAGGAAACGACAACACATTGGTGGGACTGTCCTTCCCGCGATAGTCGTGATTCAACTGCCGGCTCTCGGCCTCATCGGTAATCCTCAGCACGACCTCGCCATCACGCGACGGATTCTGCCATGCGGCGCGTGCCCACTCGGTAAGGCGCTGCTGTGGCGGCGGCCGACCCTTGTCGGTCAGGATCTGTACCTCAACCATGAGGGTCACGGTCATCACCCGGGTTGCGGTCGTAATGGTCGTAGGCCTGTACGACCTTCTGTACCAGCGAGTGACGAACCACATCACGGGCGCTGAAAAACGTAAAACTGATGCCCTCAACTGCACGCAGCACCTCGCTCGCCTGGCGCAGGCCTGATTGCTGACCGCGCGGCAGATCGATCTGGGTGACATCGCCGGTAATCACCGCAGTCGAACCGAAACCAAGACGTGTCAGAAACATCTTCATCTGCTCGGTTGTGGTGTTCTGCGCCTCGTCGAGAATGATGAAGGCCTCGTTGAGTGTGCGGCCGCGCATATAGGCCAGCGGCGCCACCTCGATGACGTTGCGTTCGATCAGCTTGTGAACGCGTTCGAAGCCCAACATCTCGTACAGCGCATCGTAGAGCGGCCGCAGATAGGGATCTATCTTCTGCGACAGATCGCCCGGCAGAAAGCCGAGACGTTCACCGGCCTCGACGGCAGGGCGTACCAGTAGGATACGTCGGATCTGGTCACGCTCGAGCGCATCCACCGCGCAGGCCACGGCGAGATAGGTCTTGCCGGTACCCGCCGGGCCGACACCGAAATTTATATCGTGCGTAAGCACCCGGTGAACATACTGCGCCTGGCTGGGACCACGGGGACGCACCAGACCGCGGCGTGTCTTGATTACGGTCTCCGGTACCGCAGCATCACCATCGAGCAGCGCATCGACACCTGACTGCTGCAGGAAAAGGTGAACGCGTGCCGGACTCAGGGCCTCCTCGGCAGTGGCGCGATACAAACCCTGCAGCACCTCGCGCCCGGCGGCAATCGCGCCCGGTTCGCCGAGCAGGCGAAAGCTATTGCCGCGGTTGTTGATCTCTATGCCGAGGCGGCTCTCCAACTGGCGCAAGTGCTCGTCGAGCTGGCCGCAGACATTGCGCAAGCGCTCGTTGTCCAGGGGTTCGAGGAGCAGATCGAGCGAATCCGGGTGTTCAGACATCGGCCGTTCTGTTCATCGGGCGCCAACCACCTCGAATGGCATCTGCCCAAGCAGTTCACCGCGCAGCGAGTTCGGGTTGGCGGCACTGATGCGCACGTCGACGAACTGGCCGATCAACCGCCTGGCACCCGCAAAGTTGACCACGCGATTGTTCTCGGTACGACCGGCGAGCTCGTTCGGATCTTTGCGCGACGGCCGGTCGACCAACACGCGCTGTACGCCACCAACCATGCTGCGGGCGATACGCTGAGCGTTGTCGTTGATCGCATGCTGTAGCTCGGCGAGACGCGCCTGCTTAACCGCATGCGGCACATCGTCGGGCAGCTCGGCGGCGGGGGTGCCTGGCCTGCGGCTGTAGATAAAGCTGAACGACTGGTCAAAACCAATCGCGTCGATAAGCTCCATGGTCAGGCGAAAGTCGCGTTCGGTCTCGCCTGGAAACCCAATGATGAAATCGGAGGAGAGACTGATGTCAGGCCGCACACTGCGCAACTGCTTTATCTTTCGTTTGTAATCGAAGGCACTGTGGCCGCGTTTCATCGCCAGCAGAATGCGGTCCGAGCCGGACTGTACCGGCAGGTGCAGATGACTGACCAGCTCGGGCACATCGGCATATGCCTCTATCAGCGCGTCAGAGAACTCGACCGGGTGCGAGGTGGTGTAGCGGATGCGATCGATACCGTCGATCGCGGCGACGTAGCGGATCAGCAAGGCCAGATCAGCAATATCGCCGTCGTACATGCGACCGCGGTAGGCATTCACGTTCTGCCCCAGCAGGTTGACCTCGCGGACCCCCTGGTCGGCCAGCTGCGCGACCTCTGCGATCACGTCGTCAAAAGGACGGCTGATCTCTTCGCCGCGCGTATAGGGTACGACGCAGAATGTGCAGTACTTCGAACAACCCTCCATGATCGAGACGAACGCGGTTGGTCCATCGGCGCGCGGTTCAGGCAAGCGGTCAAACTTTTCGATCTCGGGAAAACTGACATCGACCGTAGGCAGCTGCTGCGTGCGTGCGCGCGTGAGCATGTCGGGCAGACGGTGCAGGGTCTGTGGGCCGAAGACGAGGTCGACGAAGGGCGCACGCTCGCGGATCGCCGCGCCCTCTTGACTGGCCACGCAGCCACCGACTCCGATCACCAGATCGGGCCGTGCCTGTTTCCAGTCCTTCCACACGCCAAGCTGCGAAAACACCTTGTCCTGCGCCTTCTCACGGATCGAGCAGGTATTCAGCAACAGAACGTCTGCCTGCTCAGGGTTGTCGGTTAGTTCGAGTCCATGTGACTCGCGCAGTACGTCCTGCATCTTCTGCGAATCGTACTCGTTCATCTGACAACCGAAGGTGCGTATATAGAGTTTGCCCGCCATACCGCTCAAGACAACCGGAGGAGCTGAGATTTTACGCTTGAAATCAGGGGATTGCACGAAGGCAGATTGACCAGGTTGAGTCCGCCGAGACATATCTCGTGGTCAGGAGCGCTCGGGCTGACAGGTGGGGCAGAAATAGATGCGGCGGCCGGCGGCGACATCTTGAACGATTGAGGCGCCGCAAAGCCGACAGGGCCGATTCCCTCGGGCGAACACCCAGTGGCGATATCGGCTCCGCGGTTGACCCTGCGCCCTGAGCTGTCTGGCCCTCTCGAGGTCATTGGTAATCCCGTTATGCCGATACGATTGGCGCGATACTGCGACGGCGGCGCGGGCCAGCCTCTCGAGTGCGTCGGCACTGCAGTCTACAGGCCGCAAGCGCGGATGCAGCCCGGCCACGAAAAGAATCTCGCTACGCAGATAGTTGCCGATACCCGCTAGGAATCGTTGGTCCAGAAGGAGCGACCCGAGGCGCCGTCGCAGATGTTCGCTGGCGGCCAATTGCTCCAACACCCCCCGCGGTTTTATGGCGAGGACATCCGGACCCAGAGTCGCCAGAAACGGATGCGCATCCAGCTGTTGTGGCGTGAGCACCTCGATTTCCGACGCACTATAAAGCAGCGCCGATCGCTTTTCGTTATGGATTGCGAGTCGTAGTTGCCGGTTTGTCACGGGATAGCGATGGGTCTGTCGTATGATCCAGCGCCCATACAGCTGGTTGTGGGTGAAGATGCTGATATCGTTGTCGAAATGGATCAATAGCGCCTTTCCGCGCGTCTCGACGGCCTCGATACGCCGGCCTGTTAAAGTCGGCGCATAGGGCTTGAGGTTGTCAAAAGCAAAAAAGACCTCGCTGACGACGAGCGGGATGACGGCGCGTGCCAGCTTGTCTGCCGCTCGGCGCATCTCCGGGCCTTCTGGCATGGCTCAGGACTCGCTGCGGCGCTCGGGCCACGACGACGCAGATCCGGCGGCGCGCCGCATCGCCCTCGCCGGTTGCAGCGTGGCGACCTCGCCAATCGATCGAGACGTCGCACCGCGGCCCCGCCCCATCTGGGCGACAAGTACACCGATAAGGATCAGCAACATCGCGTACAGATGATGCATTTCTGGTTGTTCGTCGAGAAACACAATGCCGACACTCACCGCCCACAGAGGTATCAAATAGTTCAGTTGGGAGACGAACGCGGGTCCCGCGCTGCTGACGAGTCGAAAATAAACGATGGCCGCGGCCGCCGTTGAGAACACGCCCAGGAGCAAAATGGCAATCCAAGCCGGGGAGTCGACGTCGGGAACCCTCTGCGGCGCAGCGCCGGTGGCGGTCAACAACGGGATGCTGAGCATTGCAGCAATCAGCGTTGTCGCCGCGGCTGCGCTGAGCGCATCGCCGGGGGGCCGCAGGCGTGCCAAAACGGCGGCCACCGCATAACAAGCCGCCCCCGCCAAGACAGCGAGCATGGCGGTCGGCTGGCCCGCATGCTCACCCGCACTCATTGGGAAATCCGGCCCTATCAACACGATGACACCGCAGAAGCCGAACGCAAAGCCTGCCAGCCGCGTCGGCGTCATTCGCTCGTCGGGCAGGAAGTAATGCGCGAGCACCAGCGTGAACAGCGGCATGCAAGCCATCAGAATGCCCGCCAAGCCACTATCGATGGAACGTTGACCCCAGCTGATGAGGAGGAACGGCGCGGTATTGCCGATGGCGGCGATCAAGAAAAAGAAAAGCCAGGCCCGGCGTCCGCGCGGCAGGCGTCGCGTGACGATCAACAGCAGGCAGACAAGAATCACCGCACCGATGACCAGGCGTCCCGCTACGACCGTGGGCGGGGGGAGGTGGGTTACCGCGATCTTGGTCATCGTGAACGCGCTACCCCACATCACGGTGAGCGCCAGCAGCATCGACCAGTCCTGGTATCTGCCAAGGTTCATCCGGATCTATGGGGGTTGATATCAGGCGCCAAGAAGTGCTGGCATCGCGGGCGAGGGAGGCGGTTGCGCACTTTCACGTAGCAATGCTGGCGAGATGTGCGCTGACGGGCGCTTTGGGATCGCAATGCACCAGGCGGCTGGGCCCGTGGTCGCGGGCCCAGCGCTCACGTACTGCGATTAAGCGGCCTGTTCTTTTAGACCCAGCAAGGGGGCCTTCGCGGAGCTGCCGCGACCGACGGCGGCAGCGCGCAACTCGCCACGTTGTACCAGTTGCTCGAGCGTGATGTCAGCAAGGAAGTCGAAAATTTGCCCGCTAAGGTCATCCCAAAGTGCGCGAGTCGTGCACTGCTGAACGTCGGTAAAGGATGCCTGGGGTTTATTCCTGGTGTACTCGACCCAGTCATCAACGGCGCAGATCACGTCGGCGACAGAGATCGCCTCGGCTTCGCGCCCGAGGTAGTAGCCGCCGCCCGGACCACGTACGCCGCGCACCAGGCCCTTCGCACGCAGCGCAGCAAAGAGCTGCTCCAGGTAAGAAAGGGAGATGCTCTGGTTCTCCGAGATATCTGCCAACGTCACTGGCCCGCGCGCACCGTTGAGTGCGAGATCCAACATCGCGGTAACGGCGTAGCGGCTCTTGGTCGAAAGTCTCATGATTTAGATCCTCTTGTCTCAAACGTTGAAAACAGCTTCAGCTGAAAAAGATTCTGGGGAGAGGCGTTAATCTGGACAATAATCCTACACCGCCGCACCTGCCCCTCATCAGTGTGGACAAACAATAGACGCTTTAAGCGATTCTGTCCAATAGCGCGATGGAAATCTGAACCAAACAGCGACAAAGCATTGTTTCAATTGGCGTTTCTTGTTCTGGAAATGCGCACCCGCGCCGACTGTCGCGGCCCGCGTTGCCCCCTGACCCGCCCAGACAGCGGCGATGCCCGGCAGCCATCGGCCCTCGATCGCCACTGACCTGGTGATATCATTCGGCATCAGCGAAGCCCTCTGCGTGAACGCCGGCCCAGTGGGCACTGGGGTCAAAAACCAGCGCCGCCTCTCGTCGGTCGCGGCCATCCTTTCTACTATTCCAGGCACTATTCCAGGGCCGCTCAGGCGCAGACTCCGATGCAGCCATCAACCATTGCGCATTCTCCTGTCCGGCAAGGAGCGCTCGCCAGATCCTGCTGTGGTGGAATGAAAAAATGGACCACCTAGCATTCGACGCCTTCGCGATGGGCATTATCAGCGCTAGTTCACTGCCGCTGGGCACGCTGACCATGGCTTTCTGGAGACCGGGTGAGCGGGCAGTGGCGTTTCTGATGGCTTTCGGCGCCGGCGCGCTGCTGGCGGCGCTGACGTTGGACCTGGTAGGCGTCGCATTGGCGCAGGATCAGTTCATTCCGCTCTCGATCGGCGCCGTGGCGGGCGGAATTCTGTTTGTCGTGCTCAACCAACTCATCAACGACCAGGGTGGCTTTCTGCGCAAGCCCTCGACGACCATTTTTCACCTGCGTCGCGAACGCCACCTTCGCACGCGGCGGATCCTGCGACACATCGGACGAATCGATACCTTTCGAGACCTCTCAGAGCGGGAGATTCGCGATCTGGGCGACGTGCTTTTCCGGCAATATTATCCCGCCGGTACGACACTCTACCGTCAACACGATCCCTGCGATCGCTTGTATATCGTCGAACGCGGCGAAGTGGAACTGCTCGATCCGAACCGGGACATGATGCCTTTCCGCCGCACCGAGGATTACGACGCCTTCGGGCGTATGGCCTTCTTTACCGGTTGTCCGCACGCCACCCTGGCCCGCACGCAGACGGACGTTTCCCTGTGGGTGCTTGCGCGAGAGGATTTCGAACGCCTGCTGGTGACCTCCCCAAGCCTTGAGGAGGCGCTGGTCGCCCTGCTTAGCGGCGAGGAGGTGAGAACCTATCTGCAAGAGCGA
>JBATKF010000054.1:0-1664 GCA_049669185.1 Sedimenticolaceae bacterium | reverse complement strand
CTATGCCTCGGTGCTCAGCGCCGCGCACGCCGCATCAAGGGATCGGGCGACGCCAGCCCCGCCTGGATCGCCGGCAGAGATTCCTGCCCGAGAAAACCGGCTATCTCCTGCAGCGCGGTCGCGCGCGCGATGATCGGCGCGGACTCGTCCAACGCCAGCGCCGCCAGGCCCTCGCCGGCACCCGTCTGGCCGGCGTGCGCGGCGCTGAGCACCGAGGCATAGCGCTGGTAACCCGGTTTGCGCTCCTTGCCGTACCAAGCCTCCAGCGCATCGGCCGACCATTGATCGCTACGTCCCACATGACACTGGCTGCAGGCATTGGGGACACCCAGCGACAGCGAGAGATCCGGGCGCGGGATGCGCATGCTGTGATCCCGTCGCGGGTCCACGACCATGTAGTTGCGCGACGGCATATGGCATGCGACACACTGCGCGCCGGTGGAACCCGCCGGGTGATGATGGTGCGTCGTCGCGTCATAGGTCGACGGGGCATGGCAGGTCGCGCACACCGCGTTTCCCTCGGCCCGGAGCTCCAGGCTGTGCGGCTCGTGACAATCACTGCAGGTGACGCCGGCCGCATGCATACGGCTCTGGAGGAAGGAGCCATAGACATAGACCTCGTCGAGGATCTGCCCGTCCGGATGGTAGAAGCCCTCGCTCAACAGCTGCACGCGGTGGGTATCCGACAACGGTCGGCCGTGTACATAGTCCTCGGACAACTGCGAGCGGCGCGCATGACAGCGCCCGCAGACCTCGATCTCCGGTGCGCCCTGCGTCGGCCGGGCCAACGCCGCGTTGCGCTGCCCCGTCGCAAGATGCCATTCACCGCGGCCGTTCAGCTTGACCGCCAGACCGTGATCGGCCGGATAGTCCTTGCCGCCCGCGGCTGCGGCATTGGCAAGCTCGACATGACGCCCGCCGGGCCCGTGGCAGGCCTCGCAGGCGACATCGATCTCCGACCAGCTGGTCCGGTAGGTATCGGTGAGCGCATCGTAGTTCTTGCGCAGTCGGGTCGAGTGACACTCGGCGCACGCGTAGTTCCAGTTGTGCGCGGGCGCGGTCCAGTGCAGCTCGTCGCCGGGCGGGATGTCTTCATCGGGATACAGGTGGAACCAACGCTGACCACCCTGGTCCTGTGGCCGGGTATCCCATGCCACCGTGAGTGCCTGATAGCGACCGTCCGGGAAACCGACCAGGTACTGCTGCAGAGGCACGACCCCGAAGGTATAGGCCACCTCATACTCATGTTGTGCACCGTCGGCGCCCTGTGCCTCGACCAGGTACTTGCCGTCACGCCGGAAGAAGCGCGTCGTCACACCCCGATGCTCGAACAACGCATCGTCGAAATCACCCAGCACGGTATCCGCGTTGGCCGGCTGCATCGCCAGATCGTGGTGGGAGCCCTGCCACGCGTTGTATTCCGCCTCGTGACAACCACGACAGGTATCGCTGCCGACGTAGCCGGTGCCATCGTTGGACCCGGCCCAGACGGAGAGCGACAGCATCAGCAGTGCCAGCAAGGCGCCCCGGTCAAGCATCCGATAGAGCCAGCGACACGACATATTTCGAGACATGGAGATGGTTACCTGTCGATGCGCTCGGGCCACGGCGCCGGCTGTTTGGGCGCGCAGGGCACGAGGGTATTAAGGATTGAGGACCGGAAG
>JBATKF010000053.1:0-5839 GCA_049669185.1 Sedimenticolaceae bacterium | reverse complement strand
ACCGTGACCTGGACACAGCTGGGCAGCATCCCTCATACGGTTACCGCCCGCGACGGCAGCTTCGGTTCGCAGACGCTGGGAGCGAACGCAGGCTTCAGCGAGACATTCGATGAGCCAGGCACCTACGAATACTTCTGCAGCCTGCATCCGACGATGACGGGCGAGATCGTCGTCGTCGAGTGATCTTCCGACGGGTGGCGGGGCATCGACAACAGTCGATGTCCCGGACCGCCGGTCGATGCGACGCGTGTCAGTTCGGCGCCAGAGCCCAAGGCATCAGCAGGCTGACGAACGCGGTGATGAGCAGCAGGCCGACCAGGTTCATCCAGACCCCGGCCCGCGCCATCTGCCGGATGCTGACCTGCCGGCTCGCAAACACAATGGCGTTGGGTGGAGTTGCCACCGGGAGCATGAAGGCAAAGGAGGCGGCGAGGGCGGTGGCCACCATCGCCTGCAGCGCATCGTGACCGGCGGCCGCGGCCAGGCCTGCGACGATCGGAAGCAGCATGCTCGCGGTCGCTGTGTTCGACGTGAGTTCAGTGAGGAACAAGGTCACCGCTGCGACGACCATAATCAATACCACCCAGTGTACCTGCACCAGGAAATCTAGTTGCAGGCCGATCCATGCGGTCAGGCCAGACTGTTGAAAACCCTCCGCCAGTGCAAAGCCGCCGCCGAACAGGATGAGTACGTCCCAATGCACGCGCGCAGCGGCATCCCAGGTCAATAGACCCTCGCGCGCGGCGTTGCCCGCAGGGATCACGAACAGCGCCAGCGCGCCGGCGATCGCGATCGTGGAGTCGTTCAACGACTGCAGCGCTGGCCAGGGGGTCAGCCCTTTGAACACCCACAGCAGCGCGACCACCGTAAACACGGCCAGTACGCGGCGCTCCGCGGTCGTCATGCGACCAATGGCATCCAGCTCGGCGCGAACAGTGTCGCCGCCCTGGCCGATTTCGAGTCCCCGCAGCCGGGCATTGATGCGACTCAGATAGAACCAGCAGACGCACAGCATCAGCAGCGATAGCGGCAGACCAAACAACAGCCAACGGCCGAAACTGATGGACACGCCCTGGGTTTTCTCGACGATCCCGGCTAATACGGCGTTTGGTGGGGTGCCGACCAGCGTGGCCACGCCGCCGATCGTTGCGGCATAGGCGATGCCGAGCATCAGTGCGCGGCCAAAGGGAGATTGGGTGTCGCGTCCGAACCGCGCTGCGACAGCCAGACCGATCGGCAGCATCATCATGGTCGTGGCGGTATTGCTCAGCCACATCGACAGGAAGGCAGTTGCCGCCATGAAACCGAGCAGGATGCGATCGGCGCGCGATCCCACGAGGCGCAGCACCCGCAGGGCGATGCGGCGATGCAGGCCGCAGCGTTCCACCGCGGCGGCGATCCAGAAGCCACCAAGGAACAGGAAGACCAGGTGGTGCGCATAGTTCGCCGTGGTCTCGGTAACCGGCATGACGCCGAGGATCGGGAATAGCACCACCGGCAACAGCGCGGTCGCCGGTATCGGTATGGCCTCGCTGATCCACAGCGCCGCCATCAGCACGGCGATCGCCGCGACGCGGCTTGCCGCCGACGGCATCAGGGTATCGGGTATGCCGAGCAGAATGGCCAAGAACAACGCAAAACCGACCGCCAGCCAGAAGTGGTCTTTGTTCATCGGGCAATTATCACGCGCAGAGGAACCAGCGAGCGAGTCTTTACAGCCGCGGCGCAGCAGGAAAACGGTGAGATAAGCGGGCCAATACTCAAACCGCAAGCGATTGCAAGACTCGATCTGAAGGGACGCAGTTGCGCAGGTCACTGCTCCGCTTGATACCCGAGCTGCGCCGAGATGGTCTTGCCGGCCTCGATGACATCGTCCACCCAGGCCATGCGCCGGCGCTCGATCGGTGCGGATACCGAGAGCCCTGCCACCGGGCTGCCGGTGCTGTCTTTTAGCAGCACGCCGATGCAACCGACGTCGATCTCCGCCTCTTCATTGTCCAGTGCGTAGCCCTGCTTGACCGCGGAGTTACATTCCGCGATCAGGCGCGGCAGCGTGGAGAGAGTGTTGCGCGTGTAGGAGGGCAGGTTGGTGCGCTGTGCATAACCGCGTATCGCCTCTTCTCCCGCGGCACCCAACATGAGCTTGCCGACCGCAGTTACATGCAATGGCGCGCGGCTGCCGACCACCTGCTGCACATGCATCATCCGGTTCGGGGTGGCCTTTTCCAGATAGACCACGACGTCGCCCTCGCGGATCGCCAGATTCACGGATTCGCCCAGCTTGTCGCGCAGTGCCTCCATCACCGGAAATGCGACGGAGCGCAGATCGATGCTGCTGTGCAGGCGCACGCCGAGCTGCATCAGCCGGATGCCGAGCCGATAGCGGCCCGTGGCATCGCGCTCCACGAAACGGTTATCGATCAGGGATGCAAGGATGCGATGCGCGGTCGATGCGTGCAGACCGGTCTCTGCGCCCAGGATCTTGAGGCTCACGGGCTCCGGGTAGCGGGCGATCGCACCCAGCAGCGTCGCTGCGCGGTCGATCACCTGGATGCGTCCACTGCGGTCGTTTCCCTTCTTGGTAAAATCGTTTGCCATATGGTGAAAAATAGCGCCAGTCATGCCCAGAAACGCGGCGAATATTTCGGAATTCGATAATGTTAGACCATATTTTCATATTGTGAAAATTTTGTCCGGGTTCTGGGGTTATTGGCGGGAATCGTTTTTTATCAATAACTTACGAAACGTACGAAGACCATATCGAACAGAATTTTGCATCGTGAAAAGGTTTTCTCATTGCGGAAAAAGGCGAGCCCTCCTAGATTTCACGGCAAAGCGGGCCATCCGGTCCGCGTTGACTCAAGTTTGAGGAGAATTGAGCATGAGCACACCGGCAAACGAGATCGTCCCCAAGGCTCCGGCATTCTGCGAGGGCATACTGCACTTCGGCGCACGGCCGGCGCAGTTCGACGACCTGGGAGCAGAGCCGGTTGTCGATGCGCAGACCGGATCGATCTCGACGGTCGATGAGACCGCGGTGTTTCAGACGCGTCTGGTCGTCGATGCGTTGCGCTACACCACGCTGCAGCTGTGCGCCTCCAAAGAATCGGGTCACCCGGGCGGCTTCGCCAGCAGCGCCGACGCCTATGCCGCGCTCGCAATGCTCGGTCACACCAATATCGTGACCGAGGTCGGCCACCACGCCCCAGGTTTCTACAGCGCGATGTTCCTGGACGGCTCGCTCAGCGAAATGGGTATCGAGACCATGGATCACCTGCAGGCGCGCTTTCGCGAGCGCGACGGCCTGCTCGGCCACCTGTCCGGTGCGATACCGGGTCTCCTGGCACCGGCCGGACCGCTTGGGCAAGGCCAGCACTTCGCGATGGCGGGTGCCTACCTGAATCGCGACACGCTGTTCCCGTGCACCATCGGCGACGGCGGTCTGGGCGAGCCCTACATCATGTCGGCGATGAAGCACTTCCATACCAGCTACCCGGACATCACCAATTTCCTCCCGGTCCTGGTCTGGAACGGCTTCAGCCAGGAGCACCACTCCATGGTCTCGCTGATGGACAACGCGCAGATGACGGCCTACTGGAAGGCGCACGATTTCGGCAACGTGATCCTGATCGATGCGAAAGACTTCGATGACGCCGGACAGCAGGGACCCTATGTCGACAGCACGCTGTTCAGCGATGTGGCGCGCAGTGCTTTCACCCGTGCCGTGCTGGAGGGTGCTAAGCTGGCCGCCGACGCGGCGATGAGCGGCACGCTGACTGTGCTGATCATCAAACAGCTTAAAGGGGCCGGAGTGCACGCGCACGGCGCCAAGGCGCACAATCTGTATCCGGGCGATAACCCGCACAAAGACAATATCGCGGCGGCGCTTGTCCGCGGCGCGCTGGCCCCGGAGGCCTGGGATCTGGTTCGCACGAACATGAATCGCGCGGGTGGCGGTCCGGCCGGTCGCACCGTAGTGACCGAGTTTGAGCGCGAGCTGCCCGCGATCGGCACGCTGCCGACTCAGGCCTTTGCGCCGGGCGAGAAGGCCGTTCCGGCGACGGCGATGGCGCACATGGTGGCCGCGCTGGGCAAGCGTGACCCGAGTTTCGTCGTGACCAACGCTGACGGCAACGAGGCGTCGAACATGAAGGCCATCAACGAGAAGCTCAAGATTCGGCACCCAACGGAAGACGCACTCTACAACCAGAGTCCGTCGGGACAAGTCTATGAGCCGCTCAGCGAGGACGCCTGCGCTGGATTCGCCGCAGGCCTGGCGTTACTCGGCGGCCGCTCGCTGTGGTTGTCTTACGAGAGCTTCGCGATCAACGGCTGGCCGATCGTGCAGACCGTCGGGCAGGCAATGGCCGAACTGCGCCGCAAGACGCCGGCCGTGGTGTCGATGTTCACCGCTGGGGCGCTCGAGCAGGGTCGCAACGGCTGGACGCATCAGCGGCCCGAGATCGAGAATTACATCGGTGGGCAGATGCGCAATGGCAACGTCTATCTGCTCTACCCGGCCGATGCGAACATGATCCAGGCCGCCTATGGCTGGGCGGTCGAGCAATCGAACAAGTCGGTCAGCATCGTGGCATCCAAATCGGCATTGCCGGTCTACACCACGCCGGAACAGGCCGCCGAGGCCATCGAGCAGGGCGCGGTCACGCTGTACGAATCGAGTGCAGGCGACAACGCAACCATCGTGTTTGCGGTTACCGGCGACATGATCCTGCTGCCGGTGTTCGAGGCCAAGGACACACTGGAGGCGGCCGGTTACCGGGTGCGCATCGTCTGCGTTGCCAACCCGCGCCGTCTGTATCGCCCTGGCGACGTTGCTTGGCAGCACGCCTCGCAACCGGATGCCAGCTTCATGGACGACGCGCAGTTCGAAGCGCTGTTCGGCGGCGACGCGCTGATCGGCGTCAGCGGCGGTGGCACCATCGCGCTGGAGCCGGCGATGCTGCGCAGCAATTCGCGGGCCCGCGATCTGTTCGGTTGGCAGCGTGGCGAGACCACGGCAAGCCCGGCCGAGATCATGGCCTACAACGGTATTACCGCGAGCAGTCTGAGCGATCGGGCGCGGGCGCTGGCGGATAGCACGAAGGCCGCTGGTAAGCGCGCGGCCTGAGGAGGCAGTGATGAAGACGCAAAAGCTTACCAAGATCGTTGTGATCGATGACGACCCGACTGGCTCGCAGACGGTGCACAGTTGTCTGCTGCTGACACGCTGGGACCCCGCGACGCTGACGGAGGGTCTGCGTGATGCCGCGCCGCTGTTCTTCGTCCTGAGTAACACCCGCGGCATGGATGCCGCACAGGCCGCTGCGGTTACGCGCGAGATCTGCGTGAATCTGCGCCAGGCGATCGAGGACATGGGCGGCGAGGGCGTTGAGATCCAACCGGTGATCGTCAGCCGCTCGGATTCGACGCTGCGTGGCCACTACCCGGTGGAGACGGACGTGATCGCCGAGGAGCTCGGGCCGTTCGACGCACACTTCCTGGTGCCGGCCTTCTTCGAGGGCGGGCGGATCACGCGCGACGGCGTGCACTACCTGATCGTCGACGGCACGCCGGTCGCCGTGCATGAGACCGAGTTTGCGCGAGATTCGGTGTTTGGTTTCAGCACCGCGTTTCTGCCCGACTATGTCGCGGAGAAGACCGGCGGAAGTATCCGGGCGGAGCAGGTGCAGCGCTTTGGCCTGGCCGACGTGCGTGGCGACATCGGCGCGCGGCTGCTTGCGCTTCGTGACAATACCTGTTGCGTGGTCGACGCCGAGCAGCAGGCCGACCTCGACAGCTTTGCACGCCAGGTACTGGCCGCCGCCGGCGACGGCAAGCG
>JBATKF010000052.1:0-1790 GCA_049669185.1 Sedimenticolaceae bacterium | reverse complement strand
CGCCTGTTCTGGATTCTGTTCGAAAAGCATGTAAACGGACGGCGGACGATGTTGCACTCATTTGACCCTGATACCGTAGTGCGTTGGCACCGAGAAGGCTTTCGACGCTATTGGCGGTGGAAAAGTCGGCACCGGCACGCAGGCCGACCGCCGGTCGATCGCGAAATACGAAGTCTCATCCATGAAATGCAGTCGACGAATGCTGGATGGGGCGCTCCACGAATCCATGGAGAACTGCTCAAGCTGGGCATTGAGATCTCTCAAGCCACAGTTTCGAAGTACATGGCCCGTCACCCAAAACCGCCTTCTCAGACTTGGCGGACATTTCTCGAAAATCACGTAGCGGACCTGGCGTCGATGGATTTCTTCACCATACCAACGGCTACCTTTCGTATTCTCTATGTGTTCATTGTGCTCCGCCATGACCGTCGCGAAATCGTGCACTTCAATGTGACCGAGCATCCCACCGCTCAATGGACGGCACAACAGATCGTGGAGGCCTTTCCCTTTGATACCGCACCGGGCTATCTGCTACATGACCGCGATAGCATCTATCGTGACGCCGTGCGACGACGGATCAAGAGCCTGGGGATCGATGAGGTGATAACAGCGCGCCGATCACCTTGGCAGAATCCATTCGTCGAACGCGTGATAGGTTCCATACGCCGTGATTGCCTGAATCACGTGATAGTGCTCAACGAGCGGCATCTGCGCCGAATCCTTGGCGACTACTTCGGCTACTACCATTGCTGCAGGACGCATCTATCGCTGAGTAAAGATTCGCCCAAGCCGCGCACTATTCACCCGCCAGACTCGGGCAAGGTAACCGCGCTTCCCCTTGTGGGTGGGCTACATCATCGCTACGGACGATTGGCGGCATAGACGCTCTACTCGAGAATTACCAAGGATCGGGCTCGATTCAATTTTCAGAATGGACAGGTTCTGAAGCAGAAAATAAAAACCCGTCAGGCAAACTAAGTCACTGATCTGACGGGGCTTATATGGTGGGTCGTACAGGATTCGAACCTGTGACCAATTGATTAAAAGGCGGCGATGTGATTTCTAAGCCGCTGTTTTCATTTAACTTGTTGGCAGGGCGCCCGTTGCAAACTGCACGACAGAGCACTACTGAGCAGGACTGATCCCGGCAATACTCCGGCAGCCTGCGGCTGATAATTAGAGAAGGCGACAAACTACCCCTTTGACCAAAACACAATAATGGTATATTTTTTATACCATGTTTATTTTCGAATTCGACGAGCAAAAAAGCCGGGCAAATCTGGAAAAACATGACATCGATTTCGTCGATGCCCAGGCGCTCTGGAGAGATCCCGATCTGATCGAAATCCCTGCGAGAACAGCTGACGAGCCGAGGTTTCTGATCATCGGCCGTATAGCCGGGAAACACTGGTCCGCCGTCGTAACACCGCGAGGTGACAACATTCGGATCATTTCCGTCCGTCGCTCTCGAATTGAAGAGGTGGCTATCTATGAAGGCTAAAAAGTTCGATTCTGATTTTGACAATGACAAGGATGTCACCGGCGCACTGGATCTTTCAAAAGCGCGGCGCCCGCTTCGGGAGCAGAAGCGGGTAAATGTCGACTTCCCCACCTGGATGATCGAGTCACTGGATAAAGAGGCAAGCCGCCTGGGTGTTACGCGTCAGTCGATTATCAAAGTGTGGCTGGCCGAGCGCCTCGAGCAGTCGGCTTCCAACAAATAATTTCAGCGGGCACGATGGTTGGTCAGGACGGAAGCTTCATGCGCACAAGAGTCAATCCCAATCCTG
>JBATKF010000051.1:0-15508 GCA_049669185.1 Sedimenticolaceae bacterium | reverse complement strand
AGCGCGACGAGTGGCCCGGTATCGGCCAGAATCATCTCTTGTGTTTCCGACGGATTGCTTCCTTGATCGCAGACTTGGCGTGCCGGGCAGGCTCAATCGCGTAACCGCCCTCGCCAAGATCCAGCTCGCGGTAGATGGCAAAAGGATTGCGGACAGCCTGCTGCATTGCCTGTTCCTCATAGGCACTCAGACCGCGCTTAAGAACCTCGGAAATTGACAAGCCAGTGACCTTTTTCAACTTCGCTAGGGTCTTCTCGGCTTCGTCGTCGAGTCGTACAGTTCTTGTTCCCACGCCACTTTCCTCTAGCTAGATGTAATACGAAGTGTAATACAGCCGTGTGAGCAACGCAACGTGCCGGCGAAATCGTCGACAGCACCTATCCCTACCTTTCTAACACCGCAGAATCCGCAGAAAAACCACTCCCGGCAATACTTCTGGCCGCACCTTTTCCTGGGGCGGTGGCTCAAGGGCTTGTCCTGGTGATTGCGAAGGAATTCAGCGGATTATGATGGAGTGGGGTGGGGAATGCCCACGGGGATCAGTGAGTGAGGTGCCTGCGGGTGAAGAGAGTGGGTCGCTTCGATTTTCGCGGCGGTCGGAAAAGCTGGTGTCACTACGCAATCTTGCATCCAAACCAATTAGCCTGAGCCGCAAATGTTTACGAGGTCTTGCTACATCTAATCCTGCGTTTCTTCAAGTGCAGAAGCAACGATCGAACCCGTGTCCAAGTCGCGCATGGCTTGAATCGCAAGCTCCCAACGCCCCTCGGCGCAAAGACCACTGATGCCGGCATCCTCGTAGACGCGGATCGCGGCTTCTATACAGGGATCACGCACCGAATCAGCTACCGCGATCACATCGTGCATTGAGCCTCCTAGGTCAGCTAGGTTTTCTGCTCCTGTCTGAGATGCTGGCGAAACCCGTGCTATCGAGCATATCGATATCGACGTTCGATTAAATTCGCTTTTTAGATCTCACTATCAGTCGTAAATTGAAGCACAGGTTCCTTGGAACCGCAGCGGTCGGCCCGGACGGTGATGTGTCGCGTGGCCGGAGGAAGTAGCGGCAGCCTGTTGGTTAAGGGCGGCGAAACATGAGTCCAAGCTCTCCTAGCGTTGATTCAGGCGTGTTCGTCGAGTGTTCGGCAAGGGGCGAGTTAGAAGTGATTTCAGTACGAGTCGCAATGAAATTTGGGCACGAGCCCTTGAAACGGACACCGGTGGTCCTACAGATGGATGCTGATGGAGCACCCATCGGGCCTGTTCTGACTGATCGCGCGGGCGTGGCAGAGTTCGATCTCCCGCCCGGGAGCGGTAAGGTGTTGGTGTCAGGCGTGGAGCGGTTCCACGGCCGGCTCGACGGCGAAATCTCGATCGAACTCTGGTCCACGACCCAATCTCCAAACGACTCAACCGGGCTGCCGGGTCTATTTCCGGCCGGCAGCGATGCCTATGCCGGAATGACAACACGAGTGGTTGAGGTTGATGGCCGTGATGTCCTAACGGACAGCGAGGGATATCTGGTGGATCCTGCCGATTGGTCCGAATCTTTCGCCAAGACATTAGCCAACCGCGAGGACCTCGAGCTTGGTAATGAGCACTGGGAGGTCATTCGTTACCTGCGCGAGCACTATGCCCGCCGCGGCGCGCAAGCCAGCGTACGCGATATGATCCGGCACTTCCGCACGCTATGGGACACCGACAGAGGTTCGAACCGTTACCTTCATCGTTTGTTCCCGCGCGGCGGCCCACAGAAGCAGGGCAACCGTCTCGCTGGGCTGCTGCGTACGAAGGGTGAGCACTGAGCAAAGTGCTCGTTCGCCTCTATCGCGTTTTTGGTAATGGTCGGGGAGGTCGTCAATGAGGCTCGCTAAAGCCGTTGGAGCTTGGGGAACCCCAAAGTTCCGCGAGGTGCTGAAAGAAGAGATCGAGCATCTGGTGATAAGTGAATTCCCATTGGCACAGGCGCTTCAGTTCGGCAATTTTGTCGCCGACGAAAGACCAACGGTGATGATCAACAGCATCGAAGACCGAGGAGACCATGTCGCGGTGCGGGTTGGGGTGTTCTTCGCGGGAATCAACGCAGGCGCTTGTTGTGCCGACGACCCGACACCTGTCGAATCCCACCACGAGTACTGCGTCGTGCAGATGGAAGTCGACTTGGCCACCGGCGAAACACAGGCGCGACTGGTGGACCAATAGGATTTCCGGGTGGCTCAGGGCCCAGATGGCTGGAACCTAACGAAGCCTACAGGTTGTGTGTCTGCTCCTTGTGTGCCAGTTCTCTTAACCCTTCGACGGCCTGATGCAGCACCTCGCTGTCAGATTCGCGTGGAAAGACCATATAGGCCGGGTGAGGAAACTCGGGTGCTGATGCGACTTGGTAGAGTTTCCTCGCTTCGAGCAGCGAACGCGCCATGCGAATCGGGAGAAAGCAGGAGCCGCCATTGGCGAGTATCAGTTGGATGCCCAGCCAGCCGATATTGACGACCTGTGGCGGTCGCGCAAAATCCGGGTAGCTTTCCTGGTGCTTAGCGTAGAAGCCGGGCCCCCATTCCACATATATATAGTCGTCGCCCGGCCAGCGTGTTTCGGGATCCGTACTGACCATGACCAGCGTCTCGTCAAACAGGTGCTCGACGATCAGCCCTGGCGCGTGACTGGGCGTGTACATGACGCCGATGTCCAATGTGCCTTCGACCAGCCGTCGCATGAGGTCTTCTTCGAACCCAATCTCACTGCGGATAGCCACATCGGGTGCGGATCTGCGCATCCATCCAACCCAACTGGGCAAGAAGTCTTCCCATAGCGCGATGCGGCCGCCGATCCGCACGGTGGCCCGGTAACGGCTTGGGAGCCCGACATCGTGGCGGGCCTGCTCGACCGTCAGGACCAGCGATTTGGCATGTTGCATGAACCGACGCCCGGCGGCAGTCAGGGTGGCGCCGGCACGATTGCGTACGAACAACTGCGCGCCCAGTTCGGATTCCAGATTCCGGATGCGCGCGCTGACCGTCGACTGGGTCACGTGAATCCGCTTGGCGGCCTCGAGGAAACTGCCGTGCGCCGCGATGGCGAGAAAAGTTCGGGCTTGATCGACGTCCATATTGGTGCGCCTCTTCGAATAATATCGAAATATGCGATATTAATGGCCAATAACTTTCGTTTGTCAAAGCCTATCGCGCACCAATACGATGCATTACAACAGTTGAGAATAAAGGAACACCACCGGTGAGATCTGTATTGGCAGGCCTGCGCAGATGGGTGGGGATCGGGAATGATCTCTCCACGAATGCGGAGAAATGGGTGTCGACGGCCGGGGGGCTTGTGGGCATCCTCGGGGTCGCGCTGGTCAGTCAATCGAAACTCGGGTTGGTGGGCAGCGCCAGCATCATCGCTTCCATGGGCTCTTCAGCCGTCTTGTTGTTCGCCGTACCGCACGGCCCGCTTTCTCAGCCGTGGTCGGTGTTCGGTGGACACCTCGTTTCAGCAATCGTGGGTGTCACCTGCGTCAAGCTGATCCCCGCGCCCATGCTGGCGGCCGCCATCGCCGTCGCGCTGGCGATCGGTGCAATGCACTATCTGCGCTGCATCCATCCACCGGGTGGGGCGACCGCCCTCGGTGCAGTGCTCGGCGGAGACGCAGTGCACCAGCTTGGCTACCAGTTCGTGATAACCCCTGTCATGCTCAATGCCATTACGATCCTGCTGGTGGCATTGCTATTCAATGCGCCGTTTGCCTGGCGTCGCTATCCAGCGGCGTGGTCAGAGGTCGCAGGCGCGAAGGCGCAGGGTACGACTGGCGAGGAAGGTACGCCGTTGATGGAGAATGCCGATGGCCGATAAGCCGACAACGCACAAGACGGTTCGCGAGGATTATAAACGCGCCCTGGAAAGTATGGGTACTTATATGGACATCGAGGTCAACGATCTGATGACGCTGGCGGAAAGGGCGCAATATTTCGCCGGCCAGCGCGCGACCGAATCGTTGAAGGTATCGCGCATCATGAGCCACCCGGTACGGGTTATCCGTGAGCAGACCACGATGTCCGACGCCGCTCACCTGATGGTCACCCAACGCATCAGCGGTCTACCGGTCGTCGACAACGATGAACGATTGGTTGGAATTATCACGGAAGCCGATTTCCTGCGTGGGTTGGGCGTGCCTGCCCATCATCCGACACACAATCTCTGGCAGACGCTGGAATCCATGTTTGGCCACCTTGCACATCATGGTGAACTCGAGGGTCCGGAGGACCCTGTCGCGGAACACATGCTAAGAGATGTGGTTTGTACGTCGCCGGATCACTACGTCGACGATGTCATCCAGTTGATGAAGCAGCATCGCGTCAAACGCGTCCTCGTTTGCAACGATGAGCGCCACGTAGTGGGTATGGTCACCCGGTCAGACCTGGTTCGAATATTCTTTGACGGGTATCTGCAGACCGGCGGACCCAAGTAAATTCGGTCCCAACCAAGACTGTTCGGAAATTTGCTTCGTTATCTCAGGGCCAGATTTGTGGGGGGCAGCAAGCCCAAAGATCAGACTGCGAAGGTGGTATCCGGTTGTCAGCGAAATTGTCGACAGCCTTCATTGCCACCTTTCTAACCCCGCGTAATCCGCAGAAAAACCACGCCAGGCAACGGTTCTGGCCGAACCTTTTCCTGGGGCGGTGGCTCAAGGGGTTGTCCTGATGTTTGCGTGAGAAATGAATGAGTTAAGTCTGGGGTAACATCAATGGCCTGCGCAAATCAGTGCGTTAGGAGTTCGCGGGGAGAGATACAAACTCTCTTCGGTTTTCGCGGCGGTCGAAGAATGCAGCTGAGGTTTGCCTAATTTCCAGTGTTGGAAGGGTCGCGCATGGTCGGGCAACCTCAACGCCTGGGAAAAGTAGAGTACCAATCGCGTCTTGCCAACCCAGCACATGGAGCAAAGGCGATAAGCAGGCTCCACATAAACCGATGCTCAATGTGTATGCGCCGGGCGAAATCCTGGCTGGCGAGCGGTCTGTTAGACGCAGGGGTTGCTGGTCATCAACCCCGGATTTTTCCCGCACGCCGCCGCTCGACTACCCGCTGAAAGATCGCAGCCGCGCGGTGCCCTGATGGTTACGCCTTCGAACCAGTCTGGGCTGCCCGATTGAGTATGGTTCTAAGCTGTTGATAATCGGCAAAAAGAGAAAAGTTGCGGAAAAACGTCGGCATTGCGTTCGTTCGCAAGGGCCTGTTTGAGCTAACGATTGTCTTTGAGAGTTACCTTCCCAACGTCGGGAGCGGTTCTCTAACTCCAGGAAACCCGAAACAGGAGATGAAGATGAAACTGGCTACCACCGCTACTTTAATGTCCTCAGCACTGCTCTTGGTATCCCCGGTCGCCTTCTGTGGCGACGTAATTAATAAGGGCGTCATGCTGCCGCCCGACCAGATCGAGTGGGCAGACAATCCTCGCGTCCCAGGGCTTCGTCTGGCAAAGATCCTTGGCGACGCCAAGAAACCCGGACCTTTCGTGCATCGGGTCAAGTTCCCGAAAGGGCGGATCGTTCAGGCTCATAGCCACCCGGACGACCGCTCTTATACCGTACTTTCCGGCACCTGGTATATCGGTTGGGGTGATAGCTACGATCCTGATCAGCTCACGCCCCTTGCCGCGGGCAGTTTTTACACGGAACCTGCTGGCGTTCCGCACTTCATCTCGACACCAGATGGAGAAGCAGTTGTGCAAATCACGGGAACAGGGCCGACGGCTGTGAAGTATGTGAATCCTGCACATGCCCCAAAGAATTAGAGCGTGAAACCTGACCAGCAACTGCATGAGCCGTTTTTTTGCCGTCAACCTATGCGCTGGGATTGATACCGGGGCTCTTCGATATTCGCCGCGGTCCGACTCGTGCGAGGCTTTCAGTCCTTCAATCCGACCTGGGCGACAGCACCAAGCAGTCGGTCCCGCAGTGTCGGATCTTTGTGCGGGAATGCCAGGAGCATTCGCGCCATGGAGAAACTGGGGGCAGTCGTGATCAGTTCTTCTGCCTCCCAGTTTGCCTCATCGATCTTGCCGAGTTTTACCAGGGATGCAATCAGCCAGAGCCGCGCCCTGGTATGCGTAGGGTTGCGTTGCAGCGCCGACTGAAAGAATACGACTGCATCCTTATAGCGGCCGGTAGAAAAGGCGATTTCGCCATCAATTTCCTCGTAGGAGGCCGATGAGGCAGGATTCAGTTGACGGGCCTTGGCCAATGCTTGCTGAGCCAGGCCCGGGCGCCCGCCATAGTGCATAATCCAGGCGAGCAACCCGTAGCCGTCGGCGTAGTTGGGGTCGATCTCAACTGCCTTGTTTGCCGCTGCGGCGGCCGCCTGGTGTCGGCCGAGGAATAAGGCGATCTGACCGCGTACGAAATGGATCTGCGGCAGATTCAGGTCGATGGTGGCAGCAGTCTCCGCATGCCGGCTTGCTTCCCGGAGAGATGCCTCCGGATCCGCAACCCATCCGTCGATGGCACGACGCGACCAAGTGAGCGCGAGCCCCGCATGTGCACGCGCGAAATTCGGATCGAGTTCGATGGCACGAGTGAAATGCTGCATTGCAATTAAATTGTCGTTGGGCGTGACACGCCCATAGTGTTCTCTGCCAAGCAGATATTCATCGTAAGCTTCCAGGCTTTGCGTCACACCGCTGCGCTCGAACGGTCGATATTCGCCGGTCAGTTCTTGTTGCAGCCCCCGCGAGATACCCGACACCAACTCGTCCTGTATCGAAAAAATCGTGGCGGCTGCACCGGTGAAACGCCTTGCCCATAGGGTGGCTCCCGTCTCTGCCTCCAGTAAGCGGGCGTTGACACGGAGCTGCTCTTGGCTGCGCTGCACTGCGCCGCGTACCAAGTAGCGTACGCCCAGCTCTTTCGCGATGACGCGTTCATCGATACGGGTGTTGCGGTATGCAAACGTAGTGTTGGGCGAGATCACCTGGAGTCCAGGCTGCTGGGACAAATCCGTTATCAGATCATAAGTGATCCCATCGACGAAATATCGCTGCTCGGACTGCGGCGACAGGTCTTCGAAGGGCATTACGGCGATGGTCGGCGATTGAACGACGCCCGGTACATGGGGATCGACAAAGAACTCCTGCAAGATCAACCATGTCAGCAGTACCGCAGCCACCAACACCAGCAGCAGCAAAGCTGCTCTCCATCGGTACCATGTCCCGCTCCGGGGCGCGCCCGGTTCGTCGCCATGCGTTCGCAGCAGCCGCGGTTCGGGGATCAATCGGTATCCGCGCTTGGCGACTGTCTCGATGAATCGCGGTTGATTGCGGCTGTCGCTCAGCGCTTTTCGCAGCTTCCCCACTGCGTTTGTCACGGCGTCCGGGGTGACGATGCGGCCGGCCCAGACCTCGTCTTCGAGGTCCTGCCGCGTCACGACCCGACCGTGTGAACTGGCCAAAACCAGCAGCACCTGCATCACCTTCGGCTCGATTTTTTCACTGCCGTCCGGACGCACGATACGCAACGAAGTCGGGTCAACCTCTATCTCGTCAAGGGCGAAAACCTCGTCGCGAAAACCATTCGTCTGCGTATTCATACCTTCCATTCTGGCGCCGTGTGTTCGCTAACACGTTGATTTTCCGAGCCGTCGGAAAACCGTTGGAAAAAAGTCTGCGCCTCGTCGCCGATCCTCCGGGTCTCGATTCCATCCGCCGGCCAGACTCACCACCGAGTGCCTCGGAAACGACGGAAACGCCATGTCTCAAATCGTAAACCCAATTTACCCGCATGACGCCAGGGCCGCCGCTAAACCTTGGTTTTGGGGACTCGCCATGCTTGCTGGCTTTTCTGGAAGTCCAGCCGCCGCAGAGCCTGCAGTGTCTACGCAAGACGCGGCCAAGACCAGCGTCGTGACGGCGGTTCCTGCCCAGTCAACGGCCACGCGACCTGCCCCCTCGTCACCTGCGGTCGGGTCGTCGAGACATTCGCAGGCAGCAGCGAGCGATGCAAACGAGGAGGACTGCGAATGATGGGCAGGGCTCAAACTGGAATCTTGGCCTGGATCACCTTCTGCCTGTTGTTTGCCAACCAGACCGGTGTGGCGGATACCGTCAACGCGCGCCTGCCGACGGCGGCCGACGAGCCTGATTCGCCCACCACGGCGCAAGCGGAATATACCCGACTGATGGCTTTGGCCCGTGGACAGCGCAAGGCGGTCAGCGAGCAGAAAGGCAGGATCGATGTTTCAGGCCTTCCGGCATTGGGGGCGCAAGATGCAGCACTCGCGATCGTCGAGTTCAGCAGCTATCAGTGCGGCTACTGCCGCCGCCATTTCTCCGAAACGATGCCCCTCCTCAAGGCGCAATATATCGATAAAGGGCGCCTCCGTTACGTCTTCCGAGATCTGGCACTGGATTCGGGCCGGCAGCATGCCGCGAGCGCCGCGGAAGCGGCTCATTGTGCCGACGAGCAGCGTGGATACCAGGCATTTCGCGGGCGGCTGTTTCGGTCCGGTACAGACCTCTCGCCAGACGCATTGCGCAGACACGCGCGGTCTGTCGGCTTGAACCTGGCGAGGTTTCAGGCCTGCGTTGACAGCGGGCGGCACCGCGAAAAATCCGCAATCGATCCTGAAATTCGGCGCCAGTTTCAGATCCGCGGAACGCCAACCTTCATCATCGGCTTCCTGGATCGGCGTGACGGCAAGGTGATTGCGCTACGTCGCATCAGCGGTGCCAGGCCCCTCGACCTGTTTAAAAGGCAACTCGAAGAACTCGAACCCGTCACGCTGCGGATGAGCTTATACCAGGGTCGTGCCCCCGAACTGGAGGACCGATGACATATGC
The DNA here is from genome assembly GCA_049669185.1 of Sedimenticolaceae bacterium. Taxonomy (GTDB): domain Bacteria; phylum Pseudomonadota; class Gammaproteobacteria; order Chromatiales; family Chromatiaceae; genus Thiosocius. Next base: position 6,684 of record JBATKF010000051.1, on the reverse strand, counting down.
CAGTGAAAACAGACTTCTCTCTCATGGCTGGCAGAAAAGATGCGCCATTGCTGACCAGCTTCATAATCGAAGACGTGCGCAACAGGAGACGACTATGAAAGCGATCGTACTATCGACGGCAATTGCCTTGGGCTTCGTCGCGTGCCCGGTGTTGGCTGAGCAGAACGGCGAAGAGTTGTTCAAGTATCACGGCTGTATCAATTGTCACGGCGCGGAGGCGCGCAATCCGGTCAGCAAGGTTGTTCCCAAGCTTGCGGGCAAGCCGCAGCAGGAGTTGTTCGAAAAAGCCAAGAAGATCCTTTCCGGTGAGGGGGCCAGCAAGGAGTCGGAGATCATGCACGCGGCATTCTATTCGCCGGCGCAGTGCGATATGCCGCCGGACGATGCGGAACTCACGGCAATCACAAGCTACATTGCGTCGATCAAATGATAGGAGTCTGGCAATCACTCGCGTCTCAGAACACGAGTGGGATAGGAGGACGCCTGACCGGCTGTCAAGGGGCGAATGCGCGTTGGCAGGCCGGCAGCATCCCCAGCATTGAACGACCCTGGCGCAAATCGAATTCGAGTGGCGATCCCAGGCAGGTGGCCTGTGGGCATCAGTTGCATGAAGCGCTATGCAGCGAATGTCACGAAGACATGGGCCGCTATCAGGACAAGGACGTGAAAACTCTCCGGGAAAGGCGGTCAGAAACGCACTGCGGTGGGAAGTGGGGCCGCCGTTACCCCCATTCACGCTGGTTCTTCCTGTATCTGATCGTCGCGTTCACCCACTTCGCAGACCTTGCTCTTGGGGCAGATGTGCCGATGGACGACAGCAAATTGCTGACTGCCAGCTATCCGGATTGGTTTCTAGAAACATTCTTGAATCTCCAGGACGATCTCAATAGTGCCCGAGAATCGGGGAAAAAAGGGCTAATCGTGGTATTCAGTACCGTCGGTTGTTCCTATTGCTATAAGTTTGCCGACGAGACGCTGCGCGATCCCAGCGTGGTTGCCAAACTACGGCGCGATTTCGATGCCCTGGCGTTGGAAGTCTTCAGCGACGATTTCATGATTGCGCCGTGGGGTGAAGAATTGCCGGTCAAGGAATTCGCAAAAGAACTCGCGGCCGACTACACGCCGGCGACCTATTTCTTCGACCTGGAAGGTAACCCAAGACTGCGGATTGTGGGATTTAATCCGCCAGACCGTTTCCGAAGTGCGATGCGGTACGTCGCGGAGGGGCATTATCGCGAAGGGTCGTTTCGAGAGTTTCTTGCCGCCGAGCGTAAGATGCGCGGTGATTCGGCGACGACAGTGAAGGTCGAAGACTCGCTGTTTATTGACCCACCGTTCATGCTCGCACGGAATACGGTTAGCGCCCGCCAGCCGCTGATGGTCGTGTTTGATGGCCCGGACTGTGATGAATGTGCTTATCTGTTCGGTACCTTGTTCAAGGATCCTCGAATTCGACAGCAGTTGTTAAGAATGGACGTGGTGCGACTGAGGGTCGACGAGGCAATACCAGTTGTGACGCCGGCCGGTGATCGGACCACGGCTTCGGATTGGCTGGCTGAGCTCGGGTTCCATCGCACACCAGCGCTGGCGTTCTTTGATCAGTCGGGCAAACTGGTGCTTCAGTCAGATGCGCTGATGCTGCGGCAACGGCTCGAAAATACGCTGGGTTATATCCTCGAACGCGCTTACGAGGATGGGATTAGCTATCAACGCTTCGCCCGCCGCAGGTCGATTGCGAAAATGCAGGAGGAACGTCCCTGATGGCCTAGCGTCGATCGCCTGGTCTCAGGGTAGCCCGCTGGCGGTTGCTTCTGCGCAATTCACTCTTCAACAAATGTCGAGCAGCCCTGCCCATCCTCACGGATCGGAATCCGCCCTATCTGGTAGCGTGGTCGTGTAAATACTCGTTGTAAAGGCACCGTGAAAATCTGCTGACAATATTGTCAGCAGTGCTCATTCCCACCTCTCTAACTCCGCGTAATCCGCAGGAAAACCACTCTGGGGAACAGTCCTGGCCGAACCTTTTCCTGGGGCGGTGTCTCAAGGGGTTGTCCTGGTGTTTGCGTGAGAAATGGATGAGTTAAGTTTCGTGCAAAACCAAAGGCCTGCGCAATTCAGGGTGTTTGGTGCGTGGGAGAAGAGAGTGGGTCGCTTCGATTTTCGCGGCGTCTTAGACGCCTGATCCCCACTGCACCGCAGCGGTGTTGCTGGCGTTACTGTCTGTAGCGAGAAATCACGATCCTCAATCGAAACTGATTCCTCTGATCTACGTCTTCGATTGTTGCTCGCTGTATTGATCGAGATTATCGTCAAGCATTGCGCGGAATTCGTTGAGGTAGGCATCCAAGGCCTCTGCTTTATCGCGACGAAGGTCATTGGTAAGCAGCGACGCCTCAAACGCAGCGAATCGGGCGGCGGCGTAGCGCAGCCCTGCGGCAAGAGTCGCGAGGTCCGTATGCTCGGTAAGTGTATTCGCCTGAGAGATAAACTGATCGGCAATTTTGTAGAGTGGTGTGAACTGTTTGTCGGCCATCTGCACCTTCCTCAATTTCCACAAACTAAGATAGCACGCTAGCACCCTCTAATTTGTGGAATGGATGAACGGAATTGTCTCGGCGTAGTGGAATTCAGCCCGTTCTTCTCTTGCGGGTTGCGCGATTCAGCGGTCCGAAATCGTACGAAGCGTAAATCACGATGTAGGTCCGCTTGCTAGTTGTTTAATTGGGGCTTTAGGCTGGGCTCTTTGATCAGGCGTGCAGCCTATCGCGGACTGTCAGCCAGTCAGCCAGTTATCCATGCCTGAACGTCGTCGGGTCCGGGAATACTGCCACTGTGTACCAGCGCGCCGTCCACGACCACACCGGGCGTTGACATGACGCCATAGGCCATGATCTCGGCGATATCCGTCACCTTCTCCAGCTCGATCTCGACACCGGCCTGTTTCGCCGCCGCAGAGATCACGTTGGCGGTGATCTCACAGTTGCGGCAACCACTGCCCAGGACCTTGATGTTCTTCATTCGTTTACTCCGTAGACGGACCGCAGCAGTTCGACTTGCTGTGCCGTTGCACGGGCGGACAGGGAACGCTGCCAAAGGAAAAATAAACACCATAGCCGCCCGGCTTTGGTTGCAGCAGCACTCCGCAGCCGGGACATCGCCAGTACCAGACACACTGCTCATCAGTATGTGTGACACCGCATTCCGGGCAGGTCGACGTGGATTCGAGGACAGGATCTTTCATGGTCCATTAGGCTACGGCATTGAACCCCCAGCCGACCAGCGTAAACGCGATCGCCAGAACTCCGGCGAACAGCACCAGGGCCTGCCATTTGATCACCTTGCGCAGGATCAGCATTTCCGGGAGCGACAGCGCCGCCACGCTCATCATCAGCGCCAGCGTCGTGCCGACCGCCACTCCCTTGGTCAGCATCGCCTCGGCGACCGGGATCACGCCGGTGGCGTTCGAATACAACGGGATGCCCGTTAACACCGCTGCCGGCACCGTGTACCAGGCATCGCCACCCAGATTCTCGGTGACCCACTGCTCGGGCACGAAACCGTGAAACAGTGCGCCGATGCCGATCCCGAGCAGCACCCACTTCCAGATCCGGCCGACGATCTCCCTGACCTCCGCCGCGGCATAACGGTGGCGGCCGGTCAATGACCGATCGGACTCCGGCAGGTTGGTCTGACCCATCTGGATCTTCCAGACATACTCCTCGATCCAGCGTTCGGGCTTGAAGGTTTGCATGATGACGCCGCCGAACCAGGCCACCAGCAGGCCGGCTCCGACGTACAGTGCAGCCAGTTTCCAACCGAGGATCCCGACCAGAATCACCACAGCGACTTCGTTGATCATTGGGCTGGCGATCAGGAACGAGAAGGTCACGCCCAGCGGGATGCCGGCCTCGACAAAGCCGATGAAGAGCGGCACCGATGAGCAGGAGCAGAACGGTGTGATTGCTCCAAGCGAGACGGCAAAACCGCGCGCCTGCCAGTCGGGTCTACCCCGTACGAATTCGCGTACCCGCTCCGGCGAAAGAAGGGCTCGCAGCAGCCCCATCGTATAGATCACGATCACCAGCAGCACGAAGATCTTGGTGACATCCATCACAAAGAACTGCACTGCGGCCCCGCTGGCGCTATCCGAAGACAGCCCCAGCAGATCGAAAGTCACCAGGTTCCCAAGTTGCTCAAACATAGTCCAATCGACCGCTTATCCGAGAGAAGCTGTAGTCGGCACCATTTTTGCTGGTATCCCCGGTAGTTTGAACGATGTCAGTGCTGCGGCAAGGGCAAAGGCCGTCGACTACCACAGGCTGTTGAATTGCGTGCTCGTCTGCCCCAGGTTTGCATACTCGCGTGGACCACCTCGAGTCATGCGTTTCTTTAAGGTTTCAAATAGTTGGAATTTCGTCGTCGGGTCAAGCTTCGATGCAAAAGTGGTTCAATGTTGAATGCAATTCAACAATCAAGGAATCAGAGTTGTTGAATTTTGGCGAATCAAGAACGCTGACGCCTTGTTTCGGCGCTGAACTCTCTGTTACCGAATTTTTGGTTTGGCCATTGCCCGGACAGCGCGACACACCCATCTTTCAGTAGTCGTTTGTCCGAAGCAAGTGGAGTTCTGTGGCCGAGTAGGTGTGGGGAAATGCGGCTTGGAAAGCAAAGTCAGGTAGTAGCCGAAAGAAAAAGGGCCGCTACGCCGACCAAGCCTACCAGTATCGTCGCAGCGCCCAACCATCCTGTCCTGCGTCTAATTGCTGCCAGTTGTTGTTCGGTTTTGGCAACCGATGCTGCCACGAGAGGCGGCACAATGGCTTTGACCGTGTTTTGCGCCACGTCATCGGCCTGCTCTTTCGCGATCGCGGCTGCCAGTTGTTCCACGCTGGATGTTACGGTCGCACTGAACGACGCCCGTAGCTCGTCGTCCGTCAGGATATGCTGCTTGAGTTCAATTTGGTTCTCACGTGCGGCGGCCGCCAAGCGCCCTGCCAGTGTTTTTTCCAGGCGCCGCTCTGCTGAGACGCTCTCAGCGACAATCTGCCGCTCGACGCCGTCCGTGACTTCTCTCAACCAGTCAAGCTTTCCGGCCTCGAGTCGTTGTGCGATCGCGGTTTCAATTTGCGTTGCATCGGCTGCCAAATCCTGGCTTCTGGTGGTTTGCCAACGTTCCGTTACGATTCGTTCGATCAGTGGAGTAAGCGTCTCTTCGATCAAAGGCGGCAGCATCGCCCGCAGTGTCGTCTGCAATTCTTGAGATCGTGCAATCGACGGCGCAGGTGAAATAGGCGTAGGGTGGACTGCGGGCTGAGTCGACGTGGCCGATTCGCGATCGAGCGCGGCAAGGATCTCGCTAAGTTTCTCGGGTGTTGCAGGTTTCGGAAGTATTCCGAGCGCGCCCAGTTCCTTTGCCTTTTCCACATGTTCCGGTCGGTCGTTTGAGGTGCACATGACGATCGGGATATGTGCTGTCGCAGGATTCGCCTTCAGCGCAACGGTGGCCGCATGTCCGTCCATGCCCGGCATAAGATGATCCATGAAAACGGCATCCGGTGGTGCGTTCTGAATCATCTCCAGTGCCACCTCGGCCGAATCGGCCATATCAACCGTTAAGCCGCGTTTCTGCAACAACGTGCGCAAGACGAAGCGGGCGGACTTGGAGTCGTCCACCAGAAGGATTCTTTTTCCGGGTAAGTTGGAAGGGTCAATCATGGAGTAGCCCTAACGTCATCAGTTTGAAGAGTATCTGCATGTTTAACGGCAGTTTGCGTCGAAGCTTGGGTAACGGCCTGCGTTATGGGTGTGTCCTGGTCTGTGCTCAATACTCATCGGCGCGCATAATCGTCAGCACTCCGATCGTTGCTGACGGGTCAGCCGGATCCGGCGAGTGAAACTCCAGCTTGCGATCATAGTGGTCGATCTTTCATTAGTAATCTTCGCCTTTCTGGAAAGATAATGAATAGTTCTTTTGCTTCGCTTATCGAGGATCAACACCAAATCACCCTTTCTGTACTTGGCGATTCCTTGAGCTACGGGTACATGGTGCCAACTGGCTACATTCACATGCTGATGGAGCTATTGGCAAAGGATTATCCGTCGAACCTATTTCGATTGCATAATCATGGGGTATGCGGTGATACCGCCCAGGACGGCCTGCGTCGCCTAAGGGGGGCTTTGTTGCACCCGCCAGCTGACATCGCTTTGGTTCAATTCGGCATCAATGATTGCTTTGCTGGTATTTCGGCATCTGAGTTCCAGGCAGCAGTACGGCGAATAGTGCAGGGCTATCAAGCGGAGTGCCCGAAGGGCATCGTTCTGCTGATACCTCCGCCACCGGTTTATCCGCCACAGGAAAACTTCATGCTTGAGCCCTTCCGGCAGGCAATGCAGGAGTTGGCCAAGACGCTAAGCGTAGTTTGTGTGTCCATTCATGAACATTGGTCTGTCGGTGAATCAAGTCCGGCCCAGTGGCTTGATGATGGTGTTCATCCAAGTGAAGAGGGGTACTTGTTGATGGCCAGGGCTGTTTATGCGGCCCTGACGTCCAGCATCCCGGATCGACACGACGCGACGGCAGAATGAAAACGAATCATCCGTAGGCTTCACAGGCATCAAACAACCGTTTCACCATATTGCGGTCTTCGGTGAAACTACAAGGGACGGCCCGACGATTCTCGAAAT
>JBATKF010000050.1:0-10973 GCA_049669185.1 Sedimenticolaceae bacterium | reverse complement strand
GAGCAGGGTGGCAACCATTTCCGGGTAGAGGCCGAGCTGGAGGATGTGCCCTCCGGATTGCGCCCTGGGATGCAGGGTGTGGCCAAGGTCGTGGTCGGGCGCAACAGCTATCTGTGGGTCTGGACCCACAACCTGATTCAGCGCCTGCGCCTATGGGCCTGGTCGATCGGTCTGTCGTGACGGGGTCCCGCGCATGACGGTGGTGGACAGCGGGCGCGACGATGCCTTTTGGCAACACGTCGCCAATCTGCGCCCCCGGCTGCGCAGAGACGTTCACGTCCTGGTGCAGGACTATCGCGGCGAGCGCTGGTATCTGCTGCACGATCGGGCATCCGGTCGCTTTCTGCGCTTCAACAGCGTCTCCTATGAACTCATCGGTCGCCTCGATGGTGATCTCACCGTGGGTGAGATCCTCGAGACCGTCAACGCGGGTCATGCAGAGGAACCCCTGCTGTTACCCGATCAAGTGCTGCAGATCATGGCGCAACTGCATGCCGCCGAGGCGCTGCGCGGCGGTCTGCCGCTCGGTGTTCAGGATCTGCTCAATCGGCATGAACAGGCGTTGCGCTCTCGCCGCCGCCGTGCACTGAGCAATCCACTCGCACTGCGTATCCCGATATTCGATCCCAACCGACTGCTGGAACGCCTGATGGTGCCGGCGCGCTGGCTGTTCTCCTGGGCGGGCCTTTCGCTGTGGCTTGGCGTCGTCTGCGTTGCGGCGGTACTCATGGTGGCCAACGCCGGTGAACTGGGTGACGCCATCGCCGCCAAGACACTCAACGCCTCGCAGGTGTTGGTGTTCTGGATCTTGTACCCCTTGGTCAAGGCGCTGCATGAGCTCGGCCATGGCATGGCGGTTAAGGCCTGGGGTGGCGAGGTGCATGAGACCGGCATCAATCTGCTGGTTTTCATGCCCGTGCCCTATGTCGATGCCTCAGCGGCCTGGGCGTTCCGTGACAAGCGACGCCGGGCGATCGTCGGCGCGGCGGGCATCCTGGTGGAACTCTTTCTCGCCGCGCTGGGTATTCTGGTCTGGCTGCTGGTCGAGCCGGGTGTGGTGCGCGACATGGCGCTGAACATCGCCCTGATCGGTGGCGTCTCGACCCTATTGTTCAACGGTAATCCGCTGCTGCGTTTCGACGGCTACTATGTGCTGGAGGATCTGATCGAGATCCCCAATCTCGCGACTCGCTCCAGCCGTTATTACCAATACCTGATGCAGAAGTATCTGCTGGATCTGCCGGATGCACGGTCCCCGGTGACCACCGACGGCGAGACCGCCTGGTTTGTGTTCTACGGCCTGGCATCCCCGCTGTATCGCCTGGTCGTGCTGGTCGGTATCGCGCTGTACCTGGCTGCCGAGTTCCTGGTGGTCGGCGTGGTGTTGGCCACCTGGGCGATCCTGATGCAGGTGATCAGGCCACTGTTCCTGTCGCTGCGCTTTATCGCGACCAGTCCGCGCGTCGAGGCGCGGCGGATTCGCGGGGCCGGTGTTTTCGCCCTTGCCATCGTGCTGGTCGGCAGTGCGCTGGCGGTGCCGGTGCCCTTGATGACCCAGGCCCAGGGCGTGGTCTGGCCTGGCGAGCAGGCGAGGGTCGTCAATGTCACCGACGGCTTCGTCGTCGCGGTCGAGAAGGAGGCGGGCGCCGAGGTAGCGCCGGGTGATGTGCTGCTGCGCCTGGACAACCCCGAGCTGCGCACGCGTCTCGAGGTCGTCAAGCGGCGTCTGCAAGAGCTGCGCAATGAACAGATCGCTGAACGACAGCGCAGCCGGGTGCGGGCGGCGATCGTTGCTGACGACATCACCGCGGTACGCGCCGAGCAGGACCAACTCATGGTGCGTCTCGCCGGCCTGCAGATCCGCAGTGCGGAGGTGGGGCGCTTCTATCCGGCCGACCCGCACGAACTGCTCGGCAAGTACCTGCGCCAGGGCGATGTGGTGGGCTATGTGATCCGCGCCGCATCGCCGGTCGTGCGTGCGATCGTGGAACAGGACAGGGTGGGCCTGCTGCGTTCGCATGACACCCAGGTCGAGGTGGTCCTGGCCGAGCGGCTGGGGCAGCCTCTGCCGGCCGAAGTCGTGCGCGAGATACCCGCTGGCTCGGAAGAGCTACCGAGCATCGCGCTGGGAGCCGCCGGCGGCGGTGATATCGCGGTAGACACACGCGACGAGGCCGGCCGTACCGCGACCGAAAAGGTGTTTCAGCTGGAGCTGGCATTGCCGTCCTACACCCGGGCCACCGGCGTCGGTGGGCGCGCCTACGTGCGCCTCGACCACGGCAGTGAGCCGCTGTGGCGACAGTGGGCCCGCAGCGTTCGCCAGCTGCTGTTGAGCCGGCTGCAGACCTGACAGCGCATCGAGGAATCTAATGCTGGGCTGCAGGCCCGGGCCGAAGAGACACGGCCTAAAGATCACCAGTCCCCGCCCGATATAGATTCCGATTGTTCCCAACAGCCAAGAACGGTGCGAGGATCAAAGTGACGCCACGATCTGCTTCGCGTTTCCTGCTTTTCTGTCTATCGAGTGCCTCGGTCATGGCCACCGGCCTGGCCCACAGCGCGCCTGCACAAGATATCGGTTTAGAGCCTCTGGATTGTGTCATCAGCCCGAGCGTCGTGGCTGACCTGGGCAGTGGCGTGCCCGGGATCGTGAATATGGTAAGGGTCGATCGCAGCGATATGGTCGAGGCGGGCGACGTGGTCGCCGAGCTCGAATCCTCGGTCGAGGCCGCGGCGCTGGAACTCGCTCAGGCGCGCGCCGAAATGGATGCGGAGGTAAATCTGCGCCGGGTCAATGCGGCCTTCGGCAAGCGTCAGAAGCGACGCACCCAGGATCTCTTTCAACGCAAGGCCATCTCCACCAATGACATGGACGAGCGCGACACCGAGGCGCGACTGGCCGCGATCCAGCTGCGTCAGGCACTCGACACTCAAAGGCTCGCAAAACTCGAACGTGAGCGATCGGTGAGCGTGCTAAATCGACGCACGATCAAGAGCCCGATCACCGGCGTGGTGATGGAGCGCTTCAAGACGATAGGGGAGTACGTCGAGGACCAGCCGGTCGTCCGGATCGCGCAGCTCGATCCCCTGCATGTCGAGGTGTTCGTACCGGTCGAACATCTGGGCAAGATACGGCCGGGCATGCAGGCCGAGGTGTGGACCGAGGCCGTGACCGATTCCAGCTGGAAGGCCAGCGTCAGTCGCGTCGATCGGGTAGCAGATGTCGCCAGCGGCACCTATGGTGTGCGCCTGGAACTGCCCAACCCGGATTATTCGGTACCGGCAGGGCTGCGCTGTCAGTTGAAGTTTATCGACGCGCCCTACGTCCCGCTGGCGACCGCAGACGCAGCGCCAATGAAAGCGACGTCGCCTGTCGAGAGCAGTGCATCCACGCCGATGATGACCGCAGCAGCCGAAGAGCCTGCGACGGCCGATGATCGGTCGGATTCGGCACAGCCCAATCCGGAGATCGCCAGCCTCCCGGGTGCGGCGCCTGTGCAGGCCCCCGAGCAGACATCGATAGAAGACCCATCCAACACCGGCAGCATCGCGCGGGCTGCACCGCCTGAGGCTCCCTCGGAAACCGCAGAGCCCGCTGTATCCACTGACGCCGTGGATGCGGTGGAGTCACTGATCAGCGCGGTGGCGACGGTTGAGCCTGTCTCCGAGTCACCGGCGGCAGCGGTCGCGGATGCCGATGAGCCGGAGTCGATGAAAGAGAACGACCCGCCAGTCGCCGAAAGCGAACAGGCGGCCATGGGCAAATCCCTGGAGATGCCGTTATGTCACCTGGTCGGCCCGTTCGAGAACGAGCAGCAGGCGAAGGCCGAGGCCAGGCTGATGCGTGCCGATGGATTCCAGGTCGAGATGGATCGTAAGGTGCTGAATGTGCAGGTGGGTTACAAGATCGCCAGCAAGCCGCTCACGGACTTCGCCGCTGCGCAACAGATGGTGAAAGATCTCCAGGCCATCGGCTTCAGCGATTACTATCTGCCAAAACGACGTAAGGTCTCGCCGCGGGTCTATCTCGGTCTCTACCATCATAAGGCGGATGCCGAACGGCGTGTGGCAAAGCTGACGCGCAAGGGCTTCGATATCGAGCTGCTGCCCTGGAAGGACAAGATCTCTGAAGTCTATCTACTGGCCCGTAAAGGCCTGCACGGCGATGCTGAAAAGGCCGCCGCTGGCAAAGACGGGGCGCCCGTCGGCCGGGTGTCGTGCGAGCAGTTCGCCAGCCGGTAGGTCTGCGTAGTTCGCCTATCGGTGCGACTCGGTTTGTTTATCCGAACGCAACGGATTGACCTTCCCGAGATTTCCATTCCGCTCAATTACTTAGCTGTCATGCCGATCACCTGACAAGGAGGTTCGCGCGTGTGTCTCGCGTGTGGGCCTAGGTGTTGCACCAGGGTGCCGGAACTCGGGCAGGTAAGTGGCAGGGGGAAAAAACAGCAAACGGACATCGCGACGCCGCGCGCCAGTGATCGAGGCGCTGGAGCCGCGCATCCTGCTCTCGGCCGACCTGCCGGGTCTGGATGCGCTCGCCAACCATTCCGACGATTTCCATGCTGTGGATGTCGACCAGGTACTGGCCGATGCGAACGCCGTCTTTGCCGTCACCGCGCCCGATCCGCAGGTTGCTACCGATCCAGATCCCGAGGACGAGGCGCCGGACGATGAACTGAACGCCGTCGAGCCCGCTGAGCCGCTTCGCCAGGAACTGGTCATCGTCGATCCCAGTGTCCCCGATTACCAGACCCTGCTCGCCAACATAGAAGGGACTGCTGGGGAAAATCGTGAACTGCATGTCGTGATGCTCGATCCGACGCAGAGTGGCGTCGATCAGATCACTCGCCTGCTGTTCCAGTACGCCGATCTCGATGCGATCCATCTGATTAGTCACGGCAGCGACGGCACAATCCAACTCGGCAGCGACACCCTCGATGCGGTTTCACTGGATCACAAGGAAGACTTTGTCGCCACCTGGGGGGCCGCGCTGGGATCGGAAGGCGATATCCTGATCTATGGATGCAATCTCGCTGCGAGCGAGTCCGGTGAGGCCCTGGTCGATGCGCTGGCCGAGTTGACCGGCGCCGATGTCGCGGCCTCGGACGACTTGACCGGTCACAAGGACCTCGGCGGTGACTGGGATCTCGAGGTGACTACCGGGCAGGTCGAGACTGCAGTAGCGATTGGCGAGGGGGCCTTGCGGAGCTGGTCGAACACCCTTGCGGGCGATATCACCTCGGACCTGGTCATGCACCTGCCCTTCGATGATGCCGCAGGCGGCACGGCAAGTGACACGACCACTTATGCCAATGACGGCACGCTGAGCGGCGTGGCGGTCTGGACCACGGGTGAGATCGGGGGTGCGTTGAAAGTCGACTACAGCGACGGTATCGACTATGTCGAGGTGCCAAACTCGGCGACGCTGGAGAACGTTCAGGAAAGTGATTTCACCCTGGCCAGCTGGTTTCGGCCGGACTCAACGCCACCGGGCAGCGGGAGCGACGCTGATGCCAGCTACGGCATCCTGATTAAGGAAGGCTGGCACACCGGTCTCTATTACGGCAGCGACAACCGCTTCTATTTCACGCATGTGTTGACCGGCGACCAGGGCGAGGAGGTCGTCAGCACCAACACCTATGCGCCGGGGCAGTTCTACCATGTCGCGGGGGTGCTAGACCGTGCCGCCGGGACGATGGAGATCTACGTCGACGGCGTACTCCAGGGGACGAACAGCTTCACACCCGGTACGGCGGCCAGGGAGTACGGCACCGAGACCTGGACGCTCGGCGTCGCGAATCCGTCCGGCGGCATCTGGGCATGGACTGCGGACGGCGCAATCGATGATGCGCGGATCTACAGTCGCGCTCTGACCAGCGACGATGTCGGTGAGCTGGTCGGGCTTGCACCGGCCCTAAATACCATTGAGGTGACCACGACGTCGGACGCGAACGACGCGGGCATTGCCGATGGCAACCTGAGTCAGGATATCGACTGGCTGACCAGTAACCAGGGCGCGGACGGCAAGATCTCGCTGCGTGAGGCCATTATCGCAGCAAACAACACGCCTAATGGCGCGTCGCCCGACGAAATCCACTTCAACATCTCGACCGCCGACGCGGGCTATGTCGATCCGGATGCAATCCCTGCCAATGGCGACGAGTATTGGTCGATTGCTACGGGCATCACGAGTTTCAACCAGATCGACGATGCCGTTGTGATCGACGGATCCACCCAGCCCGGTTTCGCGGGTAAGCCGATAATTGAAATCGACGGTTCCGGGAGCGCCAGCAACGACGGCTTCCATCTGGCGGCGGGCAGCGACGGCAGCACCATCCGCGGCCTGGCGATCAACAACTTCGATACCGACGGCATTGATATCAACGGCTCGGATGGCAACATCATCCAGGGCAACTATATCGGGACCAATATCGCCGGTGATACCGCAGCCGGCAACACGACGACCGGCATCAACATCCGCGGCACCTCCAGCAACAACCTCATCGGAGGCTCGGCGGGCGGCCAGGCAAACCTGGTGGGCGGCAATGGGACTGGCATATTGATCAGTGCCTCGGGTACTGACGGCAACAAGATCATCGGAAACTTCATAGGTACCGATCTCAGCGGCACCATTGACCTGGGCAACGGTGTTGCGGGCATCCGGATATCGGGACTCGCCAACAACAACACCATCGGTGGCACCGGCGCGGGCGAGGGTAATGTTGTCGCGTTCAACGACAACGACGGTCTTCAGTTCCAGAACGGGAGCGGCGTCGGCAATTCGATCCTCGGCAACACGATCTACAGCAACGCCCAGATGGGCATCGATCTGCATATCAGCGGTCGCGATCTCAATGATCCGGGCGACCCCGATAGTGGCGCGAACAATCGACAGAACTACCCGGTCATCGCATCGGCAGTTACCAATGGCGTCGGCAGTATCACGGTAGCCGGAACGCTCGATACCGACGGCCTGAATCAGGACTATCGGATCGAGTTCTTCGCCAGTACCACCGCCGATCCGACCGGCTATGGTGAGGCGGAGCGCTTTCTCGGCGCCATCACCGTAACGACCGACGGGAGTGGGGATGCGACCTTCAGTGCCCCGATTGCTGCGGTAGTCGCCGCGGGCGAGTTCATTACCGCTACCGCCACGGTCGACAACGGCGGCGGCGGCTATGGCGATACCTCGGAATTCGCATTGAACACCGTGGCCACGACCGGTCAGTTGGTCGTCGACACCACGAGCGACGATAATGACGCTGGGATTGTCGACGGCAACCTGAGTCATGACATCAGCTGGCTGATCGGCAATCGGGGGGGCGACGGCAAGATCTCGCTGCGTGAGGCCATCATCGCGGCCAACAATACCTCGGGCGCGGATACGATCTCCTTCGACATTACCGGGGCAGGACCACATGTCATCAGTTTGGCCGGCGCGCTGCCGTCGATCACCGATACGCTACTGATCGATGGTTCGAGCGAGCCTGATTATGTCGCGAATACGCCGGTTGTTCGGGTCGATGGTGCATCGGCAGGCGGAGGCGTCAGCGGTTTCACGTTCGCTAGTGCATCCGATGGAAGCACATTGCGCGGCCTGATGATTACACGCTTCACCGGCGACGGTGTGCTCGTCCAGGCCGGTGCTGACAACATAACCATCGCCGGCAACTGGATCGGGACGAGCGGTACGGGGTCGATCGGGGTCGGCAACGCCGACGACGGCATCGATCTTCGGGGTGCCGGTGCGATCATCGGCGGTACGGGTCCTGACGATCGCAACGTCATCACCGACAGCGGGGACGAGGGGATCGACATCGTCGGTACCGGTATCACCGGGCACCAGATCCTGGGCAACTACATCGGCGTGGATCCCGATGGTTCGACGGGTAATGGCAACGCCGACGTCGGCATCGCGATCATCTCCGGCTCAGGCAATACCATCGGCGGCACTACCGCCGCGGCACGCAATGTGATCTCGATGAACGTCGAAGGCATCGAGATCAACACATCGAACAACGTCGTACAGGGCAACTACATAGGAGTCGATGCAGGCGGCACGGTCGATCGGGGCAACCGCTCGGACGATGGCGTCGAGATCCAGGGCGCGAGTACCGGAAATGTCATCGGCGGTGCCGTGGCCGGCGCCGGCAACGTCATTTCCGGCAACGCGCTCAATGGCGTGCGCGTTGGGGGTGGGTCGGGTCACACCATTGCCGGCAACCTGATAGGCACGGACGCCACCGGGACTATCGATCTCGGCAACGCCGGAGCCGGCATCAATCTCTTCAACACGAGCAACATCGTTATCGGCGGCACGACGCCGGCCGAGCGCAATGTAATCAGCGGCAATGTCGATGGTATCTACGCCCAGAACGCAGACGGTACCTCGATCCAGGGCAACTATATTGGTACTGACGCAACTGGCCTGTTGGCGCTGGGTAACAGCGACCGCGGCGTGCAGCTGGAAAGCGGCGCGAACAACACCACCGTCGGCGGCACGACGGCGGGGGCCGGCAATGTCGTCTCGGGCAATGCCAACGACGGCATCATCATCAGCGACGGGGCCAGTCCTGGAACCGGCACCACCGGCACGGTCATTCAGGGGAACTATATCGGCGTCGGATCCGATGGGGTGACAGCACTCGGCAACGCGACAGATGGCATCCGGATCACAACGGAGTCAGGACACACCATCGGCGGCACTGCGGCTGGGGCGGGTAATGTCATCGCCCACAATCTGCGCGACGGCGTACAGCTGCAAAACAGCAGTGCGGTCGACAACCCGATCCTGGGCAACAGCATCTACGCGAACATCGGCGAAGGCATAGATCTCGCAGGGGACGGTGTCACCGCGAACGACACCGGTGATGGCGACAGCGGTGCGAACGGCCTGCAAAACTATCCGGTCATCACCCAGGCGCAGCTCAGCGGTACCGACCTGACCCTGAGCGGCACGCTGGATACCGATGGCCTGGCCATGCAATATCGGATCGAGTTCTTCGGTAACGCGGCCGGTACCCAGGACGCCAGCAACGGCGAGGGGCGCGTCTACCTCGGTAGCACGACTATAACGACGGATGGCAGCGGGGATGGCGTCTTCACCGGCGTGACGCTGACGGGTGTGACCTTGAATACGGGTGACTATGTCACTGCCACGGCAACGAGGATAGATAACCCCGCCCAGGTTGGTCTGGATGATGCCCTGGCCTATGGGGATACGTCGGAGTTCGCCCAGAACATCGCTGTGACGGGTGGCAATCAGCCACCAGGCGGCTCCGGTGCGCTGACGACGACCACATTGAACGACAATGCGGGTGCGACCAATCTCTTCGGCCTGCTGAGCGTCAGCGATCCGGACGTTGGCGAGTCCGACCTGGTCTTGCGCATCATTCTGAGCGATCCAACCGCCGGGTCCATCGCTGGAGGTGGTTTCAGTGAGACCGGGCCGGGTACCGGTATCTTCACCGCGACCGGACTCACCGTCGCGCAGGCCAACACGGCGCTGGACAACGTGACCTTCACCCCGACCGACAACAGTGGGCCCAGCGGTAGTTTCAACACCGATATTGGCGTCGACGTGGACGACGGTGAGGCCGGTTTCCAACCTGTGCTCGCCGCGACGACGCTGACGATAAATCGCATCGATGATGCACCGTCGATCACGGACAACACCCTGACCATCTCTGAAGGCGGCGGCGTGACCTTCTCGGCAGTGGAGTTGGCGTCTTCGGATCCCGATACGCCCGACAGTGCATTAACCTTCACGGTGTCGAACCTGACGGGTGGCACCTTCCAGCGTCTCTCCACCGGCGCGACGCTGACCAGCTTCACGCAGGCCGACGTGATTGCCGGCGACGTATTCTTCCGTCACGATGGCGGCGAGGCCGCGCCAAGCTATGATGTCAGCGTCTCGGACGGCACGACCAACGTCGGCCCACAGGCGGCGGCCATCGTCTTCACCAATGTGAACGATGGGCCGGTCAATAATCTCACCGGCCTGCCGCAGAGCATCGCCTCGAGCAGTGCCGATGGTGCGACTGCGGTCTTTGCGGCGGATCTCGATAGCGACGGCGACATCGACCTGGTGTCGTCCTCGTGGACCGATGACCGGGTCGCCTGGTATCAGAACGACGGCACCGGCAGCTTCACCGAGTTCACCATCGCGACCGGGGTGAGCGGCGCGCGGCATGTATTCGTTGCGGACATCGATGGCGACACCCATCTCGATGTCATCGCCTCGGACTATGAAAACGACACGGTAACCTGGTACCGAAACAACGGTGCCGCGACGCCGACCTTTGCTGCGAACACCGTCACCAATACGGCGGACGGGGCATGGTCGAGCTTCGCGATCGATATGGACGGCGATGGCGACACCGACATCCTGTCCGCCTCGATCTGGGACGACAAGATTGCCTGGTACGAGAACGATGGCGCACCCACGCCGGGCTTCACCGAGCACGTCATTACCACCAACGCCGACGGCGCGCGCACCGTAGTCGCCGGCGACCTCGACGGCGACGGCGATATCGATGTCGCCTCCGCCTCCTATATCGATGACACCATCGCCTGGTATCAGAGCGATGGTGCGGCCACGCCCGGCTTCACCGAGCATGTCGTTTCGACCGGCGCGTTGGGCGCGATGTCCATCACCATCGGCGACGTCGACGCGGATGGCAATCAAGACCTGATCACTGCCTCGTATGCGGACGGCAAGATCGCTTGGTTTGAGAATGACGGCGCGGTGACACCGACATTTTCCGAGAACGTGATCTCGACCAGTGCCGCCGGCGCGCGTGATGTCTTTGTGGCCGATATGGATGGCGACGGTGATCTCGACGTCCTGTCGGCGTCATTCGTCGACGACAAGTTCGCCTGGTATGAGAACGATGGCGCCGCGTCCCCCACATTCACCGAACGGTTGGTGTCGCAGGATGGTGATGGACCGCGTTCAGTGGTGGCGGCCG
>JBATKF010000049.1:0-12751 GCA_049669185.1 Sedimenticolaceae bacterium | reverse complement strand
TACGTCTTTCCATTTTTTTTGCCGCATCTGTAGGAATTTTTCACATAGCGACCAGCATGCGAGTAATTAGCTTCGTGCTTGCTAAGATTTCGATTTGTATTTTGTGGCATGTCTGAACTAACGCACGAATGATGCCAAAGCGAAGAAATGAAGCAGATACAAGGCTTGCAGCGATAGGGTAAAAAGTCCTTTGATGAAGGTGTAAAAAATATGGGCAGCGAACGAATTTCTGGTGTCGAAGCACACCGCTCGGTCACCAAAAATGATCGCCAGTATCATGTGTTGGCTGAAGCCTTCGATGGGCAGGATTCAGGCACGGATTAGAGAATCAATAATCGCGCCTAGTGTCGTTTCCTGGGTTGGCCTGTCCTACTCCCGGACGTTCGGGGGCTGCCTATGAGTAGGGTTGCAGCTACCCGACTACGTGGCACTCCGGGGCACCCTGGGCCGCGTCGGGTGGCTGCGGGGGATGCTTCTCGGGAGTGGGCGAAAACCTGAAAATCCGCGGCTCGGCGAAGTAACCAAGATTTCAGTTCGCCACCCTACCCCTCCGGCGACGTATGGGCAGCGCTTCCGGGCATCGTCTGGTGTCTCCGGGCCAGGGGTTGGGACTTAATCCGCCCAGCGCCCAGAGTGAGGTGGAGAACTGCGCAAGCCGGGAATGGAGGTCTCTCAAGCGACGGTTTCGAAGCACATGGCACGTCATCGAAATCCGCCTTCGCAGACTTGGCGAACCTTCCTCCACAATCATGTAACAGACCTGGCCTCGATGGATTTCTTCACCGTTTTAGCCGCCACGTTTCGTGTGCTCTATGGGTTCATGGCCCGCCGCCACGACCGTCGTCAGATTGTGCACTTCAAGGCGACCGCGAACCCAATTGCTCAATGGACAGCCCAGCAGATCGTGGGGGCGTTTGCGTTCGATACCGCACCACGTTATCTGTTGCGTGACCGCGATCGCATCTATGGTGACACTGCGCAACGACGGATCAAGGGTTTGGCAATCGAGGAGGTGATTACAGCGCCCCGACGCCCTGGCCAAATCCGTTCGTCGAACGCGTAATCGGTTCCATTTGCCGGGATTGTTCAGACCACGTCATCGTGCTCAACGAGCGCCACCTGCGCCGGATACTTCGTGAATACTGCAGCTACTACCCCGTAACTGTCGAACTCACTTGGCATGAAAACAAATCCCCCGAACCACGAAGGGTTGAACCGCCAGTGTTCGGGAAGGTTGTTGCCTTCCCCAGGGTCGGCGGCCTGCATCATCGTTGCGCGAGAATGGCGGCATAGGCACTAAGTTTGAGAATGACCGATGATTCGACTCGATTTGATTTTCAGGACGGGCAGGATGTGTGGTGGGATGTGTGGGGGCGAAATCCTGAAATCCTGGAACTCTGCAGCGCTGATTCGACCGCCTATAATCTATCCGCGAAGTTTACGACGATGAAGTTGCAGCCAATCAGGGAGATTGTTTGATCATGTCCGGCAAGATGCGTTTCTTACTAATGGTCCTCACCCTTTGTTTGCTTGGTGCAGGAAAGGTTTCGGCGGCCACCCCCGCGGGCAAGGTAGTCGGTGGGAAGATGTCGGAACATCCGGGCTGGTTCAAAGAAAGCTTTCTGGATGTCGCCGAAGACGTTGATGAAGCGGCTCAGGCCGGCAAGCACGTCATCCTGTTCATGCACCTCAACGGTTGCCCCTACTGCTATAAGATGACCGAGGAGAACTTCAAACACGCGCCATACAAGGAGTTCATCAAGGCAAACTTTGATGTCATCGCCATCAACATCAGGGGCGATCGCGAGGTGGTGCTGAATGAGGGAACAAGCCTTACCGAGAAGGAGTTGGCAGTCAGACTGAAGGTGATGTACACCCCAACCATTGTGTTTCTGAACCAGCAGAATAAAGTGGTAGCACGGGTCAACGGTTATCGCTCCGTGCCGGATTTCAAATACGTATTGGACTACGTCCAGGAAAAGGCTTACCTGGAAACCTCGCTGTCAAAATATGTCGATGCCAGGAAAGAGCCCGTCTACAGCTTTCGTGACCATCCTCAGCTGAAACAGGTGAAGGACCTAAAGTCGGTAGCAGATCAGCCGTTGGCTGTGATCTTCGAGGACAAGGGCTGCCTGGACTGCGACGCCCTACATGATGGCCACCTCAACCGTCCTGAGGTCCGCGAGGTCCTGAGAAACTACACCTTCGTACGTCTGGACGCCCTGTCGGAGGAACCGATCGTCGACGTAGAGGGCAACCCGACCACGCCCAGGGCCTACGCCGAGAGACTGGGCCTTGTTTACCGCCCCAGCATCGTACTGTTTGACAAGGGCAAAGAGGTAAGCCGCATCAACAGCAATCTCTACAGCTACCATTTCGAAGAAGTGTTGCGTTACGTGGGTGAACGCCACTACGAGCAGTACCCCGAAAGCTTCTACGACTACCTCGACGTACGCACGGCTGAGATCACTGCCAGCGGTCGTGACGTCGATCTTTCGAGGTGAACGCTGCGAGGTGAGGAGGTAGTCGATGAAGACGCAAGTAACATTTCGATCAATGGATTTTCCTCCGTACGATGGTGAAGAAGAACAGGTCAACCCAGGACTCTGGGGCAAGAGGCTGGCTGAGTATCTTATCGACAAACTGAAGCCTCATGGCATCGAAGCGGAAGAGATCATTGCGGAAGATTGGGGATGGTACATTCCTATCAAAAACGAAGGGTTTCGACTTGGGATTTGTTGTGGTCACCAGGATGGTGATGACGACGAGTTCTTGTGCTTCACCGATCCAGCGACACCAATCATCCGAAAACTCTTCAAGAAAATCGACGCAACACATGAACTCACGCGCGTTGTGGCCGCCATGGAAAACATACTTTCATTGGACCCAGGGATAACTGATGTCGTGTGGACAGAAGTGGAGAAATGACAAAACGACATCGGAATGCACAAACCTCCTGCCACCGCAAACACGTTGCAGGGACTATCGAACGATGGCTCCTCTGAGTGCCCTGTTGGCCTATGGTCAACCGCGCCACTACGCCTTTGCGTACTGTTCCGCGCTCATCACTTCGATGCCGACAAAAGACTCGTTTCCAACGACCCAAGCGTCATGGCCAGGCGGGATTGTGTACGATTCACCCGCCACAATGGTCTTCTGACTCCTGTGGGTGGCGAGTTTCTAATTTTCACCTGAAAACGGCAACTTAGGCAGTCTTGTCCCGGAATCCAACCTCACCTACCCTGCTCCGCCATGAAGGACCTGCTGGTGCTCCTCGCAAATCTGTTGGCCACGATCGCCAGACTTCTGGGAACCGGCGGTACCAGGGCCGTTGTCGCTGACAGCCTGCTCATGAAGCAACAGCTCCTCGCCGGCTGCCGTTAGCCGTGAAGCTCAAATGCGACCCGCAAACCTTTGTCGTTACTCCTGGATTTCGCACTGCAATGGGCTTTTTCAGACGCCCATGGCCGCATAGACTAGGAATTCGCCACACACAAGTTCATGTCCTAGTAGATCATCGCGCTGGTCGCCCCAACTTCCGAGTAGTGAGATGAGCCTTGCTTAAGACCTCGCGTGTTAGTTTCGCGGTTATCGCCGTACTGGTATTCGCGCTGGTGCGGGCGGTTGCCGTCTTTGTCTTCACGAGGGACTACAGCCGGTGCAACGGGCTGATTGAAAGCGCTTATGGAACACGGGAGTGAACAACGCTGCCGAATATATTTGGACGACGAATGTCCGTAATTGCGTTTCATTCCTGCCCTTCATAGGAAGATACGCTACCTCTTTTGATGGCCGGGAGCGCCCGTTCCCGGATCCAGCACTTTAAAAATTCTGACAGTCTACGGCGCGACCTCGCTATGACCGTTCATGACCGGGAGCTGTCTTTAGCCGCCAGCGTGATCCTGGCTGGGATTCAGCCTGTTGAAAAATCACACACGACCCAAAACGGAAAAAGCCCCGCTAGTGGCGGGGCTCCTTTCACCAGGTGACTAGCACCTGACACCCAGGGTTTACTGGGTTACGACGTTCGTCGCGCTGAGGCCTTTGGGGCCTTGCTCGACGTCGAAGGACACGGATTGTCCTTCGGACAGGGATTTGAAACCACCAGCTTGGATGGCGTTGTGGTGGACGAAGACGTCCTTAGAACCATCGGTAGGGGTGATGAAGCCGAAGCCTTTGTCGTCACTGAACCACTTAACTGTACCTGTAGCCATTACGGTTACCTCTGTTTAATTTAACGCGTGTTGATGCAGACAAATGCTGAGGTATTGCGGAAGGGTCTGCCACGAAAAAACGCGAGAGGAACTGCCGAAAAACTACAAAAATGCCCTGCGACAAACGCATCATGTCAAATGCCTTAATAAAACACAAGGTTTTTCTTGGATATGCCCACCAAGAAGAGCACTCAGCGTCGTCGGATGCTCAGACAAAAATCGGGATAGGGCGCAACGAATTGATCCTGCTTTCGCAGAGTTCGTTTGACCGAGTATCTCGGCGCGTATTCACAGGGCATCGAACTTCTTAAGCTCGCCGTAGCTTGCCCTCCTAGATCGACTCGAAGCGGCCGGCTTCACGATTCTTTCGCACGCGACCCGGGGGAAAGACGCACCCATTCATAGCGATGTAGACGCCGGGAATCTGGGTCTGAAGAGCCTGTGCCTCCCGATTCCAATCGCCCGTTAACCCGACGTGGTAACAGAACCTCTCCAACGCGCCGGTCCCGATACCGTGGCCCAGTCCACGGCGCCGGCCGTGAGCAGCGCCTTGGCCATCAGCGATCTGCGCACGGCACGGGTAGTCGACACCGTCACCGCGTGTACATTGCCAGAGCGGATCGCGATGAACGATTTCATGAGATGGAAAGAATACACCGGCACGCTCCGCAGTCAGCATCGGTGCTCAGGGCAGGGTTGAAGGGGCTGGGGGCCAACCTCGGGTGCGCTTTCGGCGGTCTCTAGTAAATGGGCTGACGCGATTTGACCTGCTCTCCGATTTCGTGCCAGGTGGATTTTAGTAGAGTCCGTTTTCAGAGCAGGTGGCGGACATTAAGCGATCTTCCGAAAAACAGATTGTCGGATTCTGAATGAGGTGGAGTTCAAAATTGACGGGCAGCACCTTTGGGGTGGTGGGCCATAACACCGAATGAGAATTTCGAAAGCCGGCACTGGCGATGGGCAAGGCAAGGCTTCTACGCCGAAAATCGCCTGTTTCCAGAGTTTTCACAAATTCATAAGCAGACGGCGGGAATCATAAGTCCGATGGGTCATTTTCAGGTAAGTCACTTTCTAACCCCGAGCGACCATTGCCAATAGACATCCGGCTCATAGGAGTTCGCTTTCTAGTCCCTTGCCGCTATGCTTGGCATAGTCCCGCAGCCTGATCGATCCGTGTCAACACCCGAACCGACCACCGATCTGCAACGTCTTATAGGGCTGTTCAGCGCCCCGCTGGCCGCGCTGGGGGATGCGCCGTCCGGATCGCAACTGGAGCAGTGGAGTATTCTGGTCCATGCCAGCATGTCCGGCGGAGAGCGGGATTATCACGGTATTCAGCATGCTTTCGACGTATCCGAGGGTGCCGGTTCGGTCGAGACCCTGGCGGGCTTGTTCCACGACACCGTCTACGTGCAGCCGGACGGCTATCTGTCGAAACAGCACGAGACCCTCTTCACAGATGTGATTGAGAAACGGGGAAACCGTTTCGGCTTGCGGCCCTACGACCCGACGCAGGACCGCCATCGTGCAATGGTAGAAGCTGTCTTCGGCATGAAGTCGAATGGTGTGCCGGCGCCATTGGAGGGCCTGAGCGAATTTCTCAGCGCCCTTCTCGCGGTGCGTTGCCTGAAGGACAGTCTGTCGGACGAACTGCTGATGCAGGTCGCGGCCGCGATAGAGCTGACCATCCCCTTCCGCGCCGCCGACCCAAGCGGCAGGACGCCAGCTGAAGGTTTGTTTCGGCGTCTGTCCGAAATCGGGAAGCAGTTCACCCTGCAGGTGACGTCGGTGGATCTGGAGCGGGCGGTCCATCAGGCAGTGGCGGTGGCCAACCGCGACGTGGCCGGTTTCGCTTTCCCCGATACGGGCAAGTTCCTCGACTACACCTGGCAGTTGCTACCGGAATCGGTGATGGCTTTGCGCCGCAAGAAGACCTACACCTTGGGGGAATACCGCACTGGGCTGCGCAAGATGGCCATATTTTTTTCCGACGTTGCGCCCGAGACCGTCTTCTGCCAGTTCCGGGGCGTGCCGAACGATGAAGAGATTGGCGACCTGACCGGCCGCGCCGCGACCAATATCGAGCGGGCCCGTCGTTACCTCGAAGCGAAACTGGCAGCCAGTACGGTGCTCTACGCGATAGCGTTGCGCACCGGCGGAGATGCACCCGCGGCGCTGTTCATGGGTGATCTACCTTCGTCTGGTCGCAGATCCATGCGGTTGGAGGATTTCCTGCCCGCGCCAGGGCCCTTGAGCGAAAACGGGGATGCCGCTGTGTATGCGCTACTCGCCGAGGGTCGTCAGAATGAGAGTGCGTTCGACATCCGGAACTCCCCTCTGGCCGCGTACCTTTATGCGCGGCTTGGGCAATACGGTATCAAACGCCTCGCGGAGTGTGCGGTCGATCCGACGGACGGCGGGTCGGCGGCCCGAACCTTGTCCTTGCTTCCTGCAGATGTGCTGAACAACCTCTCGGCGGCATGCGCCAGAATGGTCATCACTCGGACGCCAGAATTGACGGCACTGACCGAAGGTGTGGCCGGCTCAAATTAGGCGGCAATGATTCACAGCCCGCCGCAGGGCCCCAATAGAGGCGGACGGCAGCTCAGGATTCCGGCCATCCACCCGCCCGCGAGCGCATAGCGATCCAGCACCTCCGAGACCGAGCCTTGTAATCACCGGTCTGTGCTGTAAGCCGACATGCCCCAACCCAAAACCCCGGAACCCTCACTAACCGCGAATCGGTCCCAGCCTTCCGAAACCAGCAGAAGGTGCCACCAAGCGCTGCCCTCACGCCGGCGGGCAGGGTGAAAAACTGAAATCCTGGCTGCATTGTTGTTTTGCGTTCAAATCTGACCCAGGGTTTGCATACGCAGATGACCCGCACTGTTCTCACAGGTCAGCCGCCGTGATCGGCGTCTTCATCGTGTTCAGCTTCGCAAAGGCCATCTTCGCGTAGGTGTCGACAAAGGTCTGCTGGTAGATCCGGCCGACGCCCTTCAGCGAGTTTGATCAGGTGCTGGATCTGCTCTACCCATACATGATTCAAAAGTGAATAAGTGGGGCAGCGCTCATCATGATCCTGAGCCATAATCCGGCTCAGCTAAGCAGGTCCATTTTCGAGGCAAAACCCGGGTCAGTATTCAGCGCAAAACAACCATTAGGCATTGCGTATGTTCAAAACTATATTCCTTACCTTCTCCCTCACCCTCACCGCTGTCGGCCTCGCGGCCTCCCTCTTCCTGAACTCCATTCTAGGCCTCTTTGGGCTCGCCGCCACATCAGTAGGCACGCTTTCTAGTCTGCAGGCTTCGCAGCAGATCGTAGAGAAGATGAAGCAACGGCACCTCCGCAAGAAGGCCCGCGTGTCAAAACGCTTCGTCAAGCGCTCAGGCAAACGCGTGGCCTCCGCTGCCCTGGCGGCAGCGACCGTGGGCACCGTAGCCGTCGCGGTTGCCATGACCAGTATGGAGATCTCCGATTATTGTGAGGAAAAGGAGACTCTTCAGAAGGACGCCAACCTACTCTATGGCACAGACGTAGCATTCGATCTCGAGACTTGCATTGAGGAAAGCCAGGATGACGCCAATGCCATCCTCAGTGAGGCCACAGACACTGTTATGCAAACGGTGGAAGATGCTTTCGACAAGACCGGCGAATATAGCCGGGAAGCCTGGGCCAACGTCAAGCGGGCGACAGGGGATGCCCTTGACTCTACCAGCGGAGCACTGAGCGATATATGGGAGTCTGCCAAATCCTGGTTTGCCGACTGATGCCAGCAAGACAGCCCTGCTTGTTGCCTTCTCTCTCACCTTTTCTGGCACACGCCCTCAGACGAAATCAAGGGATATAGAGATCCTGATCCAAGCAATCCACCAAAGAATCTCAAGCTGATCCGGACTAAGCCCGCCGTCAACCGCGAATCCTCCTCTCTCGTCAAATAGGCCAAGAAATTCTCTTGCCCTGCTTCAGCTGCGGATCGCCATACGGCGCACGCATGCTCACAAGTGTTCGACAGAACACTCAATCCATCGACTGAACACCTCAACTGCGCCGATACGAAGCACCCGAGACAGTCAAGGCACCGACAGTCACAGCGATCCAAAATATCACGAAAGTATCACAGCACATGCTTGTGCAATCCGTATCGATGTCTCTTCCGCTGTCCTGGGAAGAGTAGAAATTCTTCAGACGTGATACTTGCGTGACATCTCGGCACCACACTCACTCCTGTGCCCGGCATTGATGGATGAGGGCAGCGCACCACAGCCCAAAAAACGAAACGGACGGTGACGAAACCAGGCTATGCCTATTTCGCTTTGGCAATGCACACGCACGCTACTGATGAGCGTGAGCTACTGGGTGCCAAACATCGAACCACTTATCAATCAAGGAGACTATTTATGAATCGTTCTTTGTCTTTCCTCGCCCTGCTGACTAGCTCTGCAGTACTTGGCACAGGCTTCGCTGCACCCGTTGCAGCAGACAATGATCGCCGGGACGCGGAATACCTGGTGACTATCAGCAACCTGACTAAAGGACAGGTCTTCAGCCCGCCTGTTCTCGCCACACACAACAGCAGTGTTTCGATCTTTACCCCAGGCAGCCGCGCTTCAGAAGAACTCGTGGATGTCGCGGAGAACGGCAATGGCGTGCCGTTAGCAGATTCTCTGAGCAGGCTCCCGCAGGTCTTTGAAGCGATAGCGGAGATGCAGCCGATCTTGCCTCTGATTGATCCTGATGACGCGGTGGCATTTGAAATCCACAGCCGGGGCCGCTTCGATCGATTCAGCATGGTAAGCATGTTGGTCAATACCAACGATGCATTTCTCGCCATAGACTCTGTAGAACTACCCAGCAGACGCGGCAGCAGCCGCAGCTATTACGCTATTGCCTACGACGCAGGGAGTGAATCCAATAACGAGGAATGCGCATTCATTCCCGGGCCGGCCTGTGCTGCCGAGTCGGGGAACGAACGCCATCCTGAAGACGCAGAAGAGTTCATCTACGTTCACAACGGCGTACACGGCATCGCGGATCTCGTGCCAAAAGACTACGACTGGCGTAATCCGGTCGCCGAGGTCGTCATCAAACGCGTTCGATAGATAAGGTGCCAAAACGGGGGCTTTGCGTCGTCGCCTGCGCAAAGCCCTCCATTCCGCCGAGTGCTTGCATCTGCTTCTGCCGGAACATGGCCAAGCACAACTGAGCATTTTCCGCTCATTCCGCATTGCCCTCTTGAGCGGGATGCTTCAGCCGTCCGTCCTTTCCCGTTGCGCAAACATGAGGCTGGCCTCCACCTCCAACGCGAAATTCTCGCTGATCGCCTCGATCAGTTCATTGCAGAACTCCTCATCGGACCAAAGGGCGTCGAAGTCGTCCCTCTCGGCAAGAACTTCTGCAAAAGAATCTTTCATCGGCGAAATCAAGGCATTCATGGTCTGCTCCCTATTGGTTGCGATTGCCGTTGCAATGAAAGACTAGCGCCCCAGCGATAAGTTAAAAGCCGCCCGCTACCCGAGAAAATGTGAAAAATTCACATAACCGCCCCAGTTTTCGCTCCTATACCTCGTAAAAGTCGTATCCGAAGCACCCGGCGCAAGACTAGCCGGCGCAGATCGGCCTTGGTTAAGATGCTGGTGGACCCGGCTTTGTGGAGGCAATCCCGGCGGTGTTGGAGCAAGTACCCCTTTTTTCCGGCCTCGATCCGAAGGATCTGGAAGCGATTGAACGTGAAGCTATGCGCAAGCGCTACCGGCGCAACACGATCATTATCGAGCATGGTGACGAGGCGAATACCCTGTATTTCATGATCGATGGCCGGGTGAAGATATATGCTGTCGGTGATGACGGAAAAGAGGTGGTTTTCGGCGAGAAAGGGGCAGGATCGTACGTTGGCGAACTAGGTCTGCTGGCCGGTGGCACGCGATCCGCTTCCGTGCAGACGCTGGACGACTCGGAGTTTCTGGTGCTCACGCAGGATTCGTTCAACCGGATCATTGCCGCCCACCCGGAGATTGCACTGATCCTGCTGCGCGATCTCGCCAAGCGAGCCTGCGAATTGTCCGACGATGTCAGTGCCTTCGCGCTGCTCGACGTTTATGGGCGGATCGTCAAGCTGCTCAATAGCAGCGCCGTCGAGGAGAGCGGACGTCGGATCACGGGCCGTCTCACTCACCAAGATATTGCCGATCGCGTTGGTTCGTCGCGCGAAATGGTCTCGAAGATACTCAAGGATTTGAAAGTCGGTGGCTATATCGAGATCCAACAGAAGCGGATCGTGCTTTTAAGAACCCTTCCCGATCGCTGGTAACCACGCCCATTCTTCTCGGCCGGATCGAAAACGATGCACCAAACTCGCGTTCGGTTAAGGTAGTACGGCAGCCTGTGTGTGCCGCTTGAAATCAGCGGTTATTTGCCGCGGCTCCCTGAGGACGATATCGGCGATGGCTGTGTGGTAGACGCCGCCGCCGGGTCAAGGTTGGCCGATCGCCGGGTGATGATACGCACACGGCCGTCGATATGGAGACGGCCGCGCGCGCCCATCGATCTCACGACGGTCGATACATTTGTCCCATGCTGCAACCATGCTTCGGCATCATTCCATGATGGCCATACGAACCGCGGCCCGTGTCGCCATGGCCGTAGGCAGGCGCGGCACTTGGTGTTTGGGCGCCGGGTACGCCTCCCAGGGCAACCTGAACGGTCGACTCTTGGCGATCGCGCACGATAGCGATATCCAGCGAATCCCCCGGCGAGTGCCCGCGGAGCGCGCTGTGAACGTCTTTTACAGCCATGATGCGATCGCCTCCGACGGAGACCAACACGTCACCCGCGCGGAGTCCGGCTCTACTGGCCGCGGAATTCCGCATGACCTGGGATATCAATACGCCCCGCTCGTCTTCCGAACCGAAGGCCTCCTTGAGATCCGTGGTCATCTCCTGGATACGAATGCCCAGCATTGCCCGACCGGTCATCCCGGGAGCCTTGGGCTGGGCAAACGCGGCCGACAGCTTTAACGATTCGTCGCCCCGCATCAATGTCAATTTGGCCGCATCGTTGGACTGCTTGACCAGGTATTGCATGCGCTCTGGCGAATACGCCGGCCGACCGTCTACCGCTGTCACGACATCACCTACCCTAAGCCCCGCGGCCTCCGCAGCCGAGCCCTCGAGGATCTCGTCGATCCTCACGCCGTATTCCAAAGACTTGGCCTCCAGATCAGCCTGAGGCAGCGCCGAGATGGCGACGCCCAAGCGCGGGCGATCGTTCTTGGCGGCGCCCGGGCCCATGGTTCCGTGATGCGGGTCGAAACCCGGCATTTGGTAGGGCGCGTGGTGGCCCGTCGCGTGTCCGGCCTGGACGGGTAGAGTAAACGCACCGGCCATGAGGGCGGCGGCCATAAGGGCTGTCAGATTCGCTTTCAGCATTAGTAGCACTCCAGTTTCATGTGGCGAAATTTGGAGCCGCCGAGCTCGCGGAAGTTCAGCGCAGCATTCCACACGGCCATTGAGGGTGTTTCGCTGCACTCTCCATCGGGATGAGCTTAGCGCCGGGCGGATGCCGGTCCTTTAACGCAGCCGTTCCCGCATGCCGGCGGGCTACTACCTCAAGGGTCTACCGTGCAGACGTGATCAAAGGGCCGTGAAGGCGGCATCGCAATCGTACTCTTTCCACAGGAGCCGATTCGCTTCTTCCAGGTTGACACCGCGTTCCCGCTGCAAGAGATCTTTTTCGCGCTGAAGGTCGGCATCATCGGAAAGCATGGCGCCGAGAAACACACCGACCAGGACCTCATCGCTTCCCACGTAGTCGCGAATGACAACGAGATCTTGGATGCCTAGTTTCGTCCCGAGATCGACGTATCTGCGAATGCTCGCGACAAGCGCCGAGAAGGCCTTTCGCGTGGCATGCTGCTGTCGTTCGCGGGCAACATTGCCCTCTAGCAGATCCAGGCAGATTACCTGCTGACGCATGCCGCTCTCCAGTCGATCGAATCCCGCTTTGTCGACGGCGAAGGCCAGAGGAGTCAGGGCAACGGCAAACAAAATCAAAATCAGAATCGGCCTATGCATGCGTCAGTTCCTTTCGCTCAAGTCGCCTCGTGGAGTATGCGCCGTTCACAAACGCCAATCGAGCACCCCCCTGGAGCGCATTACGGCCTATGCTAAGCTGGCGCTGATCAACAACCAACGAACGTTGAGGTCGGTATAGATGGCGCTCTCGAGTCAGATAACCCGTATTGTCGGCCTGTTGGCCGGCGTCGTGCTGCTCGCTCTATCGGCGGGTTGTTCCACTGCCGCCAAGCGCCCGGTGTTCTATCCCAACAGCCATATCAAGCAGGTCGGTCAAGCGCAGGCAAGACGCGACACGGATGAGTGCATGGCGCTGGCAGACGAGTACGAGGTAAGCCGCACCAAGGACGGCGAGGTCGCTACCAGATCCGTGGAAGGTGCGCTGATCGGCGGCGTCAGTGCCGGCGCCTGGGGGATCGTGCGTGGCGATGCCGGCGAGCGTGCCGCCGCCGGCGCGTTAGC
>JBATKF010000048.1:0-15994 GCA_049669185.1 Sedimenticolaceae bacterium | reverse complement strand
CTCGAGACCGACGGCGCGGGCACCTTGCTAGCCACCCGCTCCTCAGTAGTGACCCCTACCCGCAACCCCGGGCATAGCACCCAGGACATCGAAGGCCTGCTCGGCGCATGGCTTGGGATCGACCGTTTCCTGTGGCTGAGCCACGGTGATCTCAGCGGCGACGATACCGACGGCCATATCGACACCTTGGCGCGCTTCGTCGATCCACAGACCATCGTCTACACGACCGCACCCGCCGGGGATACGGACTATGAGGAACTCATGGCCATGGCCGAACAGCTACACGGGCTGCGAGACCGCGCCGGCAATCCGTATCGTCTGCTGCCTCTGCCCTTCCCGGGTGTCCATCGCGCCGCCGACGGCCATCGGCTGCCCGCGACTTACGCGAATTTCTTGATCGTCAACCACGCGGTGCTGCTGCCGATCTACCATGTCGACCAGGATGAGCAGGCGATAGACCTGCTGCGGGCGGTCTTCCCGGATCGCCGCGTCGTCCCGATCGATTGCCGCGCGATCATCGAACAGAACGGCAGTCTGCATTGTCTGACGATGCAGCTACCGGCACCGCTGGAACTGCGCAGCAGTCAGGAGTTCATTGCCGCATGAACCACTCGGTCGTCCGCGTCGCCCTGATCCAACACGCCGACCAGGGCGACGTCCCCTCCAATCTCGACCTGATCGCACATGAGACCGCCGCGGCCGTGCGCAACGGCGCACAACTAATCCTGCTGCAGGAGTTGCACAACGGCCCCTATTTCTGCCAGACCGAGGACCCGGCCCAGTTCGACCGCGCCGAGCCGATCCCAGGACCAAGCACCGAGCGCCTGGGAGAATTGGCTCGCCTCCATGGCGTGGT
The DNA here is from genome assembly GCA_049669185.1 of Sedimenticolaceae bacterium. Lineage (GTDB taxonomy): Bacteria > Pseudomonadota > Gammaproteobacteria > Chromatiales > Chromatiaceae > Thiosocius. The sequence goes on along the minus strand of JBATKF010000048.1, from coordinate 15,138 downwards.
CATCGTGGGCTCGCTTTTCGAACGTCGAGCGCCAGGGCTTTACCACAATACCGCCGTGGTCCTGGAGCGCGACGGCAGCCTCGCCGGCCGGTACCGCAAGATGCATATCCCCGACGATCCCGGTTTCTATGAAAAATTCTATTTCACGCCGGGCGACCTCGGCTTCGCGCCGATCGACACCTCGCTGGGCCGCCTCGGTGTGCTGGTCTGCTGGGATCAGTGGTACCCGGAGGCGGCGCGATTGATGGCGCTCGCCGGCGCCGAGATGCTGCTATACCCGACCGCTATCGGTTGGGACATGCGCGATGAGGAGCCCGAACGCATGCGTCAGCGCGACGCCTGGCGCACCGTGCAGCGGGCCCACGCGGTGGCCAATGGAATTCCGGTGCTGGCGTGCAACCGCGTGGGATCCGAGGCATCGCCAGACAGCCAAGACCCCGGCATCCAGTTCTGGGGCGATTCCTTCGCCTGCGGGCCGCAGGGGGAGTGGCGCGGGCGCGCCGGCGAGACCGCCGAGACACTGGTGGTCGATATCGACAAAGGGCGCAGCGAGACAGTGCGCCGGATCTGGCCTTTCCTGCGAGACCGCCGCATCGATGCCTATCGGGGACTGCGAAAACGCTTCCTTGATTGATTGTTGACGGTATTTGTTGGCTATTTATACTCCGTGCATCCGAGAATCAGGAGTGGCTAATGAATGCCGTGGAATCTGCCGGGGAAACCGAGCTGCAGCGGATGATGTTTTCCATCATCCAGCGCATCGCTACCGGGCCTGATCTGTCCAAGGACATCAGCGAAGAAGAGGCCCGGCTGGGCATGCGCGGTGTACTCAGCGGCGAGATCGACCCGGTGCGCGCCGGGATCTTCCTTATCGCGCTGCGCATGAAGCGCGAGACCCCGGAAGAGAACCGCGGCGTGCTGCAGGCCATCCTCGATGCGCGCGAGGCCGTCACGGCCGATGTCGACGAGCTCGTCGACATCGCCGATCCCTACGACGGCTACAATCGCACGATCCCTGCCTCGCCCTTTCTGGCCCCGCTGCTCGCCGAGTGCGGTATCCCCGCCTTCAGTCATGGACTAAACGCGGTCGGGCCCAAATTCGGCATCACCCACCGCCATGTGCTCGCGGCCGCCGGCATAGATGTCGATCTGACGACAGCGCAGGCCGCGGCGCGACTCGCCGATCCTGCTATCGGTTGGGCCTATGTGGATCAGGCCAGCTATGCGCCAGGGCTTCACGCTCTGATCGACCTGCGCCAGCGCATGGTCAAGCGCTCAGTGATCACCACGGTAGAGGTACTCAGCCGGCCGATCATCGGCCGCCACAAGACCCACTTCGTGACCGGCTATGTCCACAAACCCTATCCACCGGTTTACGCCGACCTGGCCCGCCACGCCGGATTCGACTCGGCGCTGATCATCCGCGGTGTCGAAGGCGGCGTAATCCCGTCACTGCGACAGGCCGGCAGGTATTTCGCCTACGTTGACGGGGGTGCCGAGGTAGGCTTCGACATCGACCCCAGTATGCTCGCCATCGATCAGGCCTGTCGCGCCGTTCCGATCCCGCCGGACGTTCCACAGACCGCCAAGGGCGAAGGGGCCGTTTGCTTGACCGATGTCGAGGCAGGTGCACGCAAGGCCGCTGCATTCGGCCTGGCGGCCCTGCGCGGCGAGAAAGGCCCCACCTATGATTCCCTGCTGTACGCTGCCGCCCTGGTCCTTACGCATCTCGGCAGGGCCGCGCACATTGGCGCGGCCGCAGATCAGCTGCGCGCGGTACTGGACAGCGGGCGTGCGGCCGCGCGGGTGCGCTAGATGGTCGATGACGACTGGACTGCGGTCGCCGATACGAACGAACTGGGTGTCGGCCAGATGAAGCCTTTCGCGCTGGATGGCCGGCGCCTGTTGTTGGTCAATGCCGATGGCGATTATTACGTGATCGACGAGATGTGCAGCCATGAGGACTACTCGCTCGCGCTGGGTTGCATCAAGGGCTCGCGTATCAAATGCTCACTGCATGGAAGCTACTTCGATCTGGCTACCGGGCAGCCCTTGGATGAGCCCGCCGACGAGCCCATCGGCACCTACCCCGTAAAGCTCGAAGGCAGCCGCATCTGGACCCGACTGGGATGAGTAAGTTAAAGCGTGTCGAGCCAGGCCGCCACGACGTCGAGCAACGCCTGGTCACGGTCGACAAAGTAGTGCTCCGCATCGGGGACAACGATCTGGGCACTGAGGGCGTTTCCGCCGCGCTGCATCGCCTCCCGGCGCGCCGGTGCCAAGCGCTGCACGTTCGGAAAATCCAGTTCCGCATAGACATCGAGGACCGGTACAGGCAGTTTGTCCAGGGCAAAGGGTTCGCGCATCGCCTGGCCGATATCGATCGCGCCCATGCCGATCCCCACGAAGCCATCGAACTGCGCCGGGGCGGTGTCGCGGTGCGCATGCATCCAATGCTGCGCCATATGGGTGCCGCAGCTATGCGCCAACACGACGAGCTTGCCGCCTGACGCCGCACGCGCGAAAGCGATCGCGGCCTCGATCCTCGGGATAGCATCGTCGAAGACCTCGAAATAATCGTCGTAGGTCGCATCCTTGGCCAACACCGGCAGCTGGATCGCCAAGGTATTCCAGCCGTGCTCGACGAGTCCGACCCGCAGCGGGTGAACGACGTTCGGCCAATTAGGGTGCAGGCCGCGGCCGTGCAGTATCAGCACCGTGCCCTTGACGGGTAGCACAGCGGTCTCGGTGAAGATGCCCAGAAACGAAAGACCGTTCTCGGTCTTTATCTCGATAGGTTCGCCGTCGAGGATAGCGTCCACGATCTCCGCCGCCATGCGCTGCTCGCGTGCCAGGTCCGGCTCGCCGGGCGATGACTGTCCGGCACCCGCCGGCGCCACGCAGAGGCAGGCCAAAAGCAACACGACGGCTGTTTTCCCCAGATTCATTAATCCAAACCCTGCGCGGCGGACGGGACAATCCCCGTCGATCTCCCGAATCTGCCACAACTAGCCGGGCACGGAAACTGGCGCTCGCCTGACGACGAATTTAGCCTGCATGGTCGCTGCGAAAAAGGTCGGAGGTTGGGTTATAGTCGCGGATATCTCATCGGCCAGCGGGTAGCCGGCTTGGCGTCGAACGGCGACCGGTCTCGAAAGAAAACAAAAATCCAATCTTCACGAGGAGCAAACCACGCATGAAAGCCAAGACGATCCCCGCTTTCTTCCTGGCCGCTGTTGCCGGCACGCTCACCCTTGATGCGGCTGCCGCCGACCTGGCGGTGGGCATCACCCGGTCGATGGACAAGTTCGAGGGTACGATCGACGGCAAGCAGATCACCATCATGCGCAATCAGAATCGATCGGCGACCGTGAATCCCGCCTTTGCCAAGACCTCGCGCAAGTGCCCGCCGTTCTGCATCCAACCCGGCAGTCTGGCCCCCGGCGTCGAGACTATCGGTGAGTTGGAAGTCATCGATTACGTCAAAAAGATGGCCAGTGGTGACGACAATATCCTACTGATCGATTCACGTACCCCCGACTGGGTGGCCAAAGGCACCATACCCGGCGCGGTGAATGTGCCCTGGACGAGGCTCAACCCCGCCAAAGGGGCCGATCCCATCACGATCAGTGAGATCCTTATCGGCCAGTTTGGTGCCCGGGAGACCGAAGGCCTGTGGGACTTCAGCAATGTGAAGACCCTGGTGATGTTCTGCAATGGCGCCTGGTGCGGTCAATCGCCCAACAACATCGACAACCTGCTGCGCTTCGGCTATCCGCCACACAAGATCAAATGGTACCGCGGCGGCATGCAGGACTGGGAAATCCTCGGCCTCAGCACGGTCAAACCATGAGCTGATGCCCGGGCCTGGTCCGGTCATCGCGGGGCCCTTGACCGGCGGAAAACCGTCGGCGCAGCGACCACGGGTTCTGACGCCCTAGCCCGCTGGGCAGTTGCCCTGGGCAAGCGATAAGCGCAATACAAGACGCATGCCATCGCGGTTGTGCGAAAATGCCACATGTTCCCGATCCCGATCGATTCCGTGAGTTCCGCAGTACCCCCTCTGCCCTGTTCGACATCTCCCCTCGTACGCTGGGGCCATTGCATCGGCGCCGCTGCCGGATACGCGATCGCCAAGGCGGCCGGGCAGGCCACTGCGCCATTGGTCGTCGTTACGCCGGATGTCCAGGCAGCCACTCGCCTTATGGAAGAGATTCGGTTCTTTCTCGACGATCCGGCGCTCGAGGTATTGAGCTTTCCCGACTGGGAGACGCTGCCGTACGACGTCTTCTCGCCGCTACCTGAACTTGTCTCGCAACGCCTGCTGACGTTGCATCGCCTGCGCCGGCTGTCGCAGGGTGTCGTGGTCGTCCCGGTGGCGACGCTGATGCAGCGCCTCGTGCCGCCTGACTTCCTCGACGCCAACAGCCTTATGTTGGCGGTCGGCGACGAACTGGATCTGGATGAGTTCCGTCGGCGCCTGGAAGCTGCCGGTTATCAATGCGTATCCCAGGTTATGACGCATGGCGAATTCGCCATCCGCGGCTCGCTGATCGATCTCTTCCCAATGGGCAGCGACTGCCCGTATCGAATCGATCTCTTCGATCAGGAGATCGATTCGATACGCATCTTCGATCCGGAGACGCAACGCACCACGGATAAGATCGAGCACGTCTCGCTGCTACCGGCACGCGAGTTCCCGCTCGATGAGGCGGCAGTCAAGCGCTTTCGCCGCGCATACCGGGAACGTATCGAGGGCGATCTGCAGCGCAGCCTGGTCTATCGCGGCGTAAGCGAGGGGCAGTTGCCCGGCGGCATCGAGTACTATCTGCCGCTGTTTTTTGATCATACCGCAACCTTGTTCGACTATCTGGCGCCGAGCAGTGTGGTGGTCTCGGACCATCGGCTGGCCGATCAATCCAAGGAGTTTTTCGACGGCGTCGGTGAGCGCTATGAACAGCGGCGTTATGACATCGAACGGCCTCTGCTGGCGCCATCGGTGCTCTATCTCCAACCCGACGAGCTGCTGAAGAATCTCGACCGATATAGCCGCATCGAGCTGCAGGCGGGGAGTACCGACTGTGCGTCGCCGGCAGCAGACTGTTTCGACCTTCCCTGCAAGCGGGTCCCGCCGGTCGGTATCCAGGCAAAGGCGGCTGACCCGGCACAGGCGTTGCGGACGGCGCTGAACAAGACCGCGGCGCGCGTGCTGTTCATCGCCGAGACCGCGGGGCGCCGCGAGGCCTTGCTCGAGACCCTGCACGGATTCGATATTCGCCCGAGTTACTGCGAATCCTGGCATGAATTCGTCGCAGGCGATGCATCGCCCTGCGTGACCGTGGCGCCGGTGGAATCTGGCCTTTGGCTGACCGAGGATGCCCTGCTGGCCATCCCAGAGGCACTGCTGCTTGGCGAGCGCGTGAAGCAGCGCCGGCGGCGCAGGGGCCAGGATGCCGATCAGATCGTACGCAATCTCGCCGAACTCAGCATCGGCGCGCCGGTGGTGCACGAGGAACACGGCGTAGGACGCTTCCTCGGCCTGCAGACGCTCGACGTCAGCGGCCAGCGCACCGAGTTTCTTACCCTGGAGTACGCGCGCGGCGACAAATTGTATGTCCCGGTCTCCTCGCTCAATCTCATCAGCCGCTATACCGGCGCGTCGCCGGAGTCGGCACCCCTGCACCGGCTGGGCAGCGATCAATGGGAAAAGGCGCGCAAACGGGCCGCAGAGAAGGTGCGGGACGTAGCCGCGGAACTGCTTGATATCCATGCCCGGCGCGAGGCCCGTCAAGGCAACGCCCTGCCGATGCCTGCCGACGATTACCGTCAGTTCGCTGCCGATTTCGAGTTCGAAGAGACCCCGGACCAGCTTGACGCCATCGATGCCATCGTTGCCGATATGACCTCCAGCCGGCCAATGGACCGGGTGGTGTGCGGCGACGTCGGTTTCGGTAAGACCGAGGTCGCGATGCGCGCCGCGTTTTTCGCGGCGAGCGCCGGCAAACAGGTGGCGCTACTGGTGCCCACCACACTATTGGCGCAACAGCATTACCAGAACTTCGCCGATCGTTTCGCCGACTGGCCAATCAAGATCGAGAGCCTGTCGCGTTTTCGCTCGGCAAAAGAGACGACGCAGTTGCTCAAGGGCCTGTCCGACGGACGCATCGATATCGTGATCGGCACGCACAAACTGCTGGGCGAAGGCGTCAAGTTCAAAGATCTCGGGCTGGTGATCATCGACGAGGAACACCGCTTTGGCGTGCGGCATAAGGAACGGCTCAAGGCCCTACGTGCCGAGGTCGACATCCTGACCCTCACTGCCACGCCGATCCCACGCACGCTGAACATGGCGATGTCGGGACTTCGCGACCTGTCGATCATCGCCACACCGCCGGCTGCGCGCCATCCCATCAAGACCTTCGTCAGTCAATGGAACGCCGTGTTGATCCGCGAGGCCTGCCAGCGAGAGATCAACCGCGGCGGCCAAGTCTATCTGCTGCACAACGAAGTCTCGAGCATCGAGAAAACGGCACAGCGCATTGCCGAGCTGGTGCCCGGATCCAGGGTCGAGTTCGCCCATGGTCAGCTGCGTGAGCGTGAGCTCGAACGCATCATGCGTGATTTCTATCACCAGCGATTCAACATTTTGGTCTGCACGACCATTGTCGAGAGTGGCATCGACGTGCCCAGTGCCAATACCATCATCATCGATCGGGCCGACAAGCTCGGTTTGGCGCAACTGCACCAGCTGCGAGGGCGCGTGGGCCGATCGCACCACCGCGCCTACGCCTATCTGATCACACCGCCGGAAAAGGCGATGACCGCCGACGCTCGTAAACGCCTCGAGGCCATCGAATCGCTCGAGGAGCTGGGTGCCGGATTCACCCTGGCAACCCATGACCTGGAGATTCGCGGTGCCGGCGAGCTACTCGGCGATGAACAAAGCGGCCAGATTCACGAGATCGGCTTCACCCTTTACACCGAAATGCTGGAGCGCGCGGTACAGGCGATTCGCGCAGGTCGCCAGCCGGAACTCGATCGGCCGCTCGATCATGGCACCGAGGTGGACCTGCATATCCCCGCACTGTTGCCCGACGACTACCTCCCGGACGTGCACGTCCGACTGATTCAATACAAACGCATTGCGTCAGCGGCGTCAGCCGAAGAACTGCGTGACCTCAAAGTGGAGATGATCGATCGTTTCGGCCTGCTGCCCGAGGCGGCGCTCAATCTGTTTGCGCTGACCGAACTGAAGCTGCACGCCCAGCCCTTCGGTATCCGCAAGGTCGAGGCGGGGCCGGTAGGCGGCAAGATTCATTTCGATCCGGAACCCAAGATCGACCCGACGCGAATCATCCAGCTGGTTCAGACTCAACCCAAGGCCTTCAGGCTCGATGGCAGCGATAAGCTACGCTTTACCGCCGACTTGTCCGATCCGATGCAGCGCGTGCAGTCAGTCAAGGCCGTGCTTGACCAATTGGTCGGGATACAGTGAACTCGATGCCCATGAACTCACCGCTCTATGCCGCCTGGATGCTCCGCGCGATCTTGGCGGTCTTGTTTCTTTCGATCCCCGCCACCTGCCTGGCCGATGACGACGTCTATGACTTCGAGATCGTGATCTTCGAGCGGCCCGATGGTGCAGCGGAGCAATTCTGGCCGGAGGACCCGGGCAAACCCGATCCCACGCTGGCCGTCGAAAGCCTGGACATGATCGCCCTGCCCGCCTCGGCCCAGTCACTCGAGCCCGTTGCCTTTACTCTGAAGAAAAAGGGCATGATCGTGCACGAGCACATCGCCTTTCGCGAGACCCCCGGCGGACGCAACAGCAACAACTGGCTTTGGATTGACCGTGGCCGACTGACCGGCCTGCTGAGGGTGACGCGGGGACGTTACCTGCATCTGGACACGGATCTCGCCTTGCGGGATCCAAATTCTGGACAGCTGTACCGAATCCAGCTCAATCGGCGCATGCGCAGCGGCGAGCTACACTATGTGGATCATCCGCTGCTCGGCATTGTGATCAAGGCGGAACGCCACGAGCCGACGGCCGCTCCAGACGACGCAGATGCTGCCTCGGGGGAACCCAAGCCAGCCCAACCCATCGGCGCCGCAAGGCCCGGTTGATTGCCATGAATCAATAGGCAAAACGCAAAGGTTCTGACACGCGTCTGTCAAACGCCGCCGCGATAATCCCGGGCATCGCGGGCCACCGAAGACCGGCTGGAGTTTGCTTGATGAAGACGACGAGGCATCTGCTGGAAGGCATCAAGTTGGTGGCCCTGATCGGCGCCATCGCGCTGGTAGTCTGGACCATGCCGGAGAGCCAGACACCCTTCCCCCAGGCCGCGCCGGCGCGAAGTGACTAGCCCACTCAATCTATTGCGGCAAAGATCGATCAGGAACCCTCTGGTCTCGCTGGGACAAGCAGGTCTTCCAGAAAGAACGCGGAAAGTGCGGCGCGGCCGCTCAACTTGCCCTTACGAAAGATCGTATGCGCCTGCTGTCGCACGGTCTTTTCGCTGACGTCGCGGAGAATGGCGATTTCCTTGTAACTCATGCCCTTGAGGATGAATAGCCCCACTTCACGTTCCGCCATCGTCAGACCCCAATGCTCGAACTGGCGGTCAATACCCTCACTCAGGCCCTGCAAAAGCCCCCGCATTTCGCTCCGCCACCGTTGACCCTCCATGCGCGTTGACTCCAGGTCACGGATCAGCAGCTGCTGCTTGTCGTGCTGCAGCCGCACCTGATCGGTAAGTCGCACCATGCCGACGGCGACGATCACGATCAAGGCGGGCTGGATAAGTTCGGAAAGGATCTCCAGGAACGTCATGTTCGGGTCTTCGAGGATCTCCAGCGCCATCAGTAGCCCACCGCCGGCCACGACCGCCGCGATGCTGCTCCAGTGCTTCAACGGGTTTCTCATCTCTTGCATCTTTGCCACCATTCGAGGCTTTGCGTGGCGACGCACGGTCGCCGAGTCGGCGTCTTGCGATCGCAGCGTGGGCGGACGCGGCCTGCAAGCACCGCGCCCGCCTTTCCTACCGCCGTCCTATTCTACTGGTCAGTACACAACGTCGGCGCCCAGAAGCAGAGTGCATCCTTCAGCGCCTCGGGGTCGTCGATTCCACAGCTTGGGTGGTCAAGGACATCAAGCGAGTCGCCGACACAGGTGACTTCCTCGCGCTCCCCGATCGGCTTGCGATCCTCGTCGATCTTGACCGCGAGGACGAAGCCTATGCCCGGCTTATAGTACTTATACTCGGCCACAGCCGGATCTCGGGGATTGAGCTCGTAAGTCTTGAGACACGCATCGTCGCACCGAATCATGCCCTCTCCGCCTTCTTCCAGGGGCGGCGAGGCTGCGGTACTCACATACTCGACTATATCCTCGGCCTCGTCCGACGCCATCTCCTGCCGGTCACCCTCTCCTACCACCGGATCCGCGCGTACCAGAAAGCCTGCGAGCGCACGGTCGGTGCCGTTGGCGAATGAGCCGTCGGTATTGTCGATCAGACCATCCTCGATCTCGTAGGTGTTCTCGCCGCAGTAGATCACGTCACCGTTCAGGTGCTGTGCATACCAGTCCTGGGTCACCTCGACCGCGTCATACTCGGTGCCGTCTTCGTCATCTTCACTTTCCTCGAACACCAGGTCGCGGACCACCCGGCAGGGGAGCGCATCGCTGTCGCCCTCCAGATCATCCTCATCCGGCTCCTCACCAACAAAGCGCACCTCTTCGGTCGCCGTCACCACCGTGACCTCGCCGCCGCCGACGATCACCTGCGTATGACCCGCGGTCAGCGGAAAGTACGGGTTCGGTTCGACGCCGTAACCGATATCGTCCGGATGGACGAAGTCCGCCGGGTCGAATTCGATATCGAAGCGCTGCTCTCCGACCAGGTCGCAGACATTGCGCCGGGCCTGATAGACCTCCCTGCACTCTTCCCCCTTGTCGCGGGACTCCTCGCGGGCATCGGCGAGGCACGACTGCTGATCTTCCTTCGGTGTTACATAAAGGCAATCGGCCTTGTGGACCAGAAAATCGTCCTGACGATCGGCCTTACATGCCTGGAAGAGCAGGTTGGCGTGAGTACTACAGCTCTTGCGCCCCGATCGTGAGTCGTCGTGATCATCCCTACTGGCCATAGCGGGGACCGCCAGGATCGCCGCTATCGCAGCGACCAGGGCGTTAACGCCATTTGTTCGGTTCAGTACGCTCATCGTCTTTCTCCTTGGGTTGTCAACCGGTGGTTTCCGGCCTTTCACCGGCCCCCAGATTGAAAACGCGCTCATCGAGCGTTTGTTCTCGCAGAAGTCCGGTATGTCTGGCCCAAGCACAGCACCGACGCGCGCACAACTCTATTGAACTCGTGTCCTAGGGCAATTGCCTGTCACGCTAAGCTGTTGTTTCAAGGAAGGGTTTGCAGAAGGCGCGGATGATGGCTCCAGAGTTTGCACGGCCCAAGCCAACCAACGGGCGGAGGGACATTGCCGAGCCGTAGGACGCATGGAGCATGACCCGCTGCCGTAGGACATCTGTCGGATGCCGCATCCTCTCGGCCGATGCTATGGTTGATACACGGCGCGCGAGCACTCGACATATCTCATCGGCACCGACTTCGCTACAGCCATCGCAACATGCCATTTTGGGAACAGACAGCGAAACGGCGATCCCTGATGCAACTGATCGGCGCGGTCCTGTTATTTGGCTTGTCGCTGCAAGTCGCCGCCGCTGCGCCGGCAGAGGACGCCGAAGTGGATGCGAACGAGACTCATCCTGGCGAAACGACGCCCGATGCCTCGGAAGACGATGCCCGCCTCTTCACCACGCCCGAAGAAAAACGCGAGGCGGGCCGCAGGACCGAGATAACGCCCTGGCTGACCGCCTACGGTCTGGTTGAGGTCGAGTTCTCTTATGAAGACTACGACATCGACCGTGGGCGGGATGACGACAGCGGTCGTTATGATGTCACCACCGTGCAATTGGGGCTGGTGGTCGATCTGTTCGAGCTCGCCGAAATGGAGGCCGTGATCGAGTACGACAGTAATGAAGGCACTACCAAATTCGATGAGGCCTTCGTCGCCATTGAGAGAGACGACTGGGCGCTGTCCGCCGGCAGACTTTATACCCCATTCGGCGTCTATTTCAGTCGTTTTGTCAGCGACCCGCTGATCGAGTTTGGCGAAACGCGCGCCAATGAGGCCCTGATCGTTTCGCATAGCCCGGACGAGGCGCTCGATCTCTCCGTTACCCTCTACAGCGGCGACGCGAGGAAAAACGGAACGAGTGCGCCACAGTGGAACTGGGTGCTGGCGATGGATGCCGAGCTCAGCCCTGAATGTTCTGTCGGATGGAGTTATCAGACCGACCTCGCCGACGCCGACAGCCGCCCGCTTGAAGACGAAGGTAACCGCTACCAGAAACGCGTGGCGGCGATCAGCGCGTACGTGCAGTGGACACAGGAACCCTACCAGGCCAGTCTCGAGGTGCTTGGGGCGACAAGATCCTTCGACGAGCTGGACGCCGATCGCGACCGACCCAGGGCCTGGAACACAGAAGTTTCGCGCTCCTTTTTCGATGAGGACTTCGAACTGGCGCTGCGTATCGAGGGCAGCGATGAGCTGGAAGACGAGCCCCATCTGCGATACGGCATTGCCGCGAACTGGCGCATTAGCAAGTATGCGGCCCTAACGCTGGAGTACCTGCATGGGAAATTCAAAGACGAGCTGGCGACCAACGAGGATGACGAACCCTACGATCACATCGATAGCGTCGCGGCCATGCTGACGCTGGAGTTCTGACAGGCATTTCCCGGTCGAATTGCCTGAACCGCTGCTTTGAGAGCAATCGGGTCGAAATCTCTCTGGCACCCGACAAAGGCATACAGATGCCGAATCGGGCGGTTTCCAACACCTACGGGTGTGATTTTGGCGAATCAGTGAACGCGCTCGACCCAACTCCCATGAAATCCCGGCGGCAGACTATGTGGCAACTCGACATCAGCTGCTGTGCTGAGGTCATCGGCACGCAGGATCACCAGCTCCGTCCGGTGTTCGCGCGCCCGATAGACCAGCACCATCAGCCAGGTCTCGCCGTCGGCCTCGACGGGCACGGGCTCGCCCGGCAAGTCGGGGTAGAAATCGCGAACCAGGGTTTGCGCGGGAAGACCATCCTCGCTGAGTTCGCTTGCGAGGATCGCGCTGTAGAACGGCAGATCACGGCCCGCGGGTACACCGCAGCTGAAAACCCGCCGGTCATCGGTGCCGATCCGAGGCATTTCGTGCGCGTGTTCGCTCAGTTGGATCGCCTGGGTCCGACCGGCCCCGGGGTCGATATCGAGTCGTGTCAGACGGCCCAGGCCCTCGCCGGAGGCGACCAGGTCCTCAACGTTCTGCAGCGATGGAAGGCGGCTGTGGTGCACCAGGTTGGCGTGCAACGTGCCGTCCCGATGCTCCGCGCCGCCGGCAAAGTGAAATGCAAAGCCCGAGATCGTTTCGAAGCTGATCGGCTCGCCGCCGTCTCGGGGCACCATCAGGATCTGCATCGGCCGCTCCGTGTGCATGGCCATCGAGCCCGCGGCGCTGGTAAAGCCGAACAACACGCCGGCCATGCCATAGTCCAACTGGGGGAGCAGGAACAGCATCCAGTGCTCGGTTAGCAAGAAATCGTGTACGAAGCTGCTGCGGCCGAGCTCGAAATGCCGGCGCTCGACACAACGCCCCTCCCCGTCGACCCGATAGGTCAGGAGCCGATTTGGTCGCCCCGGCAGCAGACCGAAGCCGATCAATTCGCCGGTCGCCGGGTCGACGCTCGTATGCGCGGCGAAAGGCAGCACCGGAGACATAAATCGCGAGAAGATCTCGAAGGGATTTTGCAGTGCGCCGCCGATGTCCCAGATGCCTTCGGTATTCAAACTGACCGGGTCCAGGGCATAAGGTGCGCCACCCTCGTACAGTGCCAGCAGCCGCTTGCCGTGCAGGATTACATGCGTATTGGCTGCGTTCTTGAAGTTCAGGCGCAAGAAGTTCGCTGGCAGCCCGCCCGGGCGATTCGTGCCAAGGCAGCGATAGAGCACGCGCCCGGCCTGCTCCTCATCCTCAAAGTAGGAGGTGCGCACAAACCGATTGCCGTAGCGTACCCGGCCATCGGCAATCTCGAATCGGCAAATGTGTCCGTCCCCATCGAACAGATGTCCGTACTCATGGCCGCCCCGCTCCATTCGCCCGGGCCCGTTACGGTAGAGCACACCATCCAGGCCGCTGGGGATTTGGCCTCGCACGGTCAGATCCAGGCCTGAATATTCCCGTTCCACGGTGGCAAAAGATTTGCGCAGGATGCGCAGGATCTCAGAACGGGCAGGCTGTTCGGGCATGCTCTTGCATCAGGGTGGCAGCGTTGATTGGGAAGGGTGCGCTATGCAATGAAAATACCCTAACGCCATAGCGCCACCTTGTCATCTTCGTGCCATGGAAACCCAGAGCCCCACCGTTGCAATCGATAGCAAAAAACGACTGTGGATGGCTTTCCGGCGTAGCGCAGCCTCCCCTGGCACGCGATAGTTGATACTTCCAGCGCGATAACTGTTAATGTGGTGCCCAGGAAGGTCAGCGGGCAGAGCAGCCGTCCCGCCCAGTTGGACCTTCCGATATTTTTGAGTGGGATGTGTCGCGCACAGCCACCGCGTCGCATAGTTTACAACGACTGATGAATGCCTCGCGAAGGATGTCCTGCGTGGAGCCATCTTTCACGTCCTCATCCGGGCCGAGGTCTATCCCAGGTATGCAGCTGATAATCCCGAGAATTGCCGACGCGACCCGGCGGAAGGATCTGAAGGCGTTCGTAAACAGGGTCTTGGAAAAGTGGTTTCGCATGCCTTTCTCTGCGCCGCCGCGGATCATAAGCTGCCGCATCCTGTCAATCTCCGACAGCATGGGGGTGACCGAGCGTCACGGCCTGATCGACGTCAGCCCGGATGATGCGGCCCTGCGGGTGATCAAAAAACTCAACGGCGCCTATCTGAAGACCAAGCGGGTGGGCATAAAAAAATACGATCGCGTCACCTGAGAATCGCTGTGCGCTTCCGATGAGGTGATCCCTAAAGGAGCAAAGCCTTGACTCAACAACAGCAGCACCGTGACACGAATCAGGAGATACGCGTCTGCAAAATATGTGGTCACACCTTCCTCGCGGGACAGAACACGCGACGGAGTACCTGCTCGCCTGAATGTCAAACCGAGCTGATCGAACAAGTTGAACGATCAAAGCAACGACGCTATTGAAAAGCGTCTGGGAAGAAGGCAACCTTGGAACGGCAGGTCATTGCAGGGAACGCCCATAAGCAATCGAGTAGGAGGCGGGGTTACCCCCGCCGTCCTCTCACACCACCGGACATGCGGTTCCGCATCCGGCGGTTCATGAAACACACTGAAGTCGTCGCACGGTATCGAGCAGCGACACCAGCCCCAAACGATCAAAGTAAGACTTCCGGCAGGCTTGGTTCATGTGGCTCGCGCCACTGTTCCACCAAGGCCCTCTTTGATTGAAGGCCGAGCGGAAAGCCCGCTGCTCCGTCAGTCCCGCCTGCATCAGTTTGCGCGCCCGCGTATACGGCCGCTTCCACTGCCGCCACAAGATGCAGCGCAGCTTGTGCCTGATCCAACCATCCAATTCTTCCAATGCCCGCTTGGTCTCGGTCAGCTTGAAATACGCCGCCCAGCCACGCAGTAACGGGTTGAGTTCGTGGATGGTATTGCTCAGACTCCGCCCTCTCGCACCCTTGAGCACCGCCCGGACACGCCGCTCCAGCCGTTGCAGGCTGCTCGGCGCAATCCGACGTCTCGGGGCTTTGTGCCATGTCAGGCTGTAGCCCAGAAACTTCCGCTCCCACGGGCAAGCTACTGCACTCTTGGCCGTATTGACCTTGAGTTTGAGCCGTTGCGTGAGAAACCGGGTCAGACTGGCCAGGACCCGCTCGCCTGCACGCTGGCTTCGGACATAAATATTGCAGTCGTCGGCATAGCGGCAGAAGGCATGACCCCGGCGCTCCAGTTCCCGGTCCAGATCCGTCAGCAGGATGTTTGACAGCAAGGGACTGAGCGGCCCGCCTTGCGGCGTACCCTCCGTACGTGGCG
>JBATKF010000047.1:0-1950 GCA_049669185.1 Sedimenticolaceae bacterium | reverse complement strand
CTTGTCAATGACCTTCTGAAACTCGCCGTCGCGGTAGGAGACTCCGCGAAGGTCTCCACGTCGACCCAGACGATGCGCTCGTCATAGCCAGGCCGACTCTGCGACCGAGCGGCCTGCGATCGGGCAGCAGCCGGGCAGCCTCTGCCCGCTGCGTCGCGTCTCTCATGCGCTGCTGGGATACAGGCGCAGAAAGTCATCCACCACGCGCTGCAGATGCGTCTCGAGCTCGTCTTGCGCGACCGATGCACGCAGTCCGAGCCACAGCGGCAGCTGATACATGCCGACCGCGGTATTCAGCAGCTGCATCGCTGCATAGCGCAGATGCCCCTGATCGATCTGCAGTCGCCCCTTTGCGACCTGGGCCTGCAAGAAGGCACAGACGGCGGCCTCGGTGCGTCGCGGCCCGCTATCGAAGAACAACTCGGCGATGCGCGGGTGACTGGCCGACTCACCCATCACCAGCCGATGCATGGCTATCACCTCGGGATCGAACAGCGGGTCGATGCAGCGGCGAGTGAGGGTCAACAGCGCGACGCGCAGGTCCGAGTCGTCGACCTCGGTCTTCTCGTCGAAGCCGTAACCCGCGGCCTTGGCGCGGATGCAGGCCTTGAACAAGGCCTGCTTGCTGGCGAAGTGGCTGTAGACGGTCTGCTCGGAGACCCCGGCGCGCTGCGCGACCTCGTCCATCGAGGTGCCCTGAAAACCCAACGCCAGAAAGCGCTCACCGGCGGCGCTCAAGATGGCCTCGGCCTTCTGTCCGCGCTCTTCGGCCTCCCGGCCCTTGCCGGGGGTGCACGCTATCCCATCTGCAGACCTCTCGACGCTCACGGACAAAACAGAACCAGATACGCCATTTTTATCATCCTAGTATCAAACCGGACGGTCTAGCTGATACCTGCGGCTGTCTCGAGCCCAGCCCAGCCACCGGAGAAAGCCCTGACGATCCACTTACGCAGACGCGCCGCGTGGTCGGGCGTCATTAGGGTGAGATGTGCAGGCTATCGGGGGTCGTGTCGGCTTGTCCGCTATGGATGACAGAGTTGAGCGCAAGCAAGTAGGGCGATGAAAAGGCCCCGCGCGGGCGCGGGGCAACATCGGAGGAGACCGATAACGCACAGGGACCGTGAGAACGTTCGCCGTGTGCAATTCAACATTACGCGCACAGCACCAGCGGGTCATTGCGATTTCGCAAGCACTGATCGGTGGGCGGGGCCAGAGGAATGGCGTAAATCCCTGCGCAATCAATGGATCTCCGATGGTCGCTCGCGCGGTAACCTCCGCCACTCAAGAAACCTCGAGCGCTCGCTGCGGTGGTGACGGATCCTGGATCTGCACCCTACGCCTGCGCTCGAGGAAAACCGGTATGTGGACCGCATGCATTTAGGCACCGCATAGGTGCAGAAGGCGCGCCTGGAGACACCGTGTTCAGAATTTTCTTACTCTGCTGTGTCGCGAGCCTGCTGACGCCGCTGGGCAACGCAGCGATGGCTGGCGCGGCCGCCAGCACGCCGCATGTGCAGCTGACGCTCGAGGCCGAACAACCGTCGACGCCACCGGGTGAGACGCTGTGGCTTGGGCTGCGCTTCGATCTCATTCCTCACTGGCACGTCTACTGGCGCAATCCCGGCGACTCGGGCGAGGCGCCCAAGGTAACCTGGCATCTGCCGGCAGGGTGGCGCGCCGGGGAAATCCGGTGGCCGTTGCCGACGCGCATTCCGGTCGGCCCGCTGACCAACTACGGCTACGAAGACAGCGTGACGCTGCTGGTGCCAATCTACCCGGATGGTTTGGCGCGTGCCGGCGACAGCGTGCGGATCGGCGCGGATGTCGACTGGCTGGTGTGTCGCGAGGAGTGCATCCCGGAGCAGGCGAGCCTGGCCATCGATGTGGCGATCGCGGCCGGGCCATCGGCGGACCCAGCGCCCGGTCGCTTCGAGACCATCCGCAGCC
>JBATKF010000046.1:0-5517 GCA_049669185.1 Sedimenticolaceae bacterium | reverse complement strand
GTTCGAAGTTACACTGCATCCGGATCATCCTGCTGAGTTACTTTCGGTAGGCGATTCGTTAGCATCCGGAAAATCCTGGCAGTTGTTTACACCGCGGATTGCTGTCGGCTACAGCTGTGCTGTTGCGGTCAGCGGATCGGGCTGGATTTTTGTCGACCACGGCCTGTATCGCGTTGAACCTAGAAAAGATTCCGCCGTTCAGTTCTGACGTAGCATCGCATCCATGTAACGGCGTAGTGCATCGGCCATGTAACCGACCGACGGTTCATTGAAGCTGGTGCGTGCGTCACCCTCAAACGAAATCGTCTCAGTACCTTTGCGAGCGAATTCGTCCCATCGGTTGAATTTCAATAGACTGCGATCGCTATTGACGAAACAGACCACCTTGCCATCATAGAGACTCGGTTGATAATCCCAGTAAGCGGTTGAGATTGCGCTGGCCACGGCATCCAGGGCCCTCTGAATTGGGTCGTCAGAGGCCTCCGACATCGCGTTCTCTCCGTTTACACGACTTTCCTGCCACCATTCGACCGCCTGCTTGCGCCGAAAAGGCATCTCCACCCTCAGCAGGTATCTAAACAGGCAAATCGGGTCGCGTGTGAACGCAGCAGCGAAATTACCGAGCGAATCGCGCAGGGTGCGATCGACGGGCGGGCCTGCGCCATCCAGTAGTGCCAGCAGCGCGACCTCTTCCCCCTCTTGTTTCAATCGCTGTGCCATCTCGAAAGCGACCAGGGCGCCGAAGCAATGGCCGGCGATATGGTAGGGCCCGTGCGGCTGCTGCGCCCGCACTTCGACAAGGTAGCGTTCGGTCATGGCTTCGACCGAGGTGTCGGGTGGGTTGACACCGTCCAGCCCGTAGGCCTGCAGCCCGTACACTGGCTGGTCTGAACCAAGGTGTTCCGACAACGGGCGGTAGAACAGGACCTCACCACCCTCGCCGTGTATGCAGTAGAGTGCCGGTCGATTGCCATGCGGGTTGATTGGCACCAGGCAGCGGGCAGCCGCAGCGGCATCGTGGTGCTCGATCTCTGCCGCCAGCAGTGCAATGGTTGGCGCCGTGAACAATGATGCCATCGGCAGCCGCCGTCCGGTCTCGGCGATGATGCGCGAGAATAGCTTGACCGCCATCAGCGAATGGCCGCCGAGGTCGAAGAAATTGTCGTTGATACCGACCTGTTCGAGGCCGAGGACCTCGGACCAGATATCGGCCAGCTTCTGTTGCGTCTCGGTCCGTGGCGCCTGATAGACACTGTCGCCGCGGATCGTAGCCACCTCTACAACGGGCAGTGCCTTGCGATCGATCTTCTCGTTCGCAGTCTGCGGCATGGCCTCGAGCTGGACGATATGTGCCGGGACCATGTATTCCGGCAGCCGTTGCCGTGCCAGTGCGCGCAGTTCTTCCGCCGCCAGGGCATCGTCCCGGTCGACCACATAGGCCACCAGCTGGGTCCCCGCGCTGCCATCGGCCGCTGGTGGTACTACGACCACGACCTCGGCCACCGACGGGTGTCCCGCCAACACCGCCTCGATCTCACCCAACTCGATGCGATAGCCGCGCAGCTTGACCTGATGGTCTATCCGGCCCAACACCTCTATCTCACCGTCGGCGTGATAACGCGCGAGGTCGCCGGTCCGGTACAGGCGGGCACCCGGCGTGGCGTCGAACGGATGCGGTATGAAGCGCTCCGCGGTCAGCGCCTCCCGGTTCAGATAGCCGCGCGCCAGGCCGTGTCCACCGATCAGCAGCTCCCCGGTTACGCCGATCGGCACCGGCTGCTGCTCTTCATTGAGGATATAGATCTCGGTATTGGCGATCGGGCGACCCACCAATACCGGCCCGGTGCCCGGTGCGACCCGATCCACCGTCGACCAGATCGTCGTCTCGGTCGGGCCGTACAGATTCCACAGCTCGCCGCCCTGCGTCAGCAATCGCTCTGCCAGTTCACGCGGCAGCGATTCCCCGCCGCTGAGGATCGTCAGCCGGCCATCGCCTTGCCAACCGGCCTCCAGCAGCATCCGCCAGGTCGAGGGTGTGGCCTGCATCACGGTCGCCTGGCTGTGCGACAGTTCCGTGGCAAGCCGTAGACCGTCGGCCGCAGTCGCACGATCGACGATTACGACCTCGGCGCCGACCAGCAGCGGCAGATACAGTTCCAGCGCGGCGATGTCGAACGACAGTGTCGTCACCGCGAGCAGACGGTCGTTGGACGCCAGCCCGGGTTGCTCGCGCATGCTCAGCAAGAAGTTGAGTAGGGCACCATGGGTGATCTCGACCCCCTTGGGCAGCCCGGTCGAACCGGAGGTGTAGATCACGTAGGCCAGGTCGTCGGTACTGGGCGTCGGCAGGGAAGCTGATACCTTGTCAGACGCTGATGCATCGATATCTTCGAGACACAGCACGGCACCGGCGTAATCCGCGGTCGATGTACGCAACGCGGTCTCCGTCAGCAGCAGCGTGAGCCCGGCATCCTCCATCATGAACGCCAGGCGCTCGGCCGGATATTGCGGGTCTAGCGGGACATAGGCGCCGCCAGCTTTGAGCACGGCTAGCACCGCGATCAGCATGTCTTGCGAGCGGTTCAGATAGACCCCGACCCGGGTCTCGCGGCCGATACTCTGGTGCCGCAGCGCCCGGGCCAGTCGATCGGTACGCGCACCCAACTCGGCGTAGCTTAGGACCACATCCCCGAAGCGCACCGCGACGGCATCCGGTGTGCTGGCGATCTGCGCGGTAACCAGCGCCGGCAGCGTCAGGGTCGTGTCGTAGTCCCGCGCTGTGGCGTTC
Organism: Sedimenticolaceae bacterium; assembly: GCA_049669185.1. Taxonomy (GTDB): domain Bacteria; phylum Pseudomonadota; class Gammaproteobacteria; order Chromatiales; family Chromatiaceae; genus Thiosocius. The sequence goes on along the minus strand of JBATKF010000046.1, from coordinate 2,729 downwards.
CAGTCGATCAGCAACTGGCGCCTGTCCTCGTCGTCCAGCAGCGGCAATCGATTGATCGGTGTATCCGGATCAGCGGCAATCGCATCCAGTAGGCAGCCAAAGTAACGACCGAAGCGCTTAACCGTCGACTCGTCAAATAGATCGCTATTGTATTCGAGCCAGCCATCCAGACCGTCGCCGGTCTCGCGCAGCTCCATGGTGAGATCGAACTTGGACGTGCAGCTGTGCAGGTCCTCTGGTGTAACCTGGACTTCGCCGAAGGTGTCGACTTTGCGCGTATCCTGAACGTGCAGGATCAGCATCGCCTGGAAGATCGGCGAATGAGCCGTACTGCGTTGAGGCTGGAGCTCCTGGACCAGTCGTTCGAAAGGCACGTCCTGGTTTGAGTAGGCCTCTACACAGCGTTGTTTGATATGGGCGAGGAAGTCACTGAAGGTGTTGTCGCCATCAATTCTGGCGCGAATGACCAGTGTGTTGATAAAGCAACCGATCAGCTCTTCCAGCTCATGACGGTTGCGCCCAGCGATGGGCGTGCCGACAGCGACATCGTTTTGACCGGACAAATGGTGCAACAGCACCTGGAACGCAGCCAGCAGCAACATGAATACTGTTGCGCCACGGGATTGCGCTAATGCCGTCAAGGCATCACGCAGTGCTGCAGAGAACGACAGCGCGACGGTGCCGCCGCGATACGAGACCACGGCCGGTCGCTGCCGGTCAGCCGGCAGTGCCAGTACAGGTGGCAGCGGATTGCCGAGCTGTGTTTTCCAATACTCAATTTGAGGTGCGATGGCCTGCTGATGGTCGCTGCCGCGCTCCCAGGCTGCGTAATCGACGAAATCGATCGGGAGTGCTTGCCGTTCTACAATTCCGCCGTTGATGCGAGCCTGATAGTTCTCCTGCAACTCGCGCAGGAAAACCATTGATGACCACCCATCGGAAACGATGTGGTGCACGGTCCAGACGAAAAGGTGGCGAATCGTCGTCAGCTGGAACAGGCGCAACCTGAGCAATGGCCCCGCGGTTAGATCGAATGGTGTCGCCGCCTCGGTTGCCGCGAGCCTGCACGCCTGTTGCAGACTTTCCTGTGGCGTTAACGAACCCAGGTCTTCCACATCCAACGGCAGCTTCAGCTCCGATGCAATTGCCTGTGCCGCTTGTTCACCGCTAAGGACGAATGTAGTGCGCAGTGTTTCGTGTCGGGCAACGATGTCGTTGATGCTATCGCGCAGGGCATCGGCGTCAAGCTCACCGTCGAGCCAGAAACCATTTGGCAGATTGCTGACTGGGCTTTCCGGGTACATCTGACCCAAGAACCAGAATCGTTCCTGCGAAAACGACAGTGGCAATGCACTGCTACGGTCGATGCTGTCAATAGTTGCTGAAGCGACCGCGTTACCGGCAGCCGATTGCTGCAGGAACGCCAGGATCTCCGCCTTGTTTTGCTCCAGAGTCTCGCGTAGTGTCAGGGTCATCGCCCCTTTGGGTGCGCGCAGGCGCAGACTTCCATCCTCTACCCAGAGCTTCAACCCCTGAGCTGCCAGATCCATCAATAACTGCTCGATCCTGGTCATAACGTGAAATCTTCAAATTCGGCGCTGTCTTCGCCGCCGATCTCTTGGTCTGGGACAACCGAACTGGCCGCGAGGTGTGTGATCAACTGTTTGGCCATATCGACGATTGTTTCGCTACCTATCAGTTCCGCGATCGGCATGTTGATTTTTAGCGCAGCATTGATTTTGTTGCGCAACTCCATGTGCATCAGCGAGTCCATGCCGACGTCTCGGAGCGCAGCATCGGCAGCGGGTGCCTGCGATACCGCGATGCCGACCACCTGGGCGATAGCATTGCCGAGGAACTTTTGCAACAATTGCATGCGCTGATCAGCGGGCGCGGCCAACAATTGTTCACGTATTTTTGCGGACGGTGTCGCGTCGGTCGCCGACTCGGCTGCCTGCTCGTGTCGTGGCATCACATCACTGAAATAAGCGGGTGCCGGGCGATCGCCAAATTGCGCCAGGAATAGCGACCAGGTCAGCGGCAATACGCCGGCCTGCGGCATGTCGCTGTTGATAAGTTGCGCCAGCATGCCGATCCCGGCCTTGTTGGACAGCGGTGCCCAGCCAATATCGTACATACGGCGCTTACCGACATCGTTCAGCTGTGCCGCCATGCCCAATTCGCCCCAGGGTCCCCAGCTGATACTCAGACCTGGTAGCCCGCGTGCGCGTCGGTAGCGCGCCAGGCCGTCGAGGAACGCGTTGGCGGCCGAGTAGTTGCCTTGTCCACGCGAGCCGAGCAGGGTAGTGGCTGAAGAGAAATACACGCTGAAGTCGAGCGAAGAATCCCGCGTCAGACGATGCAGATTCCAGGCACCCAGGGCCTTGGCAGGCATGACGTTGCTGAGGCGTTGGGCATCCAGCTTCAGCACGGCTCCGTCATCGAGCACGCCCGCAGTGTGCACAACACCGGCCAATGCCGGTAGTTCATTGCCGAAGGCACAGAAAACCTCGGCCAGCGCATCATACTGAGACACATCGCATGCGACGCAGCGAATTTGCACACCGTCGGCTGAGTACTGATCGAGGAGAACCTGTGTCTGTTCTGACGGTGGACGGCGCCCCAGAAGGCTCAGGTGGCGGGCACCACTTTCTACCAGCCAGTCCAGGACCAGCTGCCCAAGTGCGCCGAAACCGCCAGTCAACAGGTAGCTTCGGTCGGACCTGATC
>JBATKF010000045.1:0-3018 GCA_049669185.1 Sedimenticolaceae bacterium | reverse complement strand
ACGCTCGGCCTGCCGGTCCTCGGTAGCGTCAACATGGTCTGGACCTCAGATCAGGTTCGCGCACGCAAGGTCAGGAATGTGAGTTTTGTGTTGAGCTTGAGCGGGCTGCTGCTGACCTTTGGCGTGGTAATCGCGCTCTTCCAATTCCAACTCGAGCTGTTGCCACGTCTGGCCCAGTCGTTGAATTTGACGTAGCAAATATGAGCATCATAGAAAAAGCCGTCGACAAAATGATGGGGAAGCTGGACAGCCCTGTCCCGGCCAAGAGACCTGATCAAGCCAAGGAAAGTGATCCCGCTGCGCCCGCAGATGCCACAGCCGTCTCAGTACCGGATGTCGAATTCAGGCACGCCACACCGACGCCGGACGATACGTTAGACACGGCGGTTGGTTCGAATGAATCCACAGGGGCACCCTCACCTACGACCGCAGATGCGCCGGGGTACGAGCCGGGGATCGATGGCGGAATAACAGACAGTGTCGTAGGCCCGGGCGTACCCTCGGTCTCGCTGCAAGCGCTGAATCTCGAAGGCGTATTGTCGGGCGATTCGGATCGGAGCCGGACGGCAGAAGAATACCGGATGATAAAGCGTCCGTTGCTCACTCGTGCGTTTGGGCAAGGCGGCGAAGATACGGCACACCGCAACCTGATTATGGTGACAAGTTCGGTCGAGGGCGAGGGCAAGACCTTCAGCTCTCTGAATTTGGCGATATCGATTGCGATGGAGATGGATCGCACGGTGTTGCTGGTCGATGCAGACCTCGCCAAACCGGGCCTGTCGCGACTGTTGCGGGTCAACAATCTGCCCGGGCTGACGGATCGCCTCCTGGATGACAAACTGAACCTTGGGGATCTTCTGGTGAAGACAGATATCCCAAAGTTTTCAATCTTGCCGGCGGGTGGGCGCCATCGGCGCTCGACGGAGCTGCTCGCGAGCAATACCATGCGCCTCTTGCTCGACGAACTCGCGCTGCGCTACTCCGACCGGGTGGTTTTGTTTGATTCTCCACCGCTACTTGCTACCAGCGAGGCTAGTGTTCTTGCAGAACAGATGGGGCAGATATGCCTGGTCGTCGAATCGGCGGTGACCCCACAGTTTCTCGTGCAGGATGCGGTATCGCGACTCGGTTCAACAGACAGCCTTTCGCTCATCCTGAACAAGTGCAAACCCGACCTGTTTATTGGCAAGTACGGCTACGGGTACGGATATGGCTATGGCTATGGCTATGGCTATGGCTATGGGTATGGCAATGAAGAACGGTAGTCCAGCGCCACAGCCTCCCGCTCGCTCAAGCTCAATCTTTCCTCTGCACACGGCGCCGTTTGCGGTCGTGCTTGTTACCATCGCGGCTCTGCCGTTTTCTGCACTTTCTGGTGACTGGAAGGTGACGGATGACATCGCGTTTACGACCACCGCCGTGGATCGCAATGGCGACGATTCGGAGAGTGGGGTCGTATTCGAGCTCAGTCCACGCTGGGTCGTCTCGGGCCGGGGTGGGCGGGTAACGGCCGACGTGAATTATTCACCGACCTTGGCCGTTGGTACCGGCAGTACAGATCCAAAGGCCCTGACCCACAGTCTGCTCGCGACCAGCCGAACAGAGGTGGTGCGGAACCGGTTTTTCGTTGGCGCCAATGCCAGTGCAAGGCTACTGGGTGACCGGGCCTCGTCCGGGCAGACCGATTCGATCAATTTTAACGATCAGGGACAACAAAGCTACTCAGTCAGTGTGCTCCCTGAATACCGGCATCGTATCAATCGCTACGCCGATTTCGTTAGCAATAATGTTTTCGATTACGTGACCTACTCGGGTGGCAACGACAGTGATGACGGTGGAAGTAGCGATTCTGCGTCCTACACGTTGAACGCCGCGGTGCAGAACGGTCGCTATTTCGGCGCGACGGGCTGGAGACTGCAGGCCACCCACCGGAAGGTCCATTACGAGGACCGGAGCAACGATAGGTTTACCAACGCTACCGCGGGGCTGAGTTATCGCCTGGATTCTCATTTTCGGGCGCGTGGCAACGCTGGTTATGAGGACAACTCCGTAGACTCAGATCGCGGCGACACAAGTGGCGTCATCTGGGACGTGGGTGGCACCTGGACACCGAATCCTCGCACCTCAGTGGATGCGAGCTATGGTCAGCGCTATTACGGCAGCACATGGTCGGCTGCAGTGAATCATCGGTCGAAACGCACGCGCTTTGGCCTGAACGCCTCTCGCAGCCTCGACAACAGGCGGAACCAGCAGCTCGTCGATTCGTTCTTTTTCCTTGTGGATGATACCGGAGAACCCATCACCGACCCCGATACTGGGGCGCCGTTGATTGCGAATATCCCGCAGCTGGACGACACGGATGAAGATTTTATCAATAACCGAATCAGCGCGATCGTCGCTGCTACCGGCTTGCGTACTACCGTCTCTCTGACGGGCACTTTCTCGCAGCGCGAATATGAGGTGTCAGACGATGATCAGGATTCCTACGGCATGACTCTCAGGGCCACTCGACGCCTGGGGTCAGGTTACGATGCGTCCGTATCGTCCAGCATTACGCACTTTACGGGCGACAACGACGATGACGACGACAGTACGAACTACGATGCCTCCTTTTCTCTGAGCAAACAGTTCTCGCGCCGCTCGAGCGCATCATTGTTCGTCCTGTATCGTGAACAGAAGTCGGACGACGATGATGACGAATACGACGAACGCCGAATCGGACTGACACTCAGAACGAATCTGCTGTGACCAAAGATGTATGAAACCTTCTATAGTCTTTCCGGCAAGCCGTTTCAGCTGAGCCCGGACGCGCGATTCTTTTTCAATAGCGCGGGCCACAATCGTGCCATGGCCTATCTCCGGTATGGTCTTCGCCAGGGGGAGGGCTTCATCGTCATCACCGGCGGCATCGGTACCGGAAAGACCATGCTGGTCAGCAACCTGTTCAACGAATTGAGCGACGACACTGTCGTCGCGGCCCAACTGGTGTCGACCCAGATCAATGAGGACGAGGTATTG
>JBATKF010000044.1:0-23559 GCA_049669185.1 Sedimenticolaceae bacterium | reverse complement strand
GCACGACGACATTGCCGCGCGCCACACTCGCCAGGCCGCCGAGCAGGATGCCCTTGCCGCCCTGCGGGGTATGCAGCAGGTGCGTACCCACCTGAACCGCAATGCGCCCGGCAATATCGCTCATCGGCGCCAGAATCGGCAGACGGCCCTGATCCACCACGGTCTCGAAGGCCACCGCGGTGAGGCCGATAGCACACAGCCGCCGCGTGAGTTCCGGGGCGGCCGCCAGATGCAGATAGCTGAACAGCAGGTGGTCGCTGCGCAGCCGGTCGATCTCGTCGCCGACCGGTTCTTTGACCTTGACCACCAGCTGCGCCCAGGCGTACAGCGCGTCGGCATCGGGCAGCAGCTGCGCACCGACCGCCTGATAGGCGCTGTCCAGGTAACCGCTACCGCGCCCGGCGTCACACTGGACGGCGACCTCATTACCGCGCCGGACCAGTTCGCCGACCGCGTCCGGCGTCAATGCGATCCGACCCTCCATGGGTTTCGTTTCTTTCGGTACGCCAACCCGCAAACTCATGGTTTTACCTCCATACCCGGTTGCCTATAGTATGTCGCGCCCGAAGCCTGCGTCATCCCGCGCGACCCCCTGGCAGCGGGTGCCGAGGTCATTCGATTACAGGAGATTTCCGCATGAGCGACGTCAAGCACTGCCGGCTGCTGATCCTGGGATCCGGTCCAGCCGGTTATTCCGCTGCGGTCTACGCGGCCCGCGCCAACCTCAGCCCGGTCCTGGTCACCGGGATGGAACAGGGCGGACAGTTGATGACGACTACCGATGTCGACAACTGGCCCGGCGACAACGACGGCGTCCAGGGCCCAGACCTGATGACGCGCATGCAGGCTCACGCCGAGCGTTTCGAGACCGAGATCATCTTCGACCACATAACCTCGGTCGACCTCAGCCAGCGCCCGTTTCAGCTCCAGGGCGACAGCCAGCGCTACAGCTGCGACGCCCTGATCATCGCCACCGGCGCATCGGCCCAATATCTCGGCCTGCCCTCGGAGGAGGCCTTCAAGGGCAAGGGCGTATCCGCCTGCGCGACCTGTGACGGTTTTTTTTACCGCAATCAGAAGGTAGCGGTGATCGGCGGCGGCAACACCGCGGTCGAAGAGGCCCTGTATCTGTCCAACATCGCCTCGGAGGTCACCCTGGTGCACCGCCGGGACGCATTGCGCGCCGAGAAAATCCTGCAGAAACAGCTGTTCGACAAGGCGGAGAAGGGCAATGTCACGCTCGCCTGGAACAGCACGCTGGACGAGGTGCTTGGCGATGACAGCGGCGTTACCGGCATCCGCATCAAGAGCACCAAGGATGACAGCACCCGCGATATCGACGTCCACGGTCTGTTCATCGCCATCGGCCACAAGCCGAATACCGACATCTTCGAGGGCCAGCTCGACATGGCCGGCGGCTACATCAAGGTCAAGAGCGGTACCGAGGGCAACGCGACCGCGACCTCGGTGGAGGGGGTGTACGCAGCCGGCGATGTCATGGACCATGTCTACCGCCAGGCTATCACCTCGGCCGGCAGCGGCTGCATGGCGGCGCTGGACGCCGAGAAATATCTCGACGCCCTCGAGAAGACCGGCAACTAGCCCGTATCTCTCTGACTTCCTGTTGCGGTAACTGCGGTTTCCCCCTGCGTTTTCTACCCTTGACCGGCGTGGCGCCACGACCTAGCGTCGTGGCATGACGACGTCGAGCGAGCAGCAGTCGGGTTCAGCCGTGCGCCTGAAGGTGATCGAGGATATCGCGGCCATCGATGCCGCTGCGTGGAACACGCTGGGTGGTGCAGACTACCCTTTTCTGCGTCACGAGTTCCTGGCCGCACTTGAGACGGAGGATTGCCTGGGTGAACGCTATGGCTGGCTGCCCCGGCATCTCACGCTCTGGAATACCGAGGGGCGTCTGCTGGCGGCCGCCCCGCTGTATCTCAAGTTCAATTCCTACGGCGAGTTCGTCTTCGATTGGGCCTGGGCCGATGCCTATGAGCGCAGCGGTCTCTCGTACTACCCGAAGCTGGTCGGCGCGTCGCCCTACACGCCGGCCACGGGACCCAAGCTGCTGTGCCACCCGGACGCACCTGACAACGCCCGAGACCTGCTGATGGCCGCCGGCCTCGAGCTGGCGCGACAGACCGGCGTCTCGTCATTGCACTGGCTGTTCACGACACCGCTGGAGACCGCGGCCATGGAGCACAAGGGCCTGCTGCGCCGCGTCGGCTGCCAGTTCCATTGGGAAAACCGGGGCTATGAAGACTTCGATGCCTTCCTGGCCACCCTGACCTCGGCCAAGCGCAAGAGCATTCGCAAGGAACGCCGCCGCGTCGCCGAGGCCGGCGTGGCCTTTCGTCTGCTCGACGGCAACAGCGCCAGCGCTGCCGACTGGGCGATCTTCCATGCGCTCTACGAGTCCACCTTTCATCGCCGCGGCGGTATCCCGACGCTGTCACTGGGGTTCTTCCGGGCGATCGCTCGGAGCATGCCCGAGGGCGTGCTGCTGGTGATGGCCGAGTCGGACGGCCGGCCGGTCGCCGCGGCCTTTTGCCTGGTCGGCACGGATACCCTGTACGGGCGCCACTGGGGGACCAGCGAGCATTTCGACATGCTGCATTTCGAGGCCTGCTACTACCAGGGGCTCGACTACTGCATCCGCCACGGCCTGGCGCGTTTCGAGCCGGGAGCCCAGGGCGAGCACAAGGTCGCACGCGGTTTCTTGCCGACCGAGACCCTGTCCGCGCATTGGCTGGCCGATGAAAGGTTCCGCGAGGCAATCGCAAAACACCTGGACTATGAACGCGCCGGCATGCATGAATACGTTCAAGAGATGCAAAGCCACAGCCCGTATCGGGCTGATGAAATGAAGTGATCTTTGACCTCGACGGCACCCCTCCGGACATCGGTTTCCCCGACCCGCTGCTCGCCGAGACGGAGCCCAACGGCCTGCTCGCCGTCGGCGGCGATCTGTCGGAGACGCGCGTGCTCAACGCCTACCGGCACGGCATTTTCCCCTGGTACAGTGCCGGCCAGCCGATCCTATGGTGGAGTCCGGCGCCACGCATGGTGCTGTACCCAGCCGATTTTCATGTGTCACGCAGCCTGCGCCGGTCCATGCGTCGGCGAGGCTTCGAATTGAGCGTCGATCAGGCCTTCGGCCGCGTGATTCGCGCCTGCGCCGCACCGCGCGACGGACAGCCGGGCAGCTGGCTGATCGCAGAGATGGTTGCTGCGTACGAGGTGCTTCACCGCAGCGGCCATGCGCACTCCATCGAGGTGTGGCTGAACGAGGAGCTCGTCGGCGGTCTGTACGGGATTGGGCTCGGCGAGGTGTTTTTCGGCGAATCGATGTTCAGTCGCCAGACGGACGCCTCCAAGGTCGCCATGGCCATGCTGGTGGAGATCGCCGAGGCGCTGCCGTTGCGTCTCATCGACTGTCAGATCTACACCGATCACCTGGCGAGCCTCGGTGCGCGCGAGATCAGTCGCGCGCTGTTTCAGCAGACGCTCGAACAGGCCCTCGAGGGCCCGGCAACACCGCTGGGTGCCCTGCCACGCTGCCGGGCCGATGCACTACGTTGGGCAGCATGAACCGTTCCAAGCGACATCTGCCGCTGTACCTTTCCGCGCCCCATCCCTGCAGTTATCTGCCCGACAGGCAGAGCAACACGCTGTTCGCCGATCCTGCACAGCCGATGGACATGCGCACCTACGGCGAACTCCTGCGCTATGGTTTTCGCCGCAGCGGCCGCGTGGTGTATGCGCCGCGCTGCGAGGACTGCAGTCAGTGCGTCTCGGTGCGCATACCGGTCGACAGCTTCGCGTTGCGACGTAAACACCGCCGGATACTGCGCAGCAACCACGACATTGCGCTGCACGAGCATGCCGCGAAGTTCAATCATGCACACTATGATCTCTACCAGGCCTATACGCGCGCACGCCACCAGGACGGCGACATGGCCAACGCCTCGCCGGCAGAATACCTCGGGTTCCTGCGCGCCGACTGGTGTGACACCCGCTTCCTCGAATTTTCGCGGGCTGGCGAATTGGTGGCCGTTGCGGTCACCGATGTGCTGCCCGACGGACTGTCCGCGGTGTATACGTTCTTCGATCCCGACCTGGCGCAGCGATCCCTCGGGACCTTCGCCATCCTCAGTCAGATAGACCTGGCGCGCCGCCGCGGACTGCCCTACCTGTATCTCGGCTACTGGGTTCGCGACTGCCGCAAGATGGCCTACAAGACCGAGTTTCGGCCGATTGAGCTTTGCTATGGCGGCAGATGGCGCCGACTTGGCCTGGACGATCCCCTACCCGACTGAACGTTTCCTGCGCGCAGGTGCCTTTGCTATACTCCGGCGCCTCTTAAGCAGCGCGGTGGCAGCGCTGCGGTAATCTGGACAGGATGAATGGCGAAAGAAGACGTAATCGAAATGGAGGGTACTGTGGTCGACACGCTGCCCAACACGATGTTTCGAGTGGAGCTGGAGAACGGTCACGTGGTGACCGCACACATCTCCGGCAAGATGCGCAAGCACTACATCCGCATACTGACCGGCGATAAGGTGAAAGTGGAACTCACTCCCTACGATTTGAGCAAAGGGCGCATCGTCTACCGCGAGCGCTGAGATCCCCGGCCATCTCCGAAAGGGTTGCGAAACAACCCGTCATTCAAGCCGCTGTTCTTGAAAGCGCCGCGCGTGTCAGTGAACGGCTGCCTCTTCGTACTCGAACTCGAGCTCCCCGTCGGCTAGCTCCACCCGCACCTTGCCGCCCTGCGAGAGTCGGCCGAACAGGAGTTCTTCCGCCATCGGTTTCTTGATCCGATCCTGGATCACGCGCGCCATCGGACGGGCACCCATCTGTGGGTCGTACCCGCGGTCCGCCAGCCACTCGCGGACCTCGCTACCCACCGAGATCGACACATGCTTCTCTTCGAGCTGCTGCTCGAGTTCAAACAGGAACTTGTCGACCACGTTGAGGATCGTGGCCTTGTCCAGGCCATTGAACTGGATGATCGCATCCAAGCGATTGCGGAATTCGGGCGTGAAGAACTTGCGGATGGCCGCCATCGCGTCCGTGCTGTGGTCCTGGGTTGCAAATCCGATCGAGGCCCGCGCCGCCTCGCTGGCCCCCGCATTGGTGGTCATCACGACGATCACGTTGCGGAAATCAGCCTTTCGCCCGTTATTGTCCGTCAGCGTGCCGTGGTCCATGACCTGCAGCAACAGATTGAATACGTCCGGGTGGGCCTTTTCGATCTCGTCCAACAACAGCACCGAGTGTGGATGCTTGTTGATCTCTTCGGTGAGCAGGCCGCCCTGATCAAACCCCACATAGCCGGGCGGCGCACCGATCAGGCGCGAGACGGTGTGTCGCTCCATGTATTCCGACATGTCGAAGCGGATCAGCTCGAGACCCAGCACCCGCGCCAGCTGGCGCGTCACCTCGGTCTTGCCGACGCCCGTCGGTCCAGCGAATAGGAAGCTGCCTACCGGCCGATGGTCCGTGCCCAGGCCGGAGCGATTCATGCGGATCGCCGACGACAGGGCCTCGATCGCCTCCTCCTGGCCGAATACCACCATCTCCAGGTCGCGCTTGAGGTTGCGCAAGGCCTCGGTGTCGGTCGCCGAGACCTTGCGCGGGGGTATGCGTGCGATCTTGGCGACGACGGTCTCGATATCGGCAACCGAGACGCTCTTCTTGCGCTTAGACGCCGGCAGCAGCTGGTTGGCAGCACCGGCCTCGTCGATCACGTCGATGGCCTTATCCGGCATATGCCGGTCGTTGATGTACTTGTCGGCCAGTTCAGCCGCCGCGCGCAGCGCCTTGGTCGTGTACTTGATCTCGTGGTGGTCCTCGAAGCGCGTCTTCAGACCCTTCAGGATCAGGAAGGTCTCCTCGACCGTGGGCTCGTTGATGTCGATCTTTTGGAAGCGCCGCGCCAGCGCGCGGTCTTTTTCGAAGATGCCGCGATACTCCTGGTAGGTGGTCGAACCGATGCAGCGCAGGTCGCCCGATGCCAACACCGGCTTGATCAGATTGGACGCATCCATAACACCGCCGGAGGCCGCCCCGGCGCCGATGATGGTGTGGATCTCGTCGATGAATAGGATCGCGTGCGGCTGGCGCTTGAGATCAGCCAACACGGCCTTCAGGCGTTTCTCGAAGTCACCGCGATATTTTGTACCGGCCACCAGGCCGCCCATATCCAGCGCATACAGCGTCGAGCCGGCGAGCACCTCCGGCACATCGCCGTCGACGATTTTTTTCGCCAGCCCTTCGGCGATGGCGGTCTTGCCGACGCCGGCCTCGCCCACAAACAACGGGTTGTTCTTACGCCGCCGGCACAGGATCTGGATGGTGCGATCGACTTCGCTCTGCCGACCGATCAGCGGATCGATCTTGCCGCGCTTTGCCTGTTCGTTCAGGTTGCTCGCATAGGTTTCGAGTGGACTCTCTTGACGGCTCTCGCCCGTCTCCGCCTCGCCGCTGTCGGCGTCGTTACCGCGCTCGTTGGCGTCATCGCTCGGCACCTTGGAGATGCCGTGCGCGATGTAATTGACGACGTCCAGGCGCGTGATGTTCTGGCGGTCGAGAAAGAATACGGCTTGAGATTCCTGTTCGCTGAAGATCGCGACCAGCACGTTGGCGCCGGTCACCTCTTTCTTTTCCGACGACTGGACGTGGAAGACCGCACGCTGCAGGACACGTTGGAATCCAAGGGTCGGCTGGGTCTCCCTGGTGTCGTCATCGAGGATCAGCGGGGTCGTCTCCTCGAGGAAGCCGTCAAGGTCTCTGCGCAAGGCCTCGATGTCGGCCCCACAGGCGCGCAGCACCTGGGCAGCCGCCGGATTGTCCAACAACGCGAGCAGCAGATGCTCGATCGTCATGAACTCGTGGTGCTTTTCCCGGGCGCTTTTAAATGCCTGGTTGAGGGTAAATTCCAGCTCTTTGCTCAACATGCTCTCGATTCCAGTTTACGGCTTGCGTATCACGCTCTGATCATTAACTCGGACCCGGGGTTCCCTCCCTTTGTCAGGCCTCTTCCAGCGTACACAGCAGGGGATGCTGGTTTGCCCGCGAATGGTCGTTTACCTGCGCCACCTTCGACTCGGCGACGTCCTTCGAAAACACCCCGCATACCCCCATTCCACGGGTGTGGACATGCAACATGACCTGGGTCGCCTTTTCCCGGTCCATTCCGAAAAAATGTTCCAGGACGTGCACGACAAACTCCATAGGAGTGTAGTCATCGTTCAACAGCAACACCTTGTACAGCGGCGGGCGCTTCAGTTTGGGCTGTGCGCGTTCTACCGCGACGTCGCCATCCCCGCCGTTTTTTTCGCTGTCCGTACTCATTTTTTACAGCCTACAGTCTAGTCCAACAGCCGTACTGTTATTGCATCCTTGCGGAGTTTAGCAGTGGCCGCACCTGCCTCCACCCGCTATGGCCGCGCGGTAATCGGCGAGGCCCGGATCCGAACGCAACGTGGCACCGCTGTTGTGCAAATCTGCGCCAGACACAGGGCGAAAAGCACCAGCACGAGGCAAAAAGCGTCGAAAGCACGTCAAGGAAATCCCTTTATATTTGTCGATTAAACTCTTGTTATTGAATCAATTTAAGCATTTGTTTATTGCCTTTAATAATAAACTACATTAAGTTTTGTTGACCATTTTTCGTGTACCGATATACTCAATTTTGGTGCAGATAAATCAATGCCTTGCTGGCCATCGACTGTATTGTGGCCACACAACTCAAAAGCAAGCACCAAAGTGGTAGAAAATCTGTTGGAGGAGTGCCTATGGCCACCGGTATCGTTAAGTGGTTCAACAATGCTAAGGGATACGGCTTCGTAACCCCGGACGACGGCGAACAAGACGTCTTCGTCCATTTTTCCGCAATCGAGATGGAAGGATACAGGACCCTCAAGGAAGGCCAGCGTGTCGAGTTCGAGGTCGAGCAGGGCCCGAAGGGACTGCACGCGCAAAACTTGCATACCGCCGCAGCTGCCATGTAGGCAGTTGGATGCCCCCAGCGGCGCGTGTGCAATGGGCCTGCCGGCTGGCAGGCTTTTTTTCGCGTTGCCTATTCCATCTTGGCAATCATGGCGTCACCAAATTCGGAACAACTCAACAAGGTGGCACCGTCCATGAGGCGTTCAAAATCGTAGGTGACCGTCTTTGCGCCGATGGCCCTGCCCATGGCGCCGACGATGAGATCAGCGGCCTCGACCCAGCCCATATGGCGCAGCATCATCTCTGCAGAGAGGATCAGCGAGCCCGGATTGACCTTGTCCTGGCCAGCGTACTTGGGCGCCGTACCATGCGTCGCCTCGAACATTGCCACCGAATCGGAGAGATTCGCGCCGGGCGCAATCCCGATGCCACCCACCTGCGCGGCAAGCGCATCGGAGACATAGTCGCCGTTCAGGTTGAGCGTCGCGATGACATCGTACTCTTTGGGCCGGAGCAGGATCTGCTGCAGGAAGGCATCTGCAATGACATCCTTAATCGCGATGTCGCGTCCGTTCTTGGGGCTCTTCAAGGTGCACCAGGGGCCGCCATCGAGTTCTACCGCCCCGAATTCCTCCTTGGCGAGTTCGTATCCCCACTCCTTGAAGGCGCCCTCGGTGAACTTCATGATGTTGCCCTTGTGCACCAGGGTCACTGAATCGCGGCCGTTGTCGATCGCATACTGTATCGCCTTGCGCACCAGGCGCTTCGTGCCCTCGCTGGACACCGGTTTGACGCCGATCCCGGAGGTCTCGGGGAAACGGATCTTGGTCACACCCATCTCGTTGATCAGGAAATCAATGACCTTCTTTGCCTCCGCGCTGCCCGACTGCCATTCGACGCCAGCGTAGATGTCTTCCGAGTTTTCGCGGAAGATCACCATGTCAGTGTGCTCCGGATGCCGCAACGGGCTGGGCGTGCCCTCGAAATAACGCACCGGTCGCAGGCAGACGTACAGATCCAGCTCCTGACGCAGGGTGACGTTCAATGATCGAATCCCGCCGCCGACCGGGGTGGTCAGCGGTCCCTTGATGGACACCACATAGTCCTTAACCGCCGTCAGCGTCTCCTCCGGCAGCCAGACACCCTCGCCGTAGAGACGGGTAGATTTTTCACCGGCATAGATCTCCATCCAGGCAATCCTGCGCTGCCCGCCGTAGGCCTTGGCTACCGCTGCGTCGACAACCTTGATCATCACCGGGCTGATGTCGACCCCAATGCCATCGCCTTCGATGAAGGGAATAATCGGACGATCCGGGACGTTCAATGAGTAGTCCGCGTTGACCGCTATTTTTTCACCGTCTGCCGGTACCTGGATTTTGTCGAATGCCATGGATGGAAACCGTCCGCTATGGGTCTGTTGAAAGTCTGGATTCTAGCACTGGCTGGGGGCGGGATTCATTGCAGCCTGGCGAATGGTGAGAACTCAGACGGTCGGCGGACCCTGTGAAGGCCCGCCCGCACGCCCCCAAGCCCGTTTCACGTCCCCGACGACACGGAAGTTGATAGACTGCCAGCATGCGTTGGGCCCCCGCTGTGACTGTTGCCGCCGTGATCCGCGAGCAGGATCGCTACCTGATGGTCGAGGAAAGACCCGAGGGCCATGCGGTCATCAACCAACCGGCAGGCCACCTCGAGTTCGGCGAGAGGCTGCTGGATGCCGTGCAACGCGAGGTTCGGGAGGAAACGGGGCGCCGATTCACGCCCACCGGGCTGGTCGGCGTCTACCAGTGGACAGTGCCTGACACCGAACGCAGTTTCCTGCGTTTCTGCTTCTGCGGCAGCGTCAGTGCGCCGCTGCCGGGCTCGGTGCTGGACCCGGACATCCATGCGACCCACTGGCTCTCGGTCGATGAGATCACAAGCGGAACACTGCCGACCCGCAGCCCCCTAGTCCTGCGGTGTATCCACGACACGCTGCGACGACCGCCCCTGGGGCTGGATGCCCTGCATGCCCTGACGTGAAGTCCCCGAACCTTGTAATGGTCAGTTATCTCCTAGGTCCCTGCAACCTCCCCGGCCGGCGGCTCTGGCCGCCTGGGCGCACTCAGCGGTCGGGCCTTCATGAGCGCGGGTAAGGTGATCGTCGGCCTGTCGGGCGGGGTGGATTCCTCGGTCGCCGCGCTGCGGCTGCTCGAGCGGGGTTGGGCGGTCGAAGGGCTGTTCATGAAGAACTGGGAGGAGGATGACAGTGAGGACTATTGCAGCGCGGCAGAGGACCTGGCCGACGCGCAGGCCGTCGCCGACCTGCTCGCGATTCCGCTGCATACGGTCAATTTCGCTACAGAGTACTGGGATCGCGTATTTGCCTATTTCCTCGATGAGTATCGCGCTGGCCGCACCCCGAATCCCGATGTGCTGTGCAATCGTGAGATCAAATTCAAGGCCTTTTTGGACTACGCATTGCAGCTCGGCGCCGATCGGATTGCGACCGGTCACTACGCCGGTCTGCGCTGCGCAGATTCCGGCTGCCAGCTACTGCGCGCGCACGACGAGCGCAAGGATCAGACCTATTTTCTCTACATGCTGGGACAGCACGCATTGCGCCATAGTCTCTTCCCACTGCACGACATGGTGAAATCGCAGGTGCGCGGGCTAGCGGAGAAAGCGAGTTTTCCGAATCACAAGAAGAAGGACAGCACCGGTATCTGCTTTATCGGCGAGCGCCGTTTCCGGGACTTCCTGGCGCGCTATCTGCCAGCGAATCCGGGCGATATCGAGACGGACGATGGCCGGGTGATCGGTCGCCACCAGGGGCTGATGTACTACACCCAGGGGCAGCGCCACGGCCTCGGCCTCGGCGGAATGGCAGATGCGTCGGATGACCCCTGGTATGTCGTCGACAAAGATCTCGGGCGCAATGTATTGACAGTGGCCCAGGGACATGACAATCGCCTCCTGTATCAAGATCAATTGACCGCGCGACAACCGCACTGGATCAGTGGCAGCGCGCCGGCGCGACAGTTTCGCTGTACAGCCCGCTGCCGCCATCGACAACCGCTGCAGCCCTGCAGCGTAGCTGTCGATGACGCGACCTTGCGAATTCAGTTCGATCAGCCGCAGCGTGCCATCACCCCGGGCCAGTCAGTCGTTTTGTACGACGGCGAGTGCTGCCTGGGGGGTGCCATTATCGAGCAGACCCCATGACACAATACTCCGATGCCGATCGTACTGTCGCCCTGGGCGGTGTCTTTCAGGCGGCACGTCTGGCACGCGATATCGCGCGCAACGGCATGTGCGACGCCGCGGCCTTCGAGGCCAGCCGTGAGTCGCTGTTCGATTTCACGCCGGCGTCGGTGATCGCCGTGTTCGGCGGCGCACAGGGCATTGCCCTCGGGCTGCAGTCGCTCTCAAAGCAGCTGGCGCACCCGCAACAGCGTGATCTCGAGGAATCCCGCTATGTGATCGCGCTGCTGCATCTCACCGACCGGCTGGTCCGCAGCGGGCCCTCGATGCAGAAGCTGCATGATGACCTCACCGCATTGGGCCGCCGCCGCGACCACATCGAACTGGCCGAGTCAGTGCAGCACGAGCAACTCGCGCAGATCTATCAGGATCGAATCAGCGTGCTCGGGCCGCGCATCATCGTTCGTGGCGAACCACTGCATCTTCAGAATCCTGAGAACACCGCACGCATCCGTATCGCGTTGCTCGCCGGCATACGTGCAGCGGTGCTCTGGCGGCAGGCAGGTGGCAAGAAATGGCAGATGCTGCTGCGGCGCCGTAAGATCATTGCTACGGCCCGTGAACTGGTTCACGAAACAGATAGAGACGCGCCTTGAATCCTGGCCCAACAGGTGGTTGACTGCGCCCGAAAATTCACAGTCGTGCTGAGGAATAATTATGAAGACTCTCAAGATCCTATTGTTGAGCCTGCCGCTGTCGTTGGCCGGCTGCTCTGAATCTCCAACTGAACAGGCCGCCGACGACGCGAATGCCGGCAGCGAGTTAAAGGAGCAGGCAAAGGCGTGGACCGAGCAGACGAAGAAACTCGGCGAGACCGCCTGGCAATCCACCAAGGATGCCGCCAGCAGCGCGGCCGATACGGGACAACAATATTATGATTCCGCCAAGCAAAAGACCGGCGAGATCGTCGAGGTCACGAAGGAAAAGGCGGTCGCAGCCTACGAAGTGAGCAAGGCGAAGACGGGTGAACTCTATGAGGCCGCCAAGGAGAGTACCGCAGACGCCTATCAAGTGACCAAAGAGACATCCAGCGAACTCTACGAGGCCGCCAAGGAAACCGCCGCCAGCAGCTATGAAGCGACCGCGGAGAAATCCAGCGAACTTTATGAGGCGGCCAAGGAGACCACCGCGAGCGGCTATGAGACTACCAAGGAGAAATCCGCTGAATTGTATGACGAGGCCAAGGCCGAGGGCACCGAGTTGATGGACCAGCTCAGCGAGCAGCCGCCCGTGGTCGAGGAGCCGGCGAGCAGCGGGGAGATGATGCAGCCCGGCCAATGACGGCCGCCCTCAGCAGGAAATCGGTGAGATTTTCAGGCTAGCAGCCCAGGACGGGCTTTTTTATGGCGCGCTGGGCGCATGCGTCGCGGCAACCAGCAGAGGTCGTATAATCAGCGGTTTGGTGTTGCGACTGGAGATTGCGCCCCATGGAGCTCGACAGCCTCACGGCGATTTCACCCCTCGATGGCCGCTATGCGGATAAGACCATCGACCTGCGCCCGATCTTCAGTGAGTTCGGGTTGATCCGGCACCGGGTGGCCGTTGAGATCCGCTGGCTGCAGTCATTGGCGGACCATCCCGGCATCCCCGAGGTGCCGCCGTTCAGCCCACAGGCCCGCGACGAACTCGAGCGCATCGTCGACGAGTTTGGCGTCGTGGATGCGCAGCGCATCAAGACGATCGAGCGCAGCACCAACCACGATGTCAAGGCGGTCGAGTATCTGATCAAAGAGAAGATCGCGGATCACCCCGAACTCGAAAATGTCAGCGAGTTCGTCCATTTCGCCTGTACCTCCGAGGACATCAACAATCTTTCACATGCGCTGATGCTGCGCGAGGGTCGAGACGGCCAGTTGCTGCCCCTGGCCGATGAGATAGTCGGGGCGATCCGTCGCCTGGCTCACGCCTATGCCGAGCAACCCATGTTGTCGCGCACGCATGGCCAGCCCGCCTCGCCGACCACGCTCGGCAAAGAGATGGCAAACGTCGTCACCCGCCTGGTGCGACAGCGCCAACAGATCGCCAGTGTCACACTGCTGGGCAAGATAAACGGTGCCGTGGGCGATTATAACGCGCACCTAGTAGCCTACCCGGAGGTCGACTGGACCGCACATGCCCAGCAATTCGTGGAGTCGCTGGGAATCGGCTGGAATCCCTACACCATTCAGATCGAGCCGCATGACTACATGGCGGAACTATTCCATGCGATTGCCCGATTCAACACCGTCCTGATCGATTTCTGCCGCGATGTCTGGGGCTACATCTCGATCGGCTATTTCAAACAGAAGACGGTCGCCGGCGAGGTAGGCTCCTCTACCATGCCGCACAAGGTGAACCCGATCGATTTCGAGAACGCCGAGGGTAATCTCGGCATGGCCAACGCCGTGTTCGACCATCTCGCCGGTAAACTGCCCATCTCGCGCTGGCAGCGCGACCTGAGCGACTCTACCGTGCTCCGTAATGTCGGGGTCGGGTTTGCCTATTCGATCATCGCCTGGCGCTCGGCCCTGCGGGGCATCGCAAAGCTCGAGGTGGATGCGCAGCGCCTAGCGGCAGATCTGGACGCGAATTGGGAGGTGCTCGCCGAACCCATCCAGACCGTGATGAGGCGCTACGGCATCGAACAGCCATATGAAAAACTCAAGGCGTTGACGCGCGGCCAGCGCGTCGATCAGGCCGGTATCGAGTCGTTTATCGATGGCCTGTCACTGCCGGAAGCGGTGAAGGGCGAGTTGAAGAAGCTGACGCCCGAGACCTATATCGGCAATGCGGCATCCCAGGCGCGCCAGGTCTGATCTGCGCCACCGAAGAGCACGCGCGCAAAAAAAAGCCGCACCCAACCAGGGTGCGGCTTTCTCGGTTCGCGCTAGGCCGCTTACTTCGTGTTGATCTCCACACGACGGTTCATTGCACGCCCTTCGCGGGTCGCGTTGCTGGCGACCGGGGCGCTCTCACCCATGCCCTTCACGGTCATGCGCGACATGCTGACGCCTTTCCCCTCCAGGTAGTTCGCTGCCGCCTGAGCACGACGCTCGGACAGACCCAGGTTATAGGCTTCCGGGCCGGTGCTGTCGGTGTGGCCCACGATCTCGAGCATCTCGTCGCCTTTCGACGCCTTGACGTTGGCGGCGACGTCATCCAGCTCATCAAGCATCTTCCGCTTCAGCACCGCGCTGTCGAAGTCGAAATGATCTGCGGTGACTTGGATGCTCATGCTCGCGATGATCTCGCAGCCGTTCGCATCGACCTTGGCACCAGCCGGGGTCCCCGGGCACTGGTCCAGATAATCCGGTACGCCGTCACCATCGCTGTCGACCGGACAGCCATCGACGTCTACACCCACACCCTTCGGGGTATTCGGGCATTTGTCTCTGCTGTCCGGCACGCCGTCGCCGTCCGAGTCAGGCTCGGCCTGGGCCATCACCTCCTCGACACAGCCGATGGCGTCCATGCTGCCGCCCTTGGCGTTCCAGCACTCGCCAAAATTAGTCTTCACGCCTTCCCCACTGGGGGTCGACAAAAATTCGGCGCCTTCGTGGGCCGCGGCCATTACCGCGCCGGCGGAGAGGCCGATCACAAGGCTCAGCGGCACTGCTAGTGCGCTGGTATGGTATCTACTCGTTTTGTGCAACATGGTTTATCTCCCCAGGTCTTGAAAATTCTTCGCGGAAACTTTTTTCGAAATTGCGGAAAAAGGCCGGTCGGCCGCCGGCGGCGGTTACTCGGCACCTCCGCGCGCATTAGACCATCTATTTCCCGGACTGCAAGCCCCCAGTGCGCATAATTCGCAAATTTTGCCGCATCAGCACCCTTTTGCCCCAACAATCTATCGCAAATGTTACCTTTTGTTAATTTTCTGATCCTATACTTGATCAGTCGCACGGTGCGCCTTTGCGACCTGCGCCACGGCATGCTCAACACGATCCGCCTAGGCTGGAATTGCACGTGTTGGTTGTCTGGATCGCCTCTTCTCCGGCCAGCAGACCGGCCAACTCGTGACTCCCGCTCGGACTGCCGCCAGGGTAGGCGTCAGTCCTTTTTTTTACTGCGAAGGAGGCAGCGGTGAACGGCAGCGGCAACCGGTTGCGGCTTCCCCGGGGGCTCGATGGCGAGACGTTCCTGCGCGATTACTGGCAAAAGCAGCCGCTGTTGATGCGGGCGGCCCTGCCTTCACAGAGCTTCACCCTGACTCCTGAGGAACTCGCCGGACTGGCCTGCGAACCGGAGCTCGAGTCCCGCCTTGTTATCGAGGGCGAGGGGGGCCGCTGGGAGGTCCGCCACGGGCCCTTCGGCGAGGCCGACTTTACCGCGCTGCCAGAATCGCACTGGACGCTGCTGGTCCAGGATGTCGACAAATACATCACAGACATGGTCTCTCTGATCGAGGCCTTCGAAGTGGTACCTGACTGGCGTATCGATGACATCATGATCAGCTACGCCACGGACCAGGGTGGCGTGGGCCCGCACAGCGACGCCTATGATGTCTTCCTGATGCAGGCGTCCGGCCGCCGCCGCTGGCGGATCAGTGACCGGCACTACGCGGAAAGCGACATCCTGCCGGGCATTGATCAACGCATCCTGGCGCGTTTTCACACCGCCCAGGAATGGGTGCTCGAGCCCGGCGATGTGCTGTATCTTCCGCCGGGGGTGGCGCATTGGGGAACCGCTGAGGGTCCATGCATGACCTATTCGCTCGGATTTCGCGCCCCCAGTCAACAGGAACTGGCATCCGACTGGTTTCAGCACCTGGTATCGCTCAGCGGCGAAACTCGCCTGGACGACCCCGACGATCTGCGGGCCGATAGCCGCGCACAACTGACCGCCGGCGTTTTCCGGCGCGCGGCCCAGTTGCTGAACGAGCTTCCTGATACGCACTCCGAGGACTTTCGACGCTGGCTCGGCCGCTATCTCACCGAACCCAAGGCGCAGTTCGAGATCCCGCCGCGCGATCCCGCATGGCAGCGCGCGGACCTCGCGGACTGCCTCCGACAGGGACAGACGCTGCGGCGGCATCCTTTTGCACATATTGCATGGACGGTGCTGAACGACGCCCAGGTGGTCTTGTTCATGCAGGGAGAGGACCTGACGCTGTCGTCGTTGCTGCTACCCATGGTCAGACAGATTGCCGAAAGGCGTCTTTTGGAGGCCGAAGAGATCGCCCCGGTGATCGCCGCGACGCCCGAGGCCGGTACACTGCTGTTGAGAGTGGTCAACGACGGTATTTTCGAAGTCGATGAGGAATGATCGATGGATGCATTGATCGCGCAAGTGGACTGGAATCAGAAGAGGTCGGTACTCCTGGCTATCCGATTTGCCGTGTTCGTCGACGAACAGGGGGTGCCAGCGGAACTGGAGCAGGATTCCCGCGACCCCGACGCGATTCACCTGCTGGCAAGCAGTCAGGCGGGTGAACCCGTCGCGACTGCCCGTCTGCTCCCAGACGGACATATTGGACGCATGGCGGTGATGCCTGGCTGGCGCCGCCGCGGCATCGGTGCCGCGATGCTGCGTCGACTCATCGAGATCGCGGCCGCACAAGGCCGGCGCCAGGTCTTCGTGAATGCACAGTGTCGGGCCGAGCCGTTTTACCGGCGACTCGGTTTCATCGCCGAGGGCGAGGAATTCCAGGATGCGGGGATTTCACATCGTCGCATGCGTGCCGCTATTTCGAATGGTGACAGCTAATTCCCGAGGAGGTCTTATGCGACACCTGATCGTCATCGCGCTGCTCTGCCTCAGCGGCAGTATCCTCGCCGACGGCACCCAGGTCGAAGTGATCCAGATCATGAGCCGGCCTGCGGCGACCTTGATCGATACGATCACTCCATTGATCGGTGAGCACAGCAGCGTGTCGGCCCACCACGACAAACTCGTCGTCAAAGGTAGCCGGGCCGAGATAGACGCCATCCGCGCGCTGCTGCGCGATCTCGATCGTCCAGCACGCCGCCTGCTCATCGAGGTGCGTCAACTCGGTAGTCAGTCGCTGTCGTCGAAGGATTTCGGCTACGGCGTGCATACCGACAACGTGCGCCTTGGGACGGCGGCGCCGGGCAGCGATGCGAGCATCAGCTTTCAGGGTCTCCAGACCCGCGGTCGCGACGACGCTCTACAGCAAGTCCAGGCGCTCGACGGACTTCCCGCCACGATTCGTGTCGGACAGTCCGTGCCCGTCTATCAGGCCTATGAGTACATCGGACGTTACCCCGTCGCCCGCGGTTACGAGGTAGATTATCGAGACACGGCCAGCGGCTTCATCGCCCTGCCGCGCGTGCACGGCGATCAGGTGACCGTCGAGATCTTTCAGCAGCAAGAAAGGCCAAGCTATGATGGTCGTTTCGACCACCAGCAGGCAGCCACTGTGCTGCGCGGTAACCTCGGCCAGTGGCTGACACTCGGTTCAATAGGCGGTACCGCGAGCGATTCGGAAAATGCCATCGGCCGTTCTTTCCAGACCCGGCGCGCGCAAGACCGACAACTCGAACTGCGCGTCCTGGCGATCGACTGAAACCTAGCCTGGTATCCCCCATTCCCTGAGCAAGTCGTCGCGGTTGGCCTCGAGCCATTGCAGGGCCATGATCACACTGGTGGTGTTCAGCCGACCGAACAACTCAGACACCGCCTCCTCACGCGGCATGGTAACCACGCGCATCTCTTCGCCTTCGTGCTCGAGGCCGTGAATGCCGCCGGCCCGGGTAGCGTCGACCCTGCCGCAGTAGAGGTTGATGCGCTCAACCGACATACCGGGACTGACGATGAACTCACCGATATGGGTCAATGCGATGAGCTGGCAGCCGGCCTCCTCGACCACCTCACGCCGCGCGACGGATTCCGGCGTCTCATGCGCGCGATCACAGAAGCCAGACACCGTCTCTATCGACCAGGGCGGATCGACTGTGCCCATCAGACCGACGCGAAACTGCTCGACCAGGACTAGGCTGTCTTGCAGCGGGTCGTAGAGCAATACCGACACCGCCGCCAACCGCTCGATGCGCTCGCGGGTGACCTCGGTACACCAACCACCATGAAAGCTCGAGTGTCGCAGGCGATAGCGCTTCATCTGGAAGAAGCCGTCGAGGATGGTCTGGTTGTCGAGCAGCTCGTATTCCTGCGTCATCGATGCGCCCCCTTGGCGGTGCCGCAAGCGCGCCACGCACGACCGGCCGATCAACGCGTAGCCTGGGCCGAAAGGACAAGGCCCGCTCTCGCGAGCGGGCCTTCAGCAAAACGTTCGGCGCAACTCAGTTCAGGGATTGATAATAGTCGATCAGGATCTGTGCCACCTCGGGGCGCGAAAATTCTTTTGGTGGCGCGTCGCCTTTGCCGAGCATCTCGCGCACCTTGGTGCCGGACAACAGGATGAAGTCTTCCTTGGTGTGATCCGGTGCCTCGCGCATCATTACCACTTTATTGAGCTTCTTCGACCAGGCTGTGTGATCCGCCTTGAAGATCTCGATCTCGAGCGCGCCTTCGGGTACTTCCTCGTCGAAGATAGTCTGTGCGTCGAACGCGCCATAATAATCGCCGACACCGGCGTGATCGCGACCGATGATGAAGTGCGAAGCGCCCATGTTCTGCCGGAAGTAGGCATGCAGCACCGCCTCACGCGGGCCGGCATACAGCATGTCGAAGCCATAGCCGGTGACCATTGCGCTGTTCGGCGGGAAGTAGAGTTCGACCATCTTGCGAATAGCGGAATCACGCACCGGGGCAGGGATATCGCCGGGCTTCAGTTTACCCAGCAGCATGTGAATGACGAGGCCGTCGCAGCCAAGGCGTTCCATTGCCATATGGCAGAGTTCCTCGTGCGCCAGATGCATTGGATTGCGGGTCTGAAAGGCTACGACCTTGCGCCAGCCACGCTCCGCGATTTCGTTGCGGATCTCGACGGCGGTGCGGAAGGTATCGGGAAAGTCGGTGATGAAATAGGAGAAGTTGAGCACCTGAATCGGACCGGAAAGGGCGATGCGGCCCTGTGAGTTGAAAGCGGCCACACCCGGGTGTTCTGGATCGGTGGTGCGATAGACCTTTTCGGTCATCACACGCATCTGATCGTCGCTAACGGTCTCGATAGTATCCACGTCCATAACCGCGAGGACAGGATTGCCCTCGACGTTGGGATCGCGCAGCGCAATACGTCGGGCGTCGCCGATTGCACCGGTACTCTCGACGAGACACATGAC
This sequence comes from Sedimenticolaceae bacterium, assembly GCA_049669185.1. Taxonomy (GTDB): domain Bacteria; phylum Pseudomonadota; class Gammaproteobacteria; order Chromatiales; family Chromatiaceae; genus Thiosocius. The sequence goes on along the minus strand of JBATKF010000044.1, from coordinate 4,177 downwards.
CGGCACCGGGAAAAAAGACCCATCGGTCAGGGTCATCTTCTCTGCGGCACCCATGGCGTCGGCGACGTTCATGTAGCCCTTGAGGGGACTGAAGTAGCCCGCCCCCATCATCACCGCATTGCCGGCGGCCTGGGAACTAATCACAACGGACGGCAGGCCCTCGGCATCGTGGCTGAGCGCGTCGTGCCTGCTCGAATCGTAAACGAACAGCGGTTGCAAGGTGTCGGAACCGACCGGCTTGATCATGCGGGAGCCTCCTGAGAGCGTTACGGGGACGGTTCTGTCGGCCCGCCCCCGATGTTGGTTAATAGCCGGAAGTGCTTGTTTTAGCTTAGAAATAGCTAACAGACTTTCGATTACCTTAGAAAAAGCAACGTTAAGCTATCAGACATGCCCGGGCGGCGCGCCATGGTTCTCTTTATGCAGCGGTAAAAATCGTCGCTTTGGCACTCGACCGACTGGCGCGCGTGGCCCCGGGGAACATCCTGTCTATCCGACCAAGGCCGCCGCGACCTCCGCATTGATCGCGTCCAGGCTGCCGCGCGGATCGGCCGCCGCCGTGATCGGCCGCCCCACCACCAGATAGCTCGCTCCGGCACGCACGGCATCGGCGGGCGTCATTATGCGTCTCTGATCATTCAAGGCGGCGCCGGCAGGGCGAACGCCCGGCGTGACCAGCCGGAACCCGGTGCCGCAGGCACCGCGCAACGCACTGACCTCCAGTGGCGAGCACACGACGCCATCGAGGCCGCTGTCTTGAGCCAGCGTGGCCAATCGCAGCACATTCTCAGCCGGTGTCCCGGCGAGCCCGATCTCGACGATATCTTCCCGAGCGAGGCTGGTCAGTAAGGTCACCGCTATCAACAGCGGGCGCCGGCTCAGCGTCGCGAGACGCTCGGCCGCGGCATTCATCATGCGACGTCCTCCTGAGGCGTGAACGTTCATCATCCATACGCCGAGATCTGCGGCCGCTGCACAGGCCGCCGCCACGGTATTGGGGATATCGTGATACTTCAGATCGAGAAATATCTCGAACCCCTTGCTGGCCACGTTCTCGACAAACTCAGGACCGGCGCGGGTGAACAGCTCTTTGCCTATCTTGACCCGACACTGCGACGGATCGATACGCGCAAGCAGGTCAAGCGCGGGTGCGGCAGCAGGGAAATCCAGGGCAACGATGATTTTGGGATCTCTCAGGCTCACAGGCAGCTCACGGTGTGCTGTGTCCAGGCGCATTATCGCAGCCGGGCTTGCGCTTGATCGTACTCCAGCGGCGGCAGCTCGGGCACTGCCAGTGCAGCGTCTTCGCCGCAAAGCCACAGTGCGCACACTGATAAACGGGTCGCTGCTCCAACAGCTGAATGATCTGCGGCCGCAGGCTCGCCAGAAATTCTGCCGCACGATCTTGCGTCATCCGCGCATCGAGTTCGAGGCTGCGCAACAAGAGGGCCAAGTTAGGCTGCTCAGCCAGTCGCGCCGCCAGATAGTCGGCGGCCTGTGTCGCGCCTTCCTGTTCTGTAAGCAGGTCCGCCAGCGCCAGTTCCGCACCGGCACAGGGGTGCGCGGTAGCCATCGCCTCGAGGTACTGGCGCAGTGCCTGCAGATCCCCGAGCTGCCGATAATTGTTCACGATCTCCGGCAGCACCTCGGGCAGATAGCTTGCATCCCGTTCCGCCGCCTGGCGCAGCGCGCGGATGGCCGACTGATGATCACCCTGTGCCGCCGCGAACTGGGCGCGCAGATGATGTGCGCGCAGGCAGTTTCGATAGGTGGTCGACGCCCTCGTCAGACTGGCCTGGGCATCCGCGGTCCGGCCTTCCGACTGCTCAGATAACGCAAGTTCGCAATGATAGTGCGATTTCTGCAGCGACATATCTTCAGCGATCAGCGTCTCTAGCGCCTCGGTCACCTCGAGGCAGGCCTGCCAGTCGCGTTCCTGCTCATAGATCACCAGCAGGTGCTGCAGCGCAGGCCTTACGTGCAGCCGGGTCTCCCTGAGTTCGCGGAACAGATTTTCGGCCCGGTCCAACAGACCGGCGCGCATATAGTCCTGGCCCAGCTCCAGCAGCGCCTGAGCGCGCTGCTCGCGGGTCAGCGCCGGACGCGCGATGAGATTTTGGTGGATTCGAATCGCCCGTTCCACTTCGCCGCGGCGGCGAAAAAGATTGCCGAGTGCGAGATGCGTCTCGACGGTACTGCTGTCCACCTCGAGCATCTCGACGAAGGCATCGATGGCCTTATCGGGCTCTTCGTTCAGCAGGTGATTCAGGCCGCGGAAATAGACTGTCCCGGTCTCGCCGGTAGCCTTGTCTTTCTGGTCGCGCACGCTCCTGCGTGCCGCCAACCAACCGGAGGCGGCCGCGACAGGCAATAACAAAAGAAGGAGTTCCTGCACAGGCTCAACGCCCCTTGGCGGGCATGGCTCGCAGGTTTTTGTTCTCTTCGTTGACCAAGCGCGATTTTCGTCGCAGGTCCGAATTCTCTTTCTTCACCCGGAGGAAGTACACCATCCCCGCTAGACCGCCGAGCAGTATGCCGCCGCCGAGAACGAGCAATAGCAGCACCGACAAAGGCAGCTCGGGCCTGAAGAAATAGAGATCGACCATCACGGGCGCATCATTTATGACCGCAAAACTCGCGCCCAGGAGCATTAACGCCAGCAACAGTAGCAGCTTGATGACGACCAAGGTGAATTCCCCGAATCAGCCGAAAACGCGTCATGCGCCGGCAGTCCATGATAGCAAGGAACGGGGAATGGCATGCGCCAGGCGCACAACGCCTGTGCGCCCGGGCTTTAGGCGAATAGGTCGACCAGACTGTCGGCGCCGCCGACCAACAGCGGGCGTGCGGGAATGGACTCTTCCTGCCCGTCATCATCGGCCCAGGCGGCAAACGCCGAGCCAGAGCGCTGCGGTGAGTCCTGCGTCCTGTCACCCTGTCTCGCGCCGGGGTCACTGATATCGGCGCGCACCAACTGCATAGACTGTTGATCGAACATCTCGCGCAAGCGCGGCAAAGCGGCCTCCAGCGCGTCGCGGACAGCGGCATGCTGGGCCAGGAAAGACACACTGGTCTGATCCTGATTGACGCTGACGCGCACCTCCAGCGGGCCCAGATTGGGCGGATTGAGCTTGAGGCGTGCGGCCTGTCGATCGCCCTTCACCATCCACATCAGGCGCTCGCCGATCGCGGCGCCCCACCCCCTAGTCGCCACAGCCTGTGGCACCCCCATGTCAAGCAGGCTGTTTGCCAGCTGTTTCGGGAACTCCTGGCCAGTGAGCAGCTGTCCGGTCGGGGTCACCGCCGCAAAGACCGTTGTCGGCAGCACCAACTGGAAGCCATCGAGCGATCGAATGGTACCGGCCGGCAGATTCTGGATGGGTTGCACGACACGCGAGCCGAGTTCGGAACCCGGCATCTCCGGGTCGATCAACGCTGTCTGCCCGGCAGTCAAAGTCTCGGCCTCCATCAGCTGCGCGAAACCGCCGCTGTGGCCGCTCAACCCGCCATCAGGGAGGAGGACCTTCGCCGCCTGCGGCAAAGTCATGCCGCCGCCGATCAGATCCTCGAGTCGGTTCAGCATCGCCGGGGACAGCTGGGCCATCATCGCATGGAGCTCGCCGGACAGGCCCAGGATGAGGCCATCTGCATCCTGGAAGAGTCCTTCCAAGGCGCCGCCTGCCGATGGGCCGACCCTGGGCCCCGATTCCGCCAATCTCGGCACCATCGCACCGAAAAGCGACAACTGAAACATCTCTGTGCATCCGCCCCGACTATTTGCCACAGCTACAAAGCAGGCTTTGTGCCAATCGGCATTTCCTGACAGCGACTGACTTTCTTGCACAGCGGGCTTGGGCTAGCCTGCAAACTCAAACCGATTTCCTGCTGCGGGCGGCGATACACTCACCCTAACAGGGCGTACTCGCTACAGCCGGTTCGACGTAGTGTCAGCTACGTCCTTCACCGTCTTTCACCGCGTACGCCCCGCCATAGCGGCGTCTCGACACCCTCGCGACGAAAAACGGTTAGATTTGCAGGCTGATATGTTTTGACCTGTCAACACAACAAACAGAGATCCCAGATGAGAGAATTCAATGAATCAGTAGTGATCATCACCGGTGCTGCCGGCAACCTCGGCCGGGCGGTCGCGCAGGCCTTTGCTGCTCGTGGTGCCCAT
>JBATKF010000043.1:0-2134 GCA_049669185.1 Sedimenticolaceae bacterium | reverse complement strand
CCATTACCGACTCGTCGGGCGATATCCTCGCCTGGATGGGTCCGGCCATCGGGCCGCGCGCATTCGAGGTCGGTGACGAGGTACGCCGTTCATTCATCACTGAGGACGCCGCCAGCGCCCCGCATTTCGTGGCCCATGGTTCGGGTCGTTGGCTAGCCAATCTTTATGGCCTGGCGCGGCTCAGACTCGCGAGGCTGGGTATCGGCCATGTCAGCGGCGGCGGCTACTGCACTTTCAGCGACCCGGCGCGATTTTTCTCCTATCGCCGCGATGGGGTTACCGGCAGAATGGCCAGCATGATCTGGCTAAAACCCTGATAAAGACAGGAAGCGCCCATATGACTGATCAATGGTACATGCTCACCCTCATCGGCGAAGACAAACCCGGGATCGTCGCGGCCATTACCAAGACGCTATACGAAATGGGCCTGAACCTGGGTGAGACCTCGATGCTCAGGCTGGGTGGCAATTTCACCATCATGATGATGGTCTCGGGAGCGAGCGATGAGTCGCTGCTATGCGACCAGCTCGAGCCGGTGATCGCGGCGCAAGGGATGCGTCTGCACGTCGATCCCATTCAGGCCCACTTGCATGACCATCTGCTGCCCAACATCCAGGTCACCGTCAGCGGCGCCGATCGGGCGGGTATCGTTGCCCAGGTCACGGCCGCCCTGGCCGATGCCGGCTTCAATATTCTCGACCTGGAGTCCGATGTCGCCGGTACCCGGGATCGGCCGGTCTACATCATGCAGATCGCCGGGGTCGCAGATGTCTCGGCGGAGGCCATCGAGCGTGCGCTGCAGGGGCTGCGCGAGGGTGGCGTCGATGTCAATGTCAGCGCGGTCGAGACCTATATAGGCTGAGTCGCCGCGTGGCCATCCTGGACATACTGACCCTGCCCGACCCGACCCTCAAGCAGGTATCGGAACCGGTGACCGAGTTCGATGATGCCCTGCGGGCCTTCGTCGACGATCTCGAGGAGACGCGCCGCAACGGGCCGGCCGCGGTCGGCATCGCGGCGCCCCAGGTCGGCCACTTCAAACGTATCGTCATCATCGACTGCTCGGGCACGCGCAAGCCGGTGCCCAACCATGGACGACTGGTGCTGGTGAATCCGGAGATCACCCATTGGGAAGGCTATGAGATGGGGCGCGAGGGCTGCCTGTCGGTGCCTGATTACACCGGCAATGTGATCCGGGCGACGCGCATTCATCTGGTGGCGAGAGATCCCGACGGACAGTCACTGGAGTTCGACATGGAGGGTTATGAGGCGCGTGCCGCGCAACACGAGATCGACCATCTCGACGGCATGCTGTTCGTGGATCGGGTGGTCAGTCGGCGTACGGACTTGTTCAAGCGCAAGGTCTATCAGAAGGGCGGAAAGTGATTGGTTTAGCTGAGCGTTTCATTGTCGACGCAGATCAAGGACCTTGATCCGGGGTGGGATGGTCGCCTCCGTAACCAGATGACGCTTCGAATGGTGAACCTTGGGCGATATAGGCGTAGCGCTTCTGCTCCTTGGCTCGCCGCGATATGCTGTCCACGACTATTCCACTTGCAAAGAGGACGGTGGCGATCACGGTGAGCCCGGTCGCAAAGATCAGGGTCGGGAAACGCGGGACGAGGCCGGTGCTGAAATAGTCACTGATGATCGGGATCATGAGGATGCCGGCAATTGCCAGCAGTGATGTCGCCAACCAGCCGAAAAAACGGAGCGGGTGTGCCTCTTTCATGAGCACCAGTGCGTACGCGAGAATGCGCAGGCCGTCACGGTAGGTACGCAGCTTACTTTCAGTGCCAGTCGCCCGCGGATGGTAAGCGGTCTTTACTTCCACATGCGGTGCGTTGATCTCTGCGCCGTGCAAGGTCAGCATCATCTCGATCTCAAAGCCACGCGGTTGCCAGGCGAAAGACTTTACAAAGCGTCTTGAGAACGCCCGATAGCCGGAAAGTACGTCGGCGAAGTTTTCCTTGAACAACAGGTTTGCTACCTTTGTTAGAAGACGGTTTCCCCAACGGTGTCCTTGCCGATAGAGCCCGGACTCGCCGACGTCGGTGCGGATTCCCGTGATCATGTCTGCGCGAGAAGCAATCAGGCTGTTGATCAGCTTTGGGGCGTCCGCAGCGTCGTAGGT
>JBATKF010000042.1:0-14253 GCA_049669185.1 Sedimenticolaceae bacterium | reverse complement strand
TGACCGCCTCAGGGGGCCCCTTCCGACAGCGCTCGCTGGCCGAATTGCACGCGGTGACGCCCGCGCAGGCCTGCGCGCACCCCAATTGGGAGATGGGCCGCAAGATCTCGGTCGATTCCGCGACCATGATGAATAAAGGGCTCGAGGTGATCGAGGCGCGTTGGCTGTTTGACGCCCGCCCGGAGCAGATTGACGTGGTAGTGCACCCGCAGAGTGTCATCCACTCCATGGTGCAGTACGTCGACGGCTCGGTAATCGCGCAGCTCGGCAATCCGGATATGCGCACGCCGATAGCGCAGGCCTTGGCCTGGCCGCAGCGACATAGCTCGGGTGTGGCCGGTCTCAATCTGTTCGACGTTGCGCGCTTGGACTTCGAGCCGCCCGATCTGCAACGTTTCCCCTGTCTCCGCCTGGCCTTCGAGGCCGTCGCGGCGGGTGGGACTGCGCCAGCGGTCCTCAACGCCGCCAATGAGGTGGCGGTATCCCGATTCCTCGCGGGCGAGCTGGGTTTCACGCAGATCGCACAGACGGTAGAGCGCACCTTGGCGGCCTACCCACAAGGCCCAGCCGACGATCTGGAAGACTTGCTGGCCGCCGATGCGGAGGCGCGTATGCTGGCGGAACAACAGATCCTGCAGGTGGTCTGAGCAATCTATGGACGATCTAATCATCAAAATCGCGGCCTTCATCGTGGCGGTCGGTCTGCTGGTCGCGGTACACGAGTTCGGCCACTTTTGGGTGGCGCGACGCCTTGGTATTAAGGTCCTGCGCTTCTCGATCGGTTTCGGGAGACCGCTCTGGCGTCGCCAGGCTGGTCCTGATGCGCCGGAATATGTCATCGCGGCAATCCCGCTCGGCGGCTACGTGAAGATGCTCGACGAGCGTGAGGGGCCGGTGCCACGCGAGGAACTGCACCGCGCCTTCAACCGAAAGTCGCTGTGGGTGCGCTCCGCTGTGGTAGTTGCGGGTCCGATGTTCAATTTTCTGTTCGCCATCTTGGCATTTTGGGGCGTGCTGACGCTCGGTGAGACCGGCCTAAGGCCGCTGATAGGCGAGGTGTCGCCCGACCGTCCGGCCGCGCGCGCTGAGCTGCGTCCGGGCGACGAGATCCTCGCGATCAACGGTCGGGTCACGCCGACATGGTCGCTGGCCATGCAGGAGCTGGCGACTGCGTCGCTCTCCGAGCCGGCGCTGAATATCCGCGTCCGCGACGCCGCCGGCAGCGAGCGCGTCCGGGTGATGCCCTCTTCCGAGGTCGGAGATCTCGGTGAAACCAAGGATCTTTTGGGCCACCTGGGCCTGGCGCCGGAGCGCCCGGAGGCCCCGCCGGTGTTCGGAGAGGTACTGCGCGGCGAGCCCGCAGCAGACGCCGACTTGCGCGAGGGCGACCGCATCCTTTCCGCAGACGGCAATGCCATTTCGAACTGGGGTCAATGGGTGGAGTACGTCCAGGCGCGTCCCGGTGTACCGATCGACCTGCGCTTCGAACGCAACGGTAACGAGCAGCATGTCAGTCTGACGCCGGCGCCGCACGCGAGGGAAGACGCGGTGATTGGACGGATCGGTGCGGCGAACCAAGCCGTCCCGGGTCTGATGGAGCGCTATGAAGTTACCTATCGGATGGGTTGGGGAGAGGCGTTTCCGGCAGCGGTTTCACGGACGGTCGAATATTCGGTGCTCACCCTGAAAGTCATCTGGCGGGTCCTGACCGGGCAGGCGTCCATTCACAACCTCAGTGGGCCCATCACCATCGCAGATACCGCTGGCAAGACCGCCAGTATCGGGTTTGTCTACTTTCTGAAGTTTCTGGCGATCGTCAGCATCAGCCTGGGTGTACTCAATCTGTTGCCAGTACCCGTACTGGACGGGGGCCACCTGCTGTATTTCGCAATCGAGGCGATCAAGGGCAGCCCAGTCTCCGAGGCGGCAATGATGCAGGGACAGAAGGTGGGTTTGATCCTGCTGCTGGGCCTGATGACCCTGGCGTTTTATGTTGATTTGTTGCGCGTATTCAATTAAGCGGCGGACTCAAGCCGGCTCGTGATTCATATCACGCGCGCGAGCCTACTTTTGCTTAGGCCAATACCCTATAATCCTGACTCGAAAAAATGTCGGCCGGGGCACCGATTTGCGCTGGCCTCGCCAAAGAGACGAGGGTTTCGAAGAGCGTGTACATCCGGGCCAGACTCTGGTGTGTTCTCCTGCTGCTGGGCTTCGCCACCCATGCGATCGCAGAAGGATTTCGGATCAGTGATATTCGTATCGAGGGCCTGCAGCGTATAACCGCCGGTACGGTATTCAACTACCTGCCGGTGAAACCAGGCGACTACCTCGAATTCGACCGCACGTCGGAGATCATCAGCGCCCTCTACCAAACCGGGTTTTTCAAGGATATACAGCTGGAGAAGCGCGGCGACGTACTGATTGTGGTCGTGACCGAACGACCAGCGATCGCAGAGATCAGCTTCTCGGGCAACAAATCCATCGAGACCGAAGCTCTCAAAGAGGGGCTGAAAGACATCGGCTTGGCCGAAGGTCGGGCCTTCGAGCGTTCTGTACTCGACCGCATCGAGCAGGAACTCGAGCGACAATATTTCAATCTGGGCAAGTATGCCGTACAACTGACCGCAACCGTCACCCCACTCGAGCGTAATCGCGTGTCGATAGACATCGACATCATCGAAGGGGACACGGCATTGATCAAGAACATAAACATCATCGGCAATCGTTCCTTCACAGAGAGCGATCTGCTCGATGAGTTCGAGCTGTCGACCGGTGGATGGTTGTCGAGCATCACTAAGGACAACCAGTATTCGCGCCCGAAATTGGCGGGCGACCTCGAGACCCTGCGGTCGTACTATCTGGATCGTGGCTATGTGAATTTCAAGATCGATTCCACTCAGGTAACCATAACGCCCGACAGAAAGGACATCTACATCACTATCAATATCGATGAAGGCTCTATTCACACTATCAACGATATTCGCCTTGCCGGCGACGTCATCGGTAAACCTGAGCAGTATTTTCCGCTGATCAGATTGCGGCGCGGCGAACCCTTTGCGCGCAAGTCCATCGTGGAGAGCAGTGAGCGCATATCAGCAAAACTGTCCGATCTGGGATATGCCTTCGCCAATGTCAACAGCATTCCGGAGATTGACGAAGAGAACAAGACCGTCGCGGTCACCTTTTTTGTCGACCCTGGCAAGCGTGCCTATGTGCGGCGTATCAACATCAGGGGGAATGCACGAACCCGCGATGAAGTAATTCGTCGCGAGTTCCGCCAGATGGAATCTGCCTGGTTCTCCGGCGAACAACTTAAGCTGTCGCGTGAGCGCACGCAGCGTACCGGTTACTTCAGCGACGTCAGCGTCGAAACGCCATCAGTACCTGGATCGGGAGACGAGGTCGATATCAATGTTGCGGTCACCGAGAAACCTTCGGGCAGCCTGTTGGCCGGCATCGGATATTCACAATCGGACGGTGTCGTTCTGAATGCCTCCATCAATCAGGACAATTTCGCCGGTACTGGGAAAAGGGTTTCTTTAGCATTCCAGACGAGTAGCGCCAACACACGCTATGAGGTTTCGTACACCAATCCCTTTTACACCATCAACGGTATCAGCCGCGGCTTTAACCTAAGCTACAGCGAGACCGACTTCGATGACCTCGATACCGCCGCCTACACGACCGACGATGCGATTGCCGGGGTGAATTTCGGAATCCCGCTCAGCGAATTCAACCGTTTCAACGTCGGCGCGGCGGTGCATCATATCGATTTCAAGACGGGGAACGACGCATCTGAAGAGGTTCAGGACTTCGCAGATCAAGAGGGAGACAAGTTCCTGGACTTTGAGATAACGGCGAGATGGCGCCAAGACTCCCGCGATACCGCTATTTTCCCTAATACGGGTGTCCTGCAATCGCTCAGCGGAGAGGCCACTGTTCCCGGCAGCGACCTGGAGTACTACAAGATTTCTTACGAATACCGGCAATACTGGGATCTCGTGAAAAGTCTTGTTCTCTCGGCCAAAGGCGAGGTGGGCTATGGTGACGCTTACGGCAAAACGAGTGAATTGCCGTTCTTTGAGAATTTCTTTGGTGGAGGACCGGGCAGCGTCCGCGGATATCGGGCACGCTCCATCGGTCCACGCGATTCGAATGACGATCCTTTGGGCGGGAACGGCTTTTATGCAGCGAGTGCCGAGCTATTGTTTCCTCCGCCCTTCGGCAAAAAAGATAGTGAAACCATCCGCCTGGCAACGTTTTTCGACGCAGCAAGTGTGGTCGATACCAGTGGCGGCTTTTTTCAGAGCAGTGAACTGTTTTACTCGGCAGGGGTTGGTTTTTCCTGGCTGTCGCCGGTCGGCGCATTGACGATCAGCTATGCGATTCCATTGAAGACGGATGCGAATACCGACAAGGAAGAATTTCAGTTCTCCTTCGGTCAAACCTTCTGAAAGGCATAGTGATGATGAGACGACGGATTGCTGTGACGCTAGTGGCGCTGTGGTCTTTTTCTAATGGCTCAATTGCCGGCGAGATGAATGTCGTTGTCGTAGACGTCGTCCGCCTGCAGACCGAGGCGCCTCAAGTGACTGAGGTGCGCGAGAAGATCAAGGTTGAGTTTGCGGCTCGTGAGGCCAAGGTCATGGCGCAGCAGGATCAAATTGATCTGCTGGAGCAGAAACTGGTGCGCGATCAGGCGAATATGAGCGGTGCGGAGGCGAAGAGTCTGCAGCGAGATATCCGCTCACGCACATTGCGCCTTGAGAATGCCAAAGAGGAGCTGGAAAGCGATCGCCGCTTGCGGCTCAGCGAGGAAATGGACCGCTTACGCCGCATGCTGTCGGAGGTGATTGCTGAGGTCGCCAAAGCGGACGACCTCGATATTGTGCTCGAGAGCGGCGTCACCTGGGCCTCGGAGCGCGTAAACATTACCGACAAGGTGCTGGCACGCATGCGTGAGCTGAATGCCACGACAAAGTGATCGCGTGCGCCCCGCTGGATTGAGTCTTGCGGCGCTGTCCGAAATTGCAGACGCGGAATTGCGCGGAGACCCCGCGCGTGTAATCACAGGTGTAGAAACGCTACAGGATGCGGGTGAGGGCGAAATCAGCTTTCTTGCCAATCCGCGCTACAGATCGCAGCTTCTATCCACGAAGGCCTCGGCGGTGATCCTGGCCGCGGGAGACGCAGCCGATTGTCCGGTGGATTGCCTGGTGTCGGACAACCCTTATCTTGCGCATGCCAGGGTGATGAACGCCTTGTTTCCGACCCAGCAGGGTGCAGGCGGTGTGCATCCCAGCGCGTTTATCGAGGATTCCGCATCAGTGGCGCCCAGCGTGGAGATCGGGGCCAACTGCTACCTCGGCGCAGGCGTAGTCGTGGAAGAAGGGGCGTTTATTGGGCCGGGCTGCATACTGCTCGACAGTGTTTTTGTCGGCGCATACTCACGATTGGTCGCGGCGGTAACCCTCTGCGCTGATACCCGCCTCGGCATGCGTTGTCTGATTCATCCCGGTGCAGTCATCGGCAGCGACGGCTTCGGGCTGGCCAATAATCAGGGCGCCTGGGTGAAAGTGCCGCAGATCGGTCGCGCCGTGCTGGGTGACGAGGTCGAGGTTGGCTCCTGTTCGTCTATCGATCGCGGTGCAATTGGCGATACCGTGATCGCCAGCGGCGTAAAGATCGACAGTCAGGTGCATATTGGTCATAACGTGCGAATTGGTAAGCACACGGCGATTGCTGGCTGCGCGGGCATTGCCGGTTCTGCGCAGATCGGTGCCTACTGCACGATAGCCGGCGGTGTCGGGGTCAACGGCCACGTTATGCTAGGCGATCATGTGGAAGTGTTGGCGATGTCAGCCGTAACACGCCCCCTCAAACAGCCCGGTACCTACGCGGGAACTGTACCCGCGATGCAGCATGCGCGGTGGCGCAAGAACTTTGCGCGCTTACGCCAACTCGATGATATGGTGCGGCGGGTACAGGCGCTGGAGAAGGAGTTGGCCGCACTGCGCCATCAGGAACCCGCACACGGCTGAAAAAGTTTCCAGCGTCGGCGATGCACCCGAGTCCGACTGGCGGCAACGAAATTGGAGATTGCGCGATACGCTATGGATATCCAGAAGATCAAGAGTCTGCTGCCGCATCGATACCCGTTTCTGTTGGTTGACCGGGTGATCGAAGTTGAACGGGGCAAACGCCTGGTCGCACTCAAGAACGTTACCGTCAACGAGCCCTTTTTCCAGGGGCATTTTCCGACCAAGCCGGTTATGCCGGGGGTATTGCTGATCGAGGCGATGGCACAAGCGACCGGTCTACTGGCGATGGAGAGCGCCGCTGTGCCGGAGGAATGCATCTATTATCTGGTAGGGGTCGACAAGGCGCGCTTCAAGCGGCCGGTTATTCCGGGTGATCAGTTGCGCTTCGAGGTAGAGGTGCTGAAGAATCGCCGCGAAATCTGGGTGTTTTCTGCCGAAGCCACGGTCGACGGCAGTCTGGTGGCTTCTGCTGAAATCATGTGCACAGCTCGGCCCCTCTGACCGTGATCGATCGCCGCGCCGTAATTGATCCTGCGGCTGAGCTGGACGAGGGCGTCGTCGTTGGGCCCTTCGCGGTGATTGGTCCCCGTGTGCAGATAGGCAAGGGCAGCGAGGTCGGGCCAAACACGGTGATTCGTGGCCCTTGCGTTATCGGGCGGGAGAACCGGATCTTTCAATTTGCCTCTATCGGCGAAGATCCTCAGGACCAGAAATACGGCGGCGAAACCACCTATTTGGAGATTGGTGACCGCAACACCATTCGTGAGTTCACTACGATCCATCGCGGGACCGTCCAGGATAAGTCCGTAACGACAATCGGCAGCGACAATCTGTTAATGGCCTATACACACGTCGCTCATGATTGTCATATCGGCAATCATGTGGTGATGGCAAATGCCGCCTCGCTCGGGGGGCACGTGCATGTCGACGATTGGGCTATCCTTGGCGGCTTCAGTGTTATCCATCAGTATTGCCGGGTCGGCCAGCATTGCTTCGCCGCGATGGGCAGTATCGTCAGCAAGGATGTGCCGCCCTACGTCACGGTGGGCGGGCATCCGGCCAAACCGCACGGTATCAACGCCGAAGGTCTGCGCCGTCGCCAGTTCAGTCCAGAGCAACTGGCGACGATCAAGCGCGCCTACAAGATCCTCTATACAGCAGGCCTACCGTTGGCGGCAGCGCGGGAGGAGATCGCCGCAGCCGCATCGAACAACGAGGAACTGCGCGTGCTGGCCGATTTTCTCGATGTCAGTGAACGCAGCATCATACGCTGAGAGGAACTGGCTTGACGCCGCTGCGCATAGGAATCGTGGCTGCCGAACCCTCTGGTGATCTGCTGGCGGCAGGGCTGATGGATGCGTTGCGCGAACGGCTGCCAGAGGTGCAGTTCGAGGGTGTAGCCGGCCCGTTAATGCGTGCCAGCGGCATGGATGCCTGGGAGCCGATGGACAGCCTCTCGGTCATGGGTCTGTTCGAGGTGCTGCAGCATCTGCCGAGGCTGTTTCGCTTGCGTTCGCGCCTGCGCGAACGCTGGCGCGATACACCGCCTGCGGCCTTCATCGGGGTCGATGCGCCGGATTTCAATCTTGATTTGGAATGCAGCCTGCGCGATGCCGGCGTGCCCACAGTGCACTATGTCAGCCCGACCGTGTGGGCATGGCGCAGCGGACGGGTGAGGCAGATACGTCGGGCAGCGGATCTCTTGTTGACCATCTTTCCGTTCGAGACGGCGTTTCTCGCCCGCCATGGGATACCGGCACACTATGTCGGTCATCCCCTGGCCCTTGAGATGCCGATGCGACCGGATCGCGCAGCGGCGCGGGAGACACTGGGTGTGCAGCCCGACCGGCCGGTGCTCGCGCTGTTACCCGGTAGTCGCCGCAGCGAGGTTGGCAGATTGGCGCGCCCCTTCCTGCAGGCGGCCGCTGCGCTGCGCCAGCGGCTCCCGGAACTGCAGGTCGTGGTACCGCTGGTTACCGAACCAACTGAGGCACTATTTGCGGAGAGGATGCGTCAGATGACACCGTCGCTGGATGCAGTGCTCGCCCAGAATGCAAGTCGGCTGGCGCTTGCTGCGGCCGATGTGGTGTTGACTGCGTCGGGCACCGCCACGTTGGAGGCCTTGCTCAGCAAGCGTCCCATGGTGGTCGGTTACAAGGTGCAGGGCGCAACCTATGCGGTTGCACGCATGTTCAATCTGGTCAAGACGCCTCATATCGCCATGGCCAACCTGCTGGCCGGCGAGCGCCTTGCCCCGGAACTGATACAGGGTCAATGCGAACCAGCGCGTCTCCTGCCGCCGCTGCTGGAGTTCTTTCAAGACGAGCAGCTGCGTGAACGAATCGCCGAACGCTACGCAGAGATCCACCGCGAGCTGCGCACCGATACCAACCGGGAGGCGGCACGTGCGGTAGTCGAACTGCTCCGGGAACGCGGTCTTGTCTAGCCTGGTATGCGGCGTCGATGAAGCTGGGCGCGGGCCGCTGGCGGGTCCTGTGGTGGCGGCAGCGGTGATCCTCAAGCCGGACTGCCGCATCGAGGGATTGGATGATTCCAAGAAGGTGCCGGTGGGGCGTCGTGAGCGATTGTTCGAACAGATATGCGCCGACGCGCTCGCATGGTCACTGGGGCGTGCGGAAGTCGCCGAGATCGACCGTCTGAACATTCTGCAGGCCAGTCTGCTCGCGATGCAGCGTGCGGTCGCCGGACTTGCGATTGCGCCACAGCGGGCACTCATCGATGGCAACCGCGTGCCGCAGCTGGGTTGTGCGGCGCGCGCCATCGTCGGTGGCGATGCCAGCGAACCCTGCATTTCGGCGGCGTCGATCATCGCCAAGGTGGCGCGCGACCGGGAGATGGTGGCACTGGATGCGCAGTATCCCGGCTATGGTCTGGCGCGGCACAAGGGATACCCCACCAGGGCACATCTCGAGGCGCTTGCAGTGCTTGGTGTGAGTGCGATACATCGCCGCACGTTCGCCCCAGTTCGCTGCCTGATCGAGTAAATTAAGCCCATAAGGGAGCGGACATGCAACGGCGCGAGGTGCCTTTGAGCGGCCCCCCGGTCGACGGCAAACCAGCGTGACGCCGTTGGCTTGACCGCGCTATCCTCCAGCCTGCAAATCGCACCTCAGTCACCCTGACCAAGGTTATGCCAGCCGACTTCGTCCACCTTCATGTGCACTCCGAGTATTCGCTCGTGGACGGTGTGGCACGGATCAGACCACTGGTGCAGCGGGTGGCGGAATTGGGTATGCCGGCCGTCGCGCTGACCGACCAGTCGAACATGTTCGCCCTGGTGCGTTTCTACAAAGCCGCCATGGCAGTCGGAATCAAACCGATCTGCGGCGTCGATGCCTGGGTACGCAACGCCGACGACGCCAACAAACCGGATCGTCTGGTCTTGCTGGTGCAAGACGCTCGGGGTTATCGCAATCTAA
Source organism: Sedimenticolaceae bacterium (assembly GCA_049669185.1). GTDB lineage: Bacteria > Pseudomonadota > Gammaproteobacteria > Chromatiales > Chromatiaceae > Thiosocius. The sequence continues at coordinate 4,769 of JBATKF010000042.1, read as the reverse complement.
CCGAACTGGTCTCGCGCAGCTACCGCGAAGGTCAGCGTCTCGAGCGGGCAATGATGGAACTCGATTGGTTTACGCCTGAGACGACCGCCGGTCTGATCGCGCTTTCCGGCGCGAGGGAGGGCGATGTGGGGCGGGCACTGCTGTCCGGCCACCGCGTGTTGGCCGAACAGCGCCTGGACTTCTGGCGGAAGCTGTTCGGTGATCGGTACTATCTGCAGCTGGTGCGGACAGGACGCAGCGACGAAGAAGACTGCCTGCATGCCAGCGTTGAACTGGCAGCCGCCCATGCGGTGCCCGTGGTCGCCACTAATGGGGTGTGTTTTTTGCGACCGCAGGAGTTTGCGGCGCATGAGGTCAGGGTATGTATCCACGAGGGTCGGACCCTGGACGATCCGCGTCGCTTGAAGTCATATTCAGACCAGCAGTATCTGCGCTCACCGACCGAGATGGTCGAACTGTTCAGCGATATCCCCGAGGCATTGGCCAACAGCGTCGAGATTGCCAAGCGCTGCAATCTGGAGATCACGCTGGGCAAGAGCTATCTGCCGGACTTTCCGATCCCGGCCGCGATGACCATCGACGATTTCTTCCGCGCCGAGTCACGCAAGGGGCTGGAGTCTCGCCTGCAGCGAATCCTCGATCCCACAGCCGACGATGATGCCGAACGTCGAAGACCCTACTCGGAACGGCTGGAGACTGAACTCGATGTAATCATCGGCATGGGTTTTCCGGGCTACTTTCTGATCGTCGCGGACTTTATCCAATGGGCCAAGGACAACGATGTCCCGGTCGGGCCAGGCCGTGGTTCAGGGGCCGGTTCGCTGGTTGCTTACGCGTTGAAGATCACCGATCTCGATCCGCTCGAGCACGATCTGCTGTTCGAGCGGTTTCTCAACCCCGAGCGTGTGTCCATGCCAGATTTCGACGTCGATTTCTGCATGGACAGGCGTGACCACGTGATCGACTACGTCGCGCGTAAATATGGCCGTGATTCCGTCTCGCAGATCATCACCTTCGGCTCGATGGCGGCCAAAGCGGTAGTGCGCGACGTAGGCCGCGTGCTCGGTCATGCCTATGGTTTTACCGACCGTGTGGCCAAGATGGTGCCGTTCGAGATCGGTATGACACTTGAAAAGGCGCTGGCGGAGAGCGAAGACCTCAAACAGGCCTACGCGCAGGACGAAGAGGTCACGCAGCTGATCGATATGGCCAGACAGCTGGAGGGATTGGCGCGCAATGCCGGCAAGCACGCCGGTGGGGTGGTCATCGCACCGGGTAATTTGACCGACTTCAGCCCGCTTTATTGCGAACCTGACGGAAGCAACCTGGTGACGCAGTTCGATAAGGACGACGTCGAGGCGGCTGGCCTGGTGAAGTTCGACTTTCTCGGTCTGCGGACGCTGACCATCATCGACTGGGCATTGAAGACGGTCAATGCGCAACGGCGCCGGTCGGGCCAGCCGCCGATCGATATCACCACCATACCGGTAGATGATCCGCAGGCCTTCACCTTGCTGAAGAGCGCGGAGACGACCGCAGTGTTCCAGCTGGAATCGGCGGGAATGAAAAAGCTGATCAGCAAGCTGCAGCCTGACAGCTTTGACGACATTACCGCGCTGGTGGCGCTATTCCGCCCCGGGCCGCTGCAGTCCGGCATGGTCGACGACTTCATCGCGCGCAAGCACGGCATCCAGGCGGTGGTCTTTCCGCATCCGGATCTAGAGCCGATCCTCGCCTCGACCTATGGCGTCATCCTTTACCAGGAGCAGGTGATGCAGATCGCCCAGGTACTGGCCGGCTACACGCTAGGCGGTGCCGATCTGCTGCGCCGAGCGATGGGCAAGAAGAAGGCCGAAGAGATGGCCAAGCAGGGTGAGATCTTCCGCCGGGGCGCGGTCGCGCGCGGCGTCGACGAGAATACTGCGACCTACATTTTCGATCTGATGGAGAAGTTTGCCGGCTATGGTTTCAACAAGTCGCATTCAGCGGCCTATGCGCTCGTTTCCTATCAGACGCTATGGCTCAAGGCCCACTACCCGGCGGCTTTCATGGCGGCTGTGCTGTCTGCTGACATGGACAATACCGACAAGGTCGTGACCCTGATTGAAGAGTGCCGGTCGATGAAGCTCCAGGTCGAGCCGCCGGACGTCAATCGTTCCGCCTATATGTTCACCGTCGATGGCGATGACACCGTCGTCTATGGTCTGGGCGCCATCAAGGGGGTCGGCGAGGGCGCCATCGAAGGCATCGTTGGTTCGCGTGAACGCGACGGACCCTTTGCAGACCTCTTCGACTTCTGCCGGCGCATCGATCTCAAGAAGGCCAATCGACGGGTGCTCGAGTCCCTGATCCGCTCCGGTTCCATGGACCGCTTGGGCGCCAATCGCGCGACGCTGATGATTCAGCTGCCAATGGCACTGAAGATGGCCGAGCAGCATGCGGCCATGCAGGCCGCGGGTCAGGATGACTTGTTCGGCATAGCGGCGCCGCAACCGACCGCACCACCTGCTGCAGGCGTCGTGCCGGAGGCGATCGAGGAGTGGGAGGACGAGCAGCGACTGGCCGGTGAAAAGGACACTCTGGGCCTGTTCCTTACCGGCCATCCGATGGATTTTTACGAGGCGGATCTGCAGGCGCTGGTGAGCTGCCGGATCGCCCGGCTGACCCTCGACGACGTGCGTGAGTCGCGTGGTCGGCGCGGCCAGGGAAAAAAGGTGACCGTGGCCGGCATGGTGGTAGCCGTGAACCGTCGCAACACCCAGCGGGGGACCATGGCCTCGGTGCTGCTCGATGACAAGACGGGACGCATCGAGGCCGCATTGTTCGCCGAGACTTACGAGCGCTATCGCAATGAGATCGCCAACGATCGTGTGTTGATCGTCGAGGGTACCCTTGTAAACGATGAGTACCGCGGTGGCCTGAGTATTCGGGTAGACCGCATCGGCGGCCTTGAAGAGGCGCGCCTGGCCAGGGCCTCCGGTGTCGAGCTGAGGCTCCGCGAGACCTGGCTACAGCAGAGCGGAATGACCGCGATCGACGCCGTCGGCGGGCTGAAGACGCTGCTGGAGCCGACACGAGGCGGCCACTGCGAGGTGCGACTGCGTTATCAACGCCTGGACGCCGAGGCACTGCTGCGCCTGGGTGTCGACTGGAAGATCAAGCCAACAGATAGTTTTTTGCGCCAGGCCCAGCGTCTACTTGGGGCTGACGCACTGAGTTTTCGTTTTCTACCCACTGCCGAGGGGACGGCGGGTCACGGCGCGTAACGCCCGCGACCAATGCGTTAATATTAAAGATCGGTAGAGTAGCGATCGCAACAACAACGATGAATCTTGATTTTCTTGAGTTTGAACAGCCGATCGCCGAACTGCGGGCGAAAATCGAAGAGTTGCGGCTCGTTGGCAGCGACAACGAGATCAACATCCAAGAAGAGATCGAGCGGCTGGAAGGCAAGAGTCGCTCCCTTACCGAATCGATCTTCTCGAATCTTAGCCCCTGGCAGATATCTCAACTCGCGCGACACCCACTGCGGCCCTACACGCTGGACTATGTGTCGCGCATGGTCGAAGGCTTCGAGGAACTGCATGGCGACCGCGCCTTTGCCGACGACCAGGCGATTGTCGGAGGGCTCGGCCGAATCGAAGGACGTCCGGTGATGCTGATCGGCCACCAGAAGGGAAGGGATACCAAAGAGAAGCTCAGCCGCAATTTCGGCATGCCGCGCCCTGAGGGATATCGCAAGGCGCTGCGCCTGATGAAAATGGCCGAGCGTTTCAGGATACCGGTGCTCACCTTTATCGATACCCCCGGGGCATACCCAGGCGTGGGCGCCGAGGAGCGCGGACAGAGTGAGGCGATCGCGCGCAATCTGTTCGAAATGGCCGGACTCGGCACCCCGGTGATCGCGACCGTGATCGGCGAGGGCGGCTCCGGCGGTGCGCTCGCCATCGGCGTCGCGGATCGCCTGCTGATGTTGGAGTTCAGCACCTACTCGGTGATCTCACCCGAAGGCTGCGCCTCGATCCTGTGGAAGGACGCAGAGAAGGCGCCGCTGGCGGCCGAGGCGATGGCCATCACCTCGACGCATCTGAAGGATTTCGAGCTCATCGACGACATCGTGCCGGAGCCGCTGGGCGGAGCGCACCGCGATCCCGATGCGATGGCGCGCAATCTCAAGAAGGTCTTGATCGAGGCCCTGGATGCGATTCGCGAGCTGCCGATCGACCGCCTGCTCGAGATGCGCTACGAACGCCTGATGTCCTACGGTGTCGTCTCCGCCTGAACATGTCGGCAATCCGCTTGAGCCCGACGCGCTGCTTGCGTTGCTCAACGAGCGCCTGCCGTTGCCGCAGCGTTATTGGATCGCCTTCAGTGGTGGGCTCGATTCGACGGTCCTGCTGAACCTGCTCGGACCGCTGCGGGATAGTCTCCGGGCCCCGCTGTCCGCGATCCATATCGATCATGGCCTGCAGTCCGGTTCGGCGGCCTGGGCCGCGCACTGTGCACAAGCGTGTGGGCGCCTCGAGATCCCGTTGCAGACCCTGCGGGTGGACGCCATGGCGGCGCGCGGGGAAAGCCCGGAGGCCGCTGCGCGCCAGGCACGCTACGCAGCGATTGCCGAGGCGATCGGGCCGGACGCGATGCTGCTGACGGCCCATCATCAGGATGATCAGGCGGAGACGTTGCTGCTTGCGCTGCTGCGCGGTGCCGGTGTCGAGGGGCTGGCGGCGATGCCCTCGGTCCGTGCCTGGAACCGGGGTTGGCATGCG
>JBATKF010000041.1:0-12803 GCA_049669185.1 Sedimenticolaceae bacterium | reverse complement strand
CGGCGTGCTTCAGCGATCAACATTCCACTATCCATCAAGACGCGAAGTGATCGCCGTACGGTGCGCGTCGACACCGAGCACTTTTTCGCAAGCGTTGAAACACTCGGCCAGCAGACACCCTGGTCGTCCGCCGAGTCGGCGAGCGCCATCAGAACCAGTTTGAGCGTTGGCGTGAGCGCCTGTCGCCATGCCCAGTTCATTGCGACGATGCTCAACGGCGGCGCGACCGTTCCTCTTGTTTCCTCGGTCGGCCGCGGCGTCTGTGTTCGCTACCGACTCTGGGCTGTTCCACCACGCTGATCGTGAACTGCTCCAACCAATCGTGTACCGCTTGGCACGGCCACAGACGATGCCGACAGCCGGGTGGCTCGATCCGCGGCGGCAATGGGTTGCCGGCACACAGCTTGTTGCGCAGTCCGCCGACCGAGATGCCCAGCAGGTCTGCAACTTCCTTGTCGGTGTAATAGGTCCCGTTGCGGCCCGTGTCAGCTCCGGTCACGTTCGGCATTCGGTGGTCCTCTTCAATCTTGCTGGAGCGACCATAGAACCCGTGACATCCGAACAAAGCTACAAGAAAGCACGCTCCGACATGTTGGGTTTTTGTCTGTGGGGTTGCGTAATGCGACGAAGTCAACCGCTCTGTTCGACGATCGTGATCAATCGTCGCACCGGTTACTTACTGTCGATGTTTTTGTGTTTGCGCCCCCATCTACTCACACTTTGTTGATCGAAAGGCTGCAGCATGGCGCAGGTTCCTGGGGGTCCGAGTCAAGATTGAATTCGCTCGTCCAACACAGCAAATGGTCAGAGGCGATGCTGGCACGCGAGGCGTTGGCGTTCACTCGCCGCCTGTGCCAGATCGAGAAGGCGATTCAGGACCTGGCGCACGAAGAACGGCGACATAGGCACCCGACCGACAAGCCAACCGTAAGGGCTCACGAAGGATGCCCTGCCAGCCAGGCACGCCACGCCGGAACAGAGCAACGGGGCTTCACCGGGACGGAGATGCTCAGAAGATAGTGGGCTTCAGATCAAGTGATTGGGCGGATGCCCGTCAAATGCTTCCGGACGGAATGTCCCCACAATGATCCGGTACCTAAATTGGTACCTAAACCGTAAAATTGAAAAAGGGCTCGCGACCTTATCGATGCTAACCTTTTGATGTTAATTGGTAGGCGCGATTGGACTCGAACCAACGACCCCCACCATGTCAAGGTGGTGCTCTAACCAACTGAGCTACGCGCCTAAAGAGCGCTCAATGATACACACCGCCCTCGGGGCGTACAAGACGTGGATCCGCAGAACCACCCCTCAGCGCATCACCACTAGACGCACCGCGTCCAGCCTGACTTTGGCTTGTGCGAGATGCGCGGCCAACATGGCCCGCCGCACCGCTACACCTTCGATCTCTTCTTCTCTGACATTGGGATTGACCTGCGCTAGTGCAGTGAGACGTTCATGCTCGTCTGACAGCTCCCGGTGCATCTGTTCCAGCGACGCATTGGCCAACGTCCTGCCCTGGTTCTCGGCCATCTGCGTTGCGCGGGCCAAGAGCAGTTTGATCCGCTCTCCCTGTGAATTGATGACGGTGTCGACCAGCTTGCGGTTGTGCGACAGGCACAGGCCCTGCAGTTGCTCATGTACGAGCACCTGCGACCTGTCCTCGCCCTGCGCATCGAGCAATACGCGCAGGCAGGTCGGCGGTAGGAACCGCTGTATCTCCAGTCCCGCCGGCGCGATACATTCGGTGACGAACAGCGTCTCCAGAAATACCGTCCCGGTGCGGTAGTCCGGATGGCTGGCTACGGTCACCGCCGCCGTCCCAAGCTCACCACTGGTCAGGAGCTCCATGCAGCCTTGCACCATCGGGTGCTCCCAGGTGAGGAACTGCCGATCTTCGTGCGCCAGCGCGTCCGCGCGCATGAAAGTGGCGGTCAGCGCCTCACCGCCGAGACCCGGAAAATGATCCGTCAGCATGTGGCTACCCGGCCGCAGGATGGTCGAATGGCCCGGTCCGGCCTCGTGCTCGATGCCGAAGGCATCCCAATAGGCGGTCATGAACTCGGGCAGCGGCACCTCTTCTGCCGGATGCCGCAGCTGGCGCAACAGTGCAGACGCCTGCGCGCGGCGGCAGGAATGGAGTTCCAGGAGGCGATCCCTTCCGGCCTCCAGCTGCGCGTTCAGACGCCGTGTGAGTTTGGCTGCAGCCGCGATCAGCTCACCGTCCTGATCTGGCGCGGCGAGTGCTGCCTGTAACTGCGCCCCAAGGCGCTCGAAGACGGCGCCCGCTGCCGGGCACGTCGCCTCGAAACTGCCGAGGCCATCGCGGTACCAGTGCATCAGTACCTCGCTCGCTGCGCCACGCAGATAGGGAACATGCAGCTCGATGGTCTCGCGCTGGCCGATTCGGTCGAGCCGCCCGATGCGCTGCTCGAGGAGATCGGGTTCCAAGGGGAGATCGAACAGCACGAGGTGATGCGCAAACTGAAAGTTGCGCCCCTCGCTACCGATCTCCGAGCAGATCAGCGCCTGTGAGCCCTCCTCGGGATCGGCAAAAAAGGCGGCAGCGCGGTCGCGCGCGACGATCTCCATGTGTTCGTGAAACATCGCTGCATGGATTGCACAGCGATCGAGCAGATAGTCGCGCAATGCCATGACGGTCTGCGCATGCGCGCAGATGATCAATACCTTGGCTGGGGCGAGCCGCGCGAGTAGCTCGCGCAGCCAGGGTACGCGCGGATCGATAGCTGTCCAGGCATCCCCCTTGGCCTGTTCAGGACAGGTTTCCGCGGCGATGTGAGCATACTCGGCCGGCAATGGCAGCCGGTAGACATGTAGATTGCGCCGTGGGAATCCCTTGATGGCATGGCGGGTGTTACGGAACAGCACCCGGCCCGTGCCGTGTCGGTCGATCAGGCGATCGATGATGTCCTCACGCGCCAGGCCGCTGACGTCCCCCAGCCACGCCTGCAGTTGATTTTTCTGCGCGGCATCGAGCGGAGACCCATCGAGTAGACCCGCCGCCAGATCGGCGACCGGCGCGTAGTCGGCCTCCTCGGCCAGAAAGGCCCGGTAGTCGTGAAAGCGCTGCGGATCCAGCAGTCGCAGGCGACCAAAATGCCCGGCCCGGCCGAGCTGCTCCGGTGTCGCTGTCAGCAGCAAGACGCTCGGCGTTTGTGCGGCCAGCGCCTCGACCAGTTGGTAGGCCAAACCCGTCTCCTGTTCGGTCCAGGTCAGGTGATGGGCCTCGTCGACGATCAGCAGATCCCACTCCGCCTCGAGTGCAGCGCGCGCTGTCTGCGGCATCGACGTCAACAATGTCAGGCTGCACAACACGCGTTGTTCGGCCAGGAAGGGATTCTCGACATCCGAATCGTCGAAGCGCCCCTGATCGTAGATCGCAAAGGGGAGATTGAAGCGCCGCAGCATCTCGACCAACCACTGATTGATCAGCGCCTCGGGCACCAACACCAGCACACGCTGCACCCTTTCGGTCAGCACCAGGCGATGCAGGATCAGCCCGGCCTCAATGGTCTTGCCAAGCCCCACCTCATCGGCCAGCAGCACCCGCGGCGCGGCGCGCGCGGCGACCTCTGCCGCTATGTACAGCTGGTGTGGAAGCAGATCGATGCGCGCCCCCTGCAAGCCGAACACCGGCGAGCGCCACAGCGCGGCGGCCTGTCCCCAGGACAGATAGCGCAGTGTGAACCAGGTGTCGGCGTCGATCCGGCGCGCCAGCAGCTTGTCTTGCGGCCGATTCAGGCGAAGACGGTCGTCCAGCGATTGTTCGGGGAGTGCGCACTGCCTGCCCGTTTCGTCCTCGCAGGCGTAGACCAATAGGCCGTCGCGCTCCTCGACTGCAATGATTCGGAGTGCCCGACCCTGCTGGTCGCGAACGCTGTCGTCGGTGGCGAGGCGTACGCGGCTCAGCGGTGCACTGCGCACCGCATAGTTGCGCTTCTCACCGCTGGCCGGAAAATCCAGCCGCACGTGGCGCAGGTCCGCGGCCTCCACGATGCCCAGCCCGAGATCCGGTTCGGCCTCGCTGAGCCAACGCTGTCCGGGCACAAAGCTCTGCTGCACAACCACCTTCCCACGCGAAAGCCCACTATTCTAACCTGCATGTTGCACCGGTATCCGGGACGATCGCGCCGGACAGGGACGGCCGAACGCGGCTGTGGAGGGCGTAGCGTCGTTTTGTGCGGCGCTCAGCGAGGCTGTGCTGCCAATCGATCGATGACATACCCCGCCGCCAGCAGACCGAAGGTCGCGGTAACCGGCATGCTGGCCCCGTATCCGGCGCAGTTCAGGGACCCATCCGGCGGGGAGTCGCAGACGCCCGGCGGCGCGGCCTGCGGTTCGTCGGACCAGACACAGGGCACGTTGAACCGGCGCTTTGGATTGCTCGGGAAGCCGTAGTCCTGGCGCAGCATGCGGCGCGTGCGTGCCAAGAGGGGATCCTGTTCGGTCTTGCGCAGATCACTCACGCGGATCCGACCTGGGTCGCGCTGTCCACCGGCCCCGCCAATCGTGACGATACGCTGCCGGCGCCGGCGGCAAGCCGCAATCAGTGCTGCCTTGACGCGAAAACTGTCGATGCAGTCCAACACCCAGTCGTGATCTGGCGCGACGAGCTCATCGATGTTGTCGATGGCAACAAAGTCCTCGATGGTCTGGACGCGGCAGCACGGGTTTATCAGGTCGATACGCGTTCGCAGGATCTCGACCTTCGCCCTGCCCAGCTCGGACTCCAGCGCGGTCAACTGCCGATTCATATTGGACTCTGCTGCGTGATCCATGTCGATCAGCGTCATCCGACCGATGGCGCTGCGCGCCAGGGCCTCCACCGCCCAGGAACCCACGCCGCCGACACCGATGACGCACACGCTCGCTCGCCCCAGTGCGGCCAGGCCGGCTGTGCCGTACAGGCGTTCGATACCGCCAAAGCGTCGTCGGAAATCCAACCGTTCCTTTCCCAATCTGGGTATTGGCCGATATATTAGCGGTTTGGTCAGCGGCTCGGCTTGCCGTATTCGACCCGGACATATCAAGCAGCCTTTCAAGATGCCCTCGAGCGACCCATCGGAAATCGACGATCTGCGCGCGCTGTTTATCAACGACACCCCGCTGTTGGACGTTAGGGCACCGATCGAATTCGCCGATGGCGCCTTTCCCTGCGCGGAGAACCTCCCGCTGATCGACGACGAGGAGCGTCACCGCATCGGGCTCACCTACCAGCAACAGGGACAGGACCGGGCGATCGAGCTGGGCGAACACCTGGTCAGTGGTGAGATCAAGGCGCAGCGGGTCGGCGCGTGGCGCGATTTTCTGCGCCGCCATCCGGATGCCGTGCTGTACTGCTTTCGAGGTGGCATGCGCTCCAGAATCAGTCAACAATGGCTGCGCGACGAGGCCGGCATCCACTGCCCACGGGTTGTCGGCGGCTACAAGGCCATGCGGCGGTTTCTGATTGATGAGCTGGACCGCAACAGCCCGATCTGTCGACCCGTCGTGATCGGCGGCCGCACGGGTGTCGGCAAGACGCGCCTGCTGGCCGCCTGCGATGCCCACATCGACCTGGAGCGCCTCGCCCATCACCGCGGCTCTGCATTCGGCCATCATCCTCAGCCGCAACCCTCGCAGATCGATTTCGAGAACGCGTTGTCAATCGCGCTGCTGAAGCACGTGGCCGCGGGCAACCGGGCCTTCGCGGTCGAGGACGAGAGCCGCAACATCGGGAGTCGGCATATCCCGCCGCGCTTTTTCGCGGCCTTGGAGGAAGCGCCGTTGGTGTTGCTCGAGGCCACCGACGAAGAGCGCATCGACATCACACTGCAGGAGTATGTGCACGATGCGCTGGCGGCCTTCTGCGCCGAGAGCGGCGAGGGACAGGGCTTCACACGGTGGGCCACCTATCTGCAGGACAGCCTGGGCCGAATCCGCCGCCGTCTTGGCAGCGAGCGCCATGCCCGGGTAAACCGGCTCTTGCAGGACGCAATTGCACAGCACGCGACAGATGGTGACACCTCCGGTCACCGCGCCTGGATAGAATTCCTGCTGCACGAATACTACGACGGAATGTACGGCTATCAATTGCAAAACAAGGCGGATCGCGTTGTGTTCCGGGGCCCGCGCGCGGCCGTGCTGGATTTTATCGCTGCGACCTATGACATCACCGTTCGCAACACGCCATGATCCGGGAACGTTGCGCGATGCTCCGAGTCCTAAAAAGGCTACGAATACGCAACCAGCAACGCTGATGCCACCGAGAGTAAAACAGCCGACCAACGGCCTACTGAGCGCGCTGCTGGCCTTGGCGAGTCTGCTCACGGCCCTGCCTGCCCGCGCCCTCGACTCGCAGGCGATTTTCGAGCGCAACGAGCACGCGGTCTATCAGATTCGCGTCATCAATCGTGAGACCGGCAAGAAAAGCAGCATTGGCTCGGGTTTCCTGTTCGACCAGCCCAACCGCCTAGCCACCAACTACCACGTCGTCAGCGGCGTCATTGAAAAACCCGACACTTACGAGTTGCGTTATCTCGCGGCCGATGGGCGGGAGGGGGGTCTGCGGCTAGTGGCCGTCGATGCGGTGCACGACCTGGCGCTGGTCGAGGCGGAAGACATCCTCGGCACGCCACTGGCCGTCGCCGAGCCCCCCGCCAAAGGCGCATCCCTGTTTGCCATGGGTAATCCCATGGACCTCGGCCTCACCATTGCTGCCGGCACCAACGGCGGGGTGCTCAACCAGACGGACGAGAGTCGCATCCTATTCTCCGGGAGCCTGAACCCGGGGATGAGCGGCGGCCCCACCTTCGACGACCAGGGCGTCGTGGTGGGCGTGAATGTCTCCACGGCGCGCAATGACATCAGTTTCATCGTCCCGACGCGCTACCTTCAGCGCCTGCTTTCCGAACGGCGGGATTCAACCGCCACCTTCCTCGACCAGATCAGCCAGCAGATTCGCGCCTACCAGGAGGCCTACCTCGACGGGATCATCGCAGGGCGCTGGCCCGACACAAAGATCCGCCAGATGCGTGTCCCCAGTACGGTGTCACCCACAGTCCGTTGTTGGGATGCGAGCCCCAAGCAACAGGAAGAGCAACTGTATCGACAGCTGAGCATCAGCTGTAAGAATGAAAACGACATCTATCTCACCGATCGGCTCGAGGTAGGAAAAATTCTGTACGAATACATCTGGCTGGAGTCAGACAAACTCGAACCACTGCGCTTCTACCGCCTTTACCGCGCGCTCAACAGCAGCCAGTTCGGCAGCCGTGCGAGCGAGGACGATGTGTATCGTTTCCGCTGTGACACCCGCTTCGTCGACGTCAACGGACGTGATTTTAAGACCACCATCTGCGCGCGTGGTTACAAAAATTACCCAGGCCTCAGCGATGTCCTGTTCAGTGCGGCGATGACAGGCGGCGAGACAACCGGCTTTATTTTCAATCTGGATCTCTCAGGCACCGATTTTACAGCCGCCAGCAGGCTTATCGTACGCTTCCTGAAGGACATCCAATGGCAGCCCTGATCATCGAGCTTCCTGGACGCGGCGGAAGCGAGTTCCACAAGATAAAAAAAGCGGTGACGCGCGTCGGGCGGGCGCTCGATAACGACATCATCCTGAGTGACCCATCGGTCTCGCCCTACCATTTCACCATCTGCCGGAATCCTGATGGTGCCTATGAGCTGCATCCGCTGGCTGACGAGAACGGCATCCGCATAGGCCGCCGGAAGATCGAGGAACCGCTTGCGCTGTCCAAGCTGCCGCTCGCGTTCGACGCCGGCCGCACCGCGGTGCGAATTCTGGACAGCGCCCAGCCGGTCCCGCCGACGCGGCTTATCAGCTGCCAGGATGGTGGCGCCTGCTTGTTCGGTCACTGGGGTTGGGCGCTTCTCCTTTTTTGCCTGTTTTTCGTACTGAGCGCGATAGACAACTACCTGTCGACGCCAAAGCTCATCACCTGGGAGTCCTTCGGACGTGACCAGATGAACATTACGCTGGTCGCCCTAGGGTTATCGTTCGTGCTGCTTGCGATAAATCGTCTTACGTCACAGCGCTGGGACTATTCCTCGGCACTGAGCTTCACCAGCCTGGCGTTGATCTCCGCGCTGCTGCTCGATCAGCTGGTTCCCTTTTTGGACTACGTCTTTACCTCGCCGCTGCCGGGTTTCGTGATCGATCTGATATGGATAGTAATCCTGTTGCCGCTCGCAATGGCATGGTTCCTCGTCCGCCTGCATCACGGCAATAGCGCCGCAAGCGTCTTCTTTATCTTGTTCTCGTTGACACCAATCGCTTATCTTCAGCTGAAAGAGATCGCCGATGAGTACGATTTGTTTCAGACTTTCAGCAAGAAGGCGTTCTACAGCGATGCGCTGTATCCGTCGGACAGGCGCCTCAGTCCCACTATCTCCATCGACGAATTCGCCAAGCTCAGCGCACAAAGCGTCGCACCCGAACCCAACAGAAAGTAAATTCAGGATGAATACCTGGTATCCCAGTATACTCAGCGGTATTGCAAATACGATTTCCGCCCAGTATATTTCGGTCTCGTAACGAGATCTACAAAACTCGTGTTATTTGAATAAAGTTGGCGGACGACATTCGGAGTTAGATTACATGGCAAGAAAGAGTTTGGCGGGTTTGAGTTCCGAGGAACTCTATGAATTGGCGCGTGCGCGCGAAGAGCAAGAAGCGGCGGAGGCGCAGGAGGCCGTCCGTGCGCAAATTGAAGAACTGCGCGTTCTGCGGCGTGAGACAGTGGCGCGTCAGCGCAAGGAACTCGCCGCGATCGACGCCGAGATCCGCGGCCTTGGCGGACGCGCCCCACGCAGTAAGCAGCGCCGTTCGTCCGGTGGCAGCGTCACAGAGCATGTCTACGACATCGTCAGCAGCGCGAAAAAGATCTCGACCAAGGAGATCAAGGCAGAGCTGGAACAACGCGGCGTTGTTGCGAAGAATCTCGCACAAACGCTCGCCTACCTGAAGCGCCAGGGCAAAGTCGCGTCACCGTCCAGGTCCATCTACGCCCCAGCCTGAGCGCGCTCATGACGATCCGTGCCGTTGCAATGGATGCGCAGCGGCAACATTCATCGGGTCCCACCAATCTACCCCATAGCGACACAAGCAAACCTGATTGTCGCTACGGGGGTGCTGCGTTAGCTTTAGGGGCATACTCCGCAGACCTATTGCCTTAAAGGCTCCGGAACGACGTATGAATCTGTCGCGCAGCGTTCGCGTTCTGATCGCTCTGGCCGTTCTCGTGTTGAGCCTGGCGGCGCTGCTGCTCTTGCTGACGATCAGCGAGGCCACGCTGAACGTGCAGGCACGCCTGGCCGAGGCGCCCGCCTGGCTGGGCTTCATCTTCTGGGGTCTGATCGGCGGCGGCGGCCTGTTAAGCGGTTGGCTGCTATGGCGCGTGCTGCGTCCAAGAGCGAAGGTCCGCAAGCCGGCCGCGCGGCAAGACATCGAGGCGCCGACCGAAGCAGAGATAGACGCCGCGATGCAACGAGCCGATGCCTTGGGTGCCGACACGGCAGAGATCCGGCGTGAGCTCGATGAACTGCGCCGCCGCCGCGAGGCCGGCGAGATCCATGTGGCGTTGTTCGGGGAGATATCCACCGGAAAATCGGCGCTTATCCAGGCCCTGGTGCCGGAAGCTGAGGTCCGCAGCGACGTGCGCGGCGGAACCACGCGAACGCTGGATCGCTACACGTGGCATAGCGCCGGCGGTGATGCGCTGCAGCTCATCGATATGCCCGGCACGGCAGAGGCAAACGGGGACCTGGATCGCATGGTAGCCGATGAGGCCAAGCGCGCCCATATCGTCGTGTACGTAACCGACAGCGATATCAACCGCGCGCAGCACGCCGTGCTGCAGGAGCTGGTTGCACTGAAGAAACCCTTGGTGTTGGCGCTGAATAAATCCGATCTGTACAGCGCAGACGAGGCGGCGGCGCTGTCCGAAAGGCTGACCGGTCTGATACGGGAGCACCCCTATGCCGAGTTTGTCAGCGTCTCGGCGGCGACCAGCCGCCAAATCGTTCGCCAACTCCCCGATGGCAGCGAGCACATCGAGCTGCGCGACATCCCGCCCCAGGTAGAGCCATTGCGCCGCGCCCTGCAGCGGCTGATCGACGACAACCAGCAGATCCTCGATCAGTTGCGTGACAGCGCCACCTTCGTGCTGGCATCGCAGCAGCTCGACGAGGCAATCGCGTTATCGCGCAAGGCCAAGGCCGACAAGCTGGTCGACACCTATTCGGTGAAGGCCATGGTCGGGGCGATGGCCGCGGTCGCGCCTGGCTCCGACCTCCTGATCCAGGGTTGGCTGGGGACCCAAATGGTAAAAGAACTGGCGGCGCTGTACGACACCAAGGTCGGCAAAGTAGACACAGAACTGCTGCTCAAGCTGGTGCAAAAACATGTCGCAAAGGCGCATACCCTGCTGCTGGCTGTGGCCGGTAACGCGCTCAAGGCCTTTCCGGGTATCGGTACATTGGCAGGCGGGGGCCTGCATGCGATCGCTTATGGCATTATTTTCCGTACCCTCGGTCGGGCGCTGACCACGACCCTTGCGACCCGCGGCGAACTCCACCCCCGGCAGACCGCAAAAGCGTTCGAGGAGAAACTCGGTGAAGATATGGAGACGTCTGCGCGCAGCCTTGCGAAGATGGTCATCGAACAAACACGCCGGAGCGAGCGGCAGGGCGACTGACGGCGACACTCATCTGGCCCTGGCGCGCGAGAGTCTGCGCGATCTGATCGCCGACGAGCGGGTACCCGAAGAGGTACGCGACTGCCTTGCCGAAGACTATCAGCAGGTCCAGGCCATGCTCGACAAGCTCGAGCACGGGCACATCCATATCGCAATGTTCGGCCGCGTCAGCGTCGGGAAGTCCGCCTTGGTCAACGCGCTGCTCGGCGAACAACGATTTGCTACCAGTCCCCTGCACGGCGAGACCCGGACGATACAGAGCGGACAATGGCACGAGTTCCACGACGGCAATGTCTATTTGATCGACACGCCCGGGATCAACGAGGTCGACGGCCTAGCACGCGAGCGGCTGGCCCACGACGTCGCCGGTCGCGCCGATTTGATCCTTTTCGTCGTCGACGGCGACCTTACCCAGGCCGAACTCGATGCGCTGCGCGGCATTGCCGAGCTGCGTCGACCCCTGATACTGGTGCTCAACAAGATCGATCGTTTCAGCCAGCCAGAGCGTGACAGTCTGCGCGAGGCCCTGCTGGACCACAGCGCGGGCCTGGTGCATCCCGACAATCTGGTTTTCGCTGCAGCGCAGCCCGCGCCGCAGTGGGTGGTGCGGGTCGATGAACACGGCGTCGAGAGCGAGGAAGAGCGCCAGCGCCCTGCGGATATTAGCGCGCTGAAGACGCGTCTGTGGCAGATCCTAGACAGCGAGGGCAAGACCCTCGCAGCACTCAATGCATCGCTGTTCGCCGGTGGTCTCAGCGATCAGGTGGCCGCACGCGTTTTGCAGGCCCGTCGAACCCTCGGTGAAAGGGTCATCCGCACCTGGTGCATTGCCAAGGGCGTGGCGGTGGCCCTAAACCCAGTGCCGGTCGCCGATCTGATAGCCGCCGCGGTCGTGGACATGAGCATGGTAATTCATCTCTCCCGCGCCTATGGCCTACCATTGAGCCGCACCGAGGCCGGCGCCCTGGTCAAGACCATCGGGGCCCAGATGCTGCTACTGATGGGCACGGTCTGGGCGATGCATTTCGCGGCATCGGCGTTGAAGCTGGGCACCGGCGGCCTATCGGCGATCGTCACCGGCGGTGCCCAGGGTGCCGTCGCCTACTACAGCACCTATGTCGTCGGGCGTGCGGCCGAACGCTATCTGGCGAACGGAAAATCCTGGGGTGAGGCCGGTCCAAGACTGACAGTGCGCGAGATCCTCGACAGCCTCGACCGGGATTCGATTATCGAGCAGGCCAAGGCCGACATACGCAGCCGCCTGAACCCCAGTAGATAATCCGTTCAGCGCGAAAACTTGCCCGCCCTGCCGATCAGGCGGCAACATGCATGACCAGCTGCACCACACCCCATATGGCAAAGATGAATACCGCGGTCAGCAGGACGCCGACCAGGATGAAATCCCGCGCCCTGCCGCGTTTGAAATCCCGTTCCCGGGTCGCGTTCTTTTGCACCCCGAGAAAGGACGACATCACGCTGCCCAGGACCTGCAGGAAGGACAATTTCTGCTGTTCTTCAGCCACGCCGACTCGCTTATCATCAGGCGTCATTCGCCACTTGCTCAAGTTTGCCAGAAATATCGCCCGAGGTCCGCGAACCCACGCCTCGCACACGCAGCCGGCTGACTACCGCCGACGCTTGCTGAAACGCGTGGCTGCGGCGGTGGCCGGATCGTCCGGCCAGACGTGTTTGGGATAACGACCGCGCATCTCTTTCTTGACCTCGGTATAGGCGCCCGCCCAGAACGCGGACAGATCACTGGTCACCTGCAGCGGGCGGCCCGCCGGCGATAGTAGATGCAGCACCAGGGGCAGGCGTCCACCCGCCAGCCGCGGCGTCTCGCGCACACCGAGCATCTCTTGCAAAGGCACGGCCAACACCGGCAGACCGTCTAGCGCATACTGGATCTGGCGCCGAGTGCCGGCCGGGGTCTCGAAGTGTGTCGGCAGCTGCCCTTCCAGGCGTCGCCCACGTTCCCGACCCAGGACACCGAGCAGCACCTCCTGCAGGCACAACCGGCGCAGCTGCCCCGCGCCCTCACCGCTGTGCAGCCAGGGCGACAGCCAGGACTCGAGATCGGCG
>JBATKF010000040.1:0-6271 GCA_049669185.1 Sedimenticolaceae bacterium | reverse complement strand
CTCTTCACCAGGTTGCAGGCGCCGGTCACGCGGACGTCCGCCGGTTGGCAGCTTGATGTCGCGTACCGGGTTGTGGACATAGATGCCCCATTCCTTGCGGGCGACCTCAAAGACGTGGCCGAGCAGGACCAGGTCCCGTTTGACGGTCGCTGGGGTGACCTTGCGCAACCGTTCGTCGCGCCAGCGGGCGATGTCGACGCCACGGACCCCGGCGACAAAGCGGCGGGCGAGGGGATGGCGCATCATCAGGCGCAGGCGGTTAGTCTCGGGCTCCGCGCCCTTCTTCAGCGGGGTGACCTCGTCGAGGTAGCGTTCGAGCAGTTCCATGAGGGTTGTCGACTCGGCCTCGGCGCGGGAGACGAACGCGCCCTTGTCCATTTCGACCTCGATGGCGCGCGCCCACTGTTCGGCCTCGGCGCGGGTCTCGAAGGTCTTGGTCTGCAGCGGGTGGCCCTTCTTTCGGACCTGAGCCTGCCACTGGTAAGGGCCGCGTTTTCTGAAGGAGGCCATCGCCACACTCCGTTCGTTCGCGAACGAGTGTGACAACGCTGTGACAAATAATCGTTTAGGAACCCGGTCGACGGGTGTCGTGGTTCCTAAGTAATTGATTTGATTGGTGGGCGCGGCTGGGTTCGAACCAGCGACCCCTGCCGTGTGAAGGCAGTGCTCTCCCACTGAGCTACGCGCCCTTACCGGGATTCCGATAGTAGGTTCCCGACGCCAGCTGGTCAATTCGCAGCGTGCTGCTAGAATCCGCGGCTTCGGCAGCCCGGTTGTTTCTCAATGACGATCAAGACGCGTTTCGCCCCCAGCCCCACCGGGTATCTGCATGTCGGCGGTGTACGGACGGCCCTTTTTTCGTGGCTGCTGGCACGCAAGCATGGCGGCAAGTTTGTGTTACGCATCGAAGACACCGATCTCGAACGTTCGACGCAGGAATCGGTTAACGCCATTTTGGAGGGAATGACCTGGCTCGGTCTCGAGTATGACGAGGGGCCCTTCTATCAGACCCATCGATTCGAACGTTACAACGAAGTGGTTGGGCGATTGCTCGACAAAAAGCTCGCGTATCGATGCGACTGCAGCAAACAGCGCCTGGAAAACGTCCGCGAACAGCAGATGGCGTCCAAACAAAAGCCTCGCTATGACGGTCATTGCCGTAGCCGCGACGTTAGCCCCGATGCGCCGCATGTAATCCGTTTTCGCAACCCACAGGACGGCGAGGTTGTCATCGATGACCTGATCCGTGGCCGCATCGTGGTGGCCAACGGCGAGCTGGATGACCTGGTGATCCGCCGTACAGACGGCTCGCCCACCTATAACCTGACGGTCGTGGTCGATGATCACGACATGGCGATCACGCACGTCGTCCGGGGTGACGACCACATCAACAACACGCCAAGGCAGATTAACCTGCTGCGCGCGCTGGACTGGGATGTGCCTCACTATGCGCACCTGCCAATGATCCTGGGCGACGATGGAGCACGGCTGTCGAAACGCCACGGCGCGGTCAGTGTTATGCAGTATCTGCAGGAAGGCTATCTGCCCGAGGCATTGCTGAACTACCTGGTGCGCCTGGGCTGGTCGCACGGCGACCAGGAGATCTTTGCGCTCGACGAGATGATCCGGTTGTTCGATCTGGACGGGGTCAATCGTGCACCGTCCACCTTCAATCCCGAGAAGCTGCGATGGCTGAACCAGCACTATCTCAAAGCGGCTGATCCGGCCCGGATTGCGCACCTGTTGTCGTCACATCTCGGCGATCTGGGCATCGATCCTGCCGATGGACCAGACTTGCTGGCGGTGGTGGAGGCACAGTGCGAGCGTGCAAGCACTCTGGTCGAGCTGGCCCAGATCTCGGCTTTCTACTACCGGGATTTCGACACTATCGAGGAAACGGCGGCCAAGAAGGCCTTCAAACCGGGCGCCGACCAGGCTTTGAATGCGGTACGCGTCAAACTCGCGAAGCTGACGCACTGGGAGCGCGCCGAGATCCACGGGGCCATCCAGGAGGTGGTGGACGATCTCGGCGTCGGTTTCGGCAAGGTGGCGATGCCGTTGCGTGTGGCAGTGACCGGTGGAACGCCATCACCGGATCTGGACCTAACGCTTTATCTAGTGGGTCGGGCGATGACAGTTCGGCGGATCGACCGGGCCATCGAGCGTATCCGCGCTGTATCTTGAATTACCAGAAGAGGCTGCAAGTACGCCATGAGCGGTGAGACCACCAGCGCACCATCCAACTTCATCCGTCAGATCATCGAAAAGGATCTGCAGACCGGCAAGCACACAACGATACACACACGCTTTCCGCCAGAGCCCAACGGGTATCTTCACATCGGCCATGCGAAATCCATCGTGCTGAACTTCGGCATCGCCGAGGATTTCCCCGGTAGCTGCAACTTGCGATTCGACGATACGAATCCGGCCAAGGAAGAGGAAGAGTTCGTCGAGGCCATCAAGGAGGATGTTGTCTGGCTGGGCTATGCCTGGTCGGAGCTGCGCTTCGCCTCGGATTACTTCGAGCAGCTGTATGAATTCGCCGTGGAGCTGATCGAGTCCGGCAAGGCCTTTGTCTGCGATCTCGCGCCCGAGCAGGTGAGAGATTATCGTGGCACCTTGACCGAGCCGGGCAGAGAAAGCCCCTACCGCGATCGCCCAGTCGCGGAGAACCTCGACCTGTTCCGCCGCATGCGGGCTGGTGAGTTTGCCGACGGCACCCGCACCCTGCGGGCGCGCATCGACATGGCATCACCCAACATCAATATGCGCGATCCGACCCTATATCGCATTCGCCATGGCCTGATTCATCATCAGACCGGTGCAGAATGGTGCATCTATCCGATGTACGACTACACCCATCCAATATCGGATGCCTTGGAAGGGATCACGCATTCGCTGTGTACGCTCGAGTTCGAAGACCATCGTCCTCTCTATGATTGGGTGCTCGATAACATCACAATCGGTTGCCATCCGCGGCAGATAGAGTTCGCGCGCCTAAACCTCGAGTACACCGTGATGAGCAAGCGCAAGCTCACCCAGCTGGTGCAGGAGAACCGGGTGTCCGGCTGGGATGATCCGCGTATGCCGACGATCGCGGGGCTGCGTCGTCGGGGCTATACGCCGGAGTCGATTCGGCGCTTTTGTGAGGCGATCGGCGTGACCAAGGCCGAGGGCACCGTGGAGATGGGGGTGCTGGAGAACAGTATCCGTGGCCACCTGGACGCCGTGGCGCCCCGTCGCATGGCCGTGCTCGATCCGCTCAAGGTCGTGATCACCAACTATCCTGCGGATGCCACTGAGACCCTTCAGGCCGGTAACCACCCGAAAGATGAATCCCTCGGCACCCGTGAGCTATTGCTGACCCGAGAAGTCTATATCGATCGCGCAGATTTCCGCGAGCAGGCAAACAAGAAGTACAAACGCCTGGTGCTCGACGGCGAAGTACGCTTGCGCAACGCCTATGTGATTCGTTGCAACGAGGCGATCAAGGATGATGCTGGCAATATCACCGAGCTGCGCTGCACCTACGACTCCGACACCCTTGGCCAAAACCCGGAGGGGCGCAAGGTGCGCGGCGTGATCCACTGGGTATCGGCGACCCTGGGCAAGAAGGCCGAGGTTCGGCTATACGACCGGCTGTTCAAGTCGCCGGAACCGGGCCGGACCCATGATTTCCATCAGGACATCAATCCGGATTCGCTACGCATTCTCAAGGATTGCGTGGTCGAGCCATCGCTGGCCGAGGTGCGTGCCGGTGAGCGTTTCCAATTTGAACGCGAGGGCTATTTCTGTCTCGACAGCGTAGACAGTCGCCCCGGTCAACCGGTCTTCAACCGGATCGTGTCTTTGCGTGATTCCTGGGAGAAAATCGCTGATAAATGAGAGGTCGGCGCCGGAGAAATCAATAGGCAGCGGCACTAGACACGAAGCGGTGTCTGGCCTACCATACCGGCCTCGTTTCTGGGGCCATAGCTCAGCTGGGAGAGCGCAACACTGGCAGTGTTGAGGTCGGCGGTTCGATCCCGCCTGGCTCCACCAAAAATCAAGTTCATTGTCCCGTTCGTCTAGAGGCCTAGGACATCGCCCTTTCACGGCGACGACAGGGGTTCGACTCCCCTACGGGACGCCAATTAAATCAACGGCTTAGGAGAAATCCTAGGCCGTTTTTGTTTGACCGTCCGGCGCAGGCACGGGCAAACAGGAAAGCCCGCACAGGGCAGGCGGGCTGGCCTGGGTTCCGGCGTCCCTGCGTTCCGCGCATCGACCGTGTCGAAACTATGCCAGGGACGCGGCTCACTATCTGCGCCACGTCGTGTCGGATAATTCCGACATGCCCATCATGCTGGCCGACTTCCCGCCTGACCGCTTCGCGATTCACGCCTACTGTGCCTGTGGCCACCAGGCGCGCGTCCCGACTGAGGCGTTGCCGGTCGGTCTGTCCGTGGACGTCCTACGCGCGAGGCTGCGCTGCCAGGTTTGCGGCAGCCACAAGGCCAGCATTCGGATAGGCTGGACTGCTGCGGGCAAATTCAAATATTCGGGACGCGGGGTAGTTAGACCGTTATCGCCCCAGGTTGTCTGAACACGCAAAAACGGGTTCCTGAAATCGTTTCTCAGCCTGATAAATCTTATCCCGATGATCTGCCGCGCATATGCCCTGCGACTACGGTTTCACCGCATAATTCCGCCACGCGCCGAGATGGGCAGACGCTGCCTATCTCTTTCAACGATGAATCTGTCAATTCACTGTGAGCCCAATGCAATCCGCCAGCGAATTTGTCGAGAATCTCAAAGAGGTGTTTGCGCTGTTTGGCGCAATCGAAGCAAAGCGCATGTTTGGAGGCTATGGTATTTATCGCGATGGCCTCATGTTTGCGCTCGTGGCCGATGATGTTCTGTACCTGAAGGCTGATGAAAAATCAGCATCATCGTTTATCGAGCGTGGTCTGCATCAGTTCGAGTACGAAAAAAGTGGTAAGAGAATGAGAATGTCTTACTACGCGGCACCGGAGGCGATCTTCGATGATCCGGAACAAGGCAAGGAATGGGCGGATCGTGCCTATGGAGCTGCATTGAGGGCGAGAAAGCAGAAGAAGAAATCCGGGGTAAAGCGAAAGTGAACAAGCAACTGCCTAATTTCCATGGTGCGAAATGGAACATAAAATGCGTGCAGAACAGAACCATTTTCGCTGATCATTTTACTGCGTTCTTCTTTCGGCTGTTGGCCGGTAGCGCCTGCTCCAGCTCATCCAACATAAAGATTCTAAATGGTCGGTGAAGTGGGTACCGTTAGGATCGGTCTTGACCCAAGCTGGGTGAAATATCGTGGGCATAGAAACACTTGTCAGCAATGTCCTAAGGGCGCACGGCTTCATTGTGAGTGCCGAGGTACTCACGGTCCGCGAGGACCGCGTAACCGTAGTCGACTTTCATCCCCCGAATATCTTGCTCTATGCTGAACTCGATGTTGAACGCGGATTTGCTTACAACGAGAACATCAATGTCAATCCTCGGTGCAGGCGTAGAGGTATTGGCGCAAGATTGTTGGCAGCACACGAGGAGATTTGCAGGGAAGCCGAACTCACCATCCTGATTAACAACAACAGAAACCCGGCATTCTGGAAACGACATGGGTATCGTCGACTCAACCCTTTCCGGCAGATGCTTCTGTCAAGGCGTCTAAACGTCGCGTTCATGGCGCATAGTGTGTACAAAAAGGTCTAACTTAGAGGGTCGATTGCGGATCGACGCACTGCAAAAAAGCCAAGGCCGCCCATCGGGGCGGCCTTCTTCGTGGTGCGCCCGGCAGGGCGCATCTACTTGGAGGTGGAAGTCCTCTACACACCCGGCAAGGGGAAGTGTTAGCCGAACGGCAAGGGTGTCGCGGGTGACCGCGAATCTGGAGGAAGCCGAAGGCAAAGCGCTGGCCTGACGAACAGGAAGCGGATAGTAGGCGACGTGTCTGGGTGAGGCGGCCATTATCGTCAAAGCCCAATACTTGCACGGAAAGGCACGGCGTAGATCCGACAGGTATAAGCGTGAAGGTGGGTGCGTCATACCCGGGGAGATCTGGCAGTCTGCCTTGTGCTACTGCGGTCGTGAGGCCGTGGGATGGACTGTCAGAAGTCAGCAGAGGCCATATTAGGTGGTGACACTGAAGGGCCGAACATGGAATGCCGCGAGTAGGCGGCGGGGACACGTCGATAGTCGATGAAGGCAGAAGATTCACGATCAGTGAATGCCCACGCAGCGGAGCCTGGGCGGAACC
>JBATKF010000039.1:0-2096 GCA_049669185.1 Sedimenticolaceae bacterium | reverse complement strand
GCAAGCCATGTCGTTGCTCCCTGTTGCGAGCCGAATCGGCGCAAACGAGCATGCCCCGGGAGGGGCGTTCTTGACGATGGTGTTGTTCACTTCCTTTGCATTCCTGCGGCAGCGCCGCAAGCGATTGAGATGGGGGATACCCCGGGTTGGATGAATGTCGCCTGCGCGGCTCGGTCAAAGAAAGACCGACGGTGGAAGCCGCAGCGCACTGCCTGGTCCGGTCGCGTCTTGTTGCCTCTGAGGCGCTATCCTTCTTCGACCGGCGCTGGTGGTTCAGATCGAATTTGGTTGCTGCCCTATATTCCGATTACGTTTTCACGAATCCACGGCAGCAGCTGCTCAAAGTTGCACTGGTTGTTTTCCAGCAACCCGATCAGAAAATGATGATCGCCGCGGGAGCTTGGGCTTTGGGTTTCATCGCTCACCTTTTGGCTTGGTCTTGCGACGTCGCGTGGGCTCGAGGTCCGGTTCGCTACCGCCGAGTTCCGCTAGGCCCTTGGCGATCGCTTGCGCGGCACGCTCAGATAGCGGCGGCGGCCCCAGATGCGTTGCAACGTCCGCGCTCTGGTGCACGATGCCGATCACCTCGATACCGGCCGGTACGACCAGATAGAACACCACGTGGCGGCCTTGCGGGAAACTGCGGTAGCCGGCCTTCACCTCGTCGCGCTGCCGACCCAGCTGCGGATTCTCTGCCAAGTCCTCGAAGCAGGCGAACAGACTCGTCATGTAGCGCTCCGCCTGCTCGACGCCCCATTGCTCGGCGGTGTAAACCCAGATCGCCTCGAGGTCCGCAACGGCCAGTTCACGCAGTGCATAGGCTGCGCTCACTTGCCGTGCTTTTCGCGCATCTCGGCCAAAAACCCGGCTGGTGAGAAATCCTCGACCAGCGCACTCGCC
The DNA here is from genome assembly GCA_049669185.1 of Sedimenticolaceae bacterium. Taxonomy (GTDB): domain Bacteria; phylum Pseudomonadota; class Gammaproteobacteria; order Chromatiales; family Chromatiaceae; genus Thiosocius. The sequence goes on along the minus strand of JBATKF010000039.1, from coordinate 1,196 downwards.
TCACCCGCCGCCAGCTTGGCCCTGAGGGCTTCGAGCTTCAGCTCGTCCTCCTCCAAGCGCCGCAGACCAGCGCGAACCGCCTCACTGACCGACTGAAAACGCCCCTCGGCGATCTTTTCGTTGACGAAGGCATCGAAATGCTCCCCGAGGGTTACCGAGGTGTTTCTGGGCATAGTCGCCTCAACTAAAAGCAAAGGTGTATTAGATATTAATACTTTTGCTCAGAAATACAAGTGCAGAAAACCGCACCCAGCCGCCGGTCCAGATCACGATTATTGCAGTGCAACAGTGACTAGGCTTATCACATGTCAGAGTACCGCTCGCTCTGCCGACAACGACCAGGAACGGTCTATCTCAGTTGTCTTTGCTGCGTTCAGCGCTGCGCATTCGGATATCGGCAAGCCGCCGGGCCATCGGGCTGTCTGCGACGGCAGTCTGTTCCATCATGGGAACATCGTTCAGTGCTTGAAGCCTCTGCAGGTACGCCTCGTTCCGACGTCGCTTCTCACGCGCATCGGCGACATTCAATCCTGCCTCGGGAACAAACCTGCCGGCGTTGGCCCGCTTGATAAGCCCGGCCAGATAGACGAGCGGTGAGACTCGAATAGCGCGGGCCTTCAGGCGTGCAGCCAGCTCGTCGAGGAGCTGCTGGGCGAGTTCGGGCGGGAGCTGCGCAAGCCGCCTTTGCGCATCGACACTTTCCGAAGGCGACAAGCCCTTCGGATATTCGAGTCTCAAGCAATCCCCACTACTACTATCGGCGGTCACCGAATCGATCTATTGGTCGTCACCGGCTCCAGGTTGTGGTGGGTCTATGAAGATTCAGTTGGTGGTTCCTGGGGTGACGGCCACGTCCGGGTCGCCCTGACAACTGCGACCAGGCCGAGTGACAACGGTGTCACGGGGGAGTGACATATTGTCACCCCCTGCAATAAGCAGACGATAGCGATTCGAGGTCGACGAACCATCGCCGCGGCGGCGTGCTTCAGCGATCAACATTCCACTATCCATCAAGACGCGAAGTGATCGCCGTACGGTGCGCGTCGACACCGAGCACCTTTTTGCAAGGGTTGAGACACTCGGCCAGCAGACACCCTGGTCGTCTGCCGAGTCGGCCAGCGCCATCAGTACCAGTTTGAGCGTCGGCGTGAGCGTCTGTCGCCACGCCCAGTTCATCGCAACGATGCTCAACGGCG
>JBATKF010000038.1:0-15774 GCA_049669185.1 Sedimenticolaceae bacterium | reverse complement strand
GATCGCCAGCGCGCGGCGCACCGGGACTGCTTCGCCCAGGTCATTTGTGCGGTGCAGGTGCGGGTCGACGGTGATCAGGGTATCGAAGTGGCGCGCCAGGAGTCGGCCGATAACTCGCTGGCTGACCGACTCGCCCGGATTGAATGCGATGTCCTGACGCATGTAGCACAGGTAGGGGGCGACCAGGGTCAGGTGTTTTGCGCCCAACTGCGCCGCGGTCGCCGCCGCCAGTTCAAGCTCGATAAGCCTGCGGTTCGCGTCGTCCAGGCTGCAGCAGAGGATCACCCGCGGCGGCAGGTGCGCCGGCAGACGCACGAGGCTCTCGTTATCCGGGAAGCTGTGGATGACGATATCGTCGTAGTCGAGTCCGGCACGCCGTGCCAGCCGCTGGGCCGGCTCGCGATATGTCGGAAACCCCAACACAATCGCGGCGTCCTCTCTACTGCGGTCAGCGGTCAAGCCCATGCGTTCATTGTGTCAATGCAAAGCCGCTGTCGTGCGCCGCCAGTTCGCAGGCGAAGGCAAAATCGGCGGCGAACTCCGCGTGGATGGCATACAGAGGTTCACCGCGACGCACTTTGTCGCCGACCTTTCTGTAGAGGTCGACTCCGGCACCTTTATCCATCGGGGCGCCGGCCAATCGGGCAATGCGCGCCATCTGCTGATTGTCGATCGCCGCGATACTGCCGTCCCGCTCTGCATGGATAGTGTTGCACAGGCCGCCGACTGCGCGCGAGATACCGCTGGCGCCCTGTGCGTCGATGATCGCGCGCATTTTCTCCAGCGCGCGGCCGGATTCGAGGATGTCACGTGCCAGCGTGTAACCTTGACCGCCACGCACGTCGGGATCGAACTCGAGAATGCGGCCGGCTAGTTGCAGGGCCTTTTCGCGCAGATCGCGGGGCTGTTCAGGATCGTTCTGCAGCACCTGCATCACGTCGCGCGCTTCAAGCACCGGGCCGATGCCGCGCCCGATGGGCTGCTGGCCGTCGGTGATGACCACTTCGAGCTGCAGTCCGACGCGGTCGCCGACGAACTCGAACAGCTTGCGCAGGCGCAGCGCATCGGCCTGGCTGCGCACCTTGGCCGTTGGGCCCATCGGGATGTCGATCAGCAGGTGCGTGGCGCCGGCGGCCAGCTTCTTGGCGAGAATGGAAGCAACCAGCTGGCCGGGCGAATCCAGGGAAAGCGGGCGTTCGACCGAGATCAGGATATCGTCGACCGGTGCCAGCCGTGCGGTGCCGCCCCAGGCCAGGCAGCCGCGCTGTGTGCGCACGATTTCATTCAGCTGGTCGGGTGGCAGTTCAACCCGGGCCAGCACCTCCATGGTATCGGCGGTACCGGCGGGCGAGGTGATCGCGCGACTTGATGTTTTCGGGATAAACATGCCGTGGGCCGCGACGATCGGCACCACGAGCATACTGGTGCGGTTGCCTGGGATGCCGCCAATACAGTGTTTGTCGGCTACCAGCGGCTCACGCCAGTTCAGTTGCTCGCCACTGCTGACCATCGCTCGGGTCAGGTGCAATACCTCATCGCGCTCTATCCCGGTTTCGCTGCAGGCAACCAGGAAGGCCGCTATTTCGATCTTGGCGTAGCGGTGCTGGACGATGTCGCGGGTGATGGCCTCGTAGTCCGCGTAACTTAGCCGCTCCCCGGCGATCTTGCGATGCACTGCGTGCAGGGAGGTAGGCGGCTTCGCATGCGCCACGATCGCCGCCGCGCCCTCTGCCAGGCCCAACTGCTGAAACGCCTCCTGGCTCAGCCCCAGCTGTCCCTGATCGGTGATGCTGGCGTCGTCGACGACGTTCAGCACCGCCAGTAAGGACTGGCCACCGGCCTCGCCACTGACCTCCACCTTGGAGAGCGCCTGAAAACCCTCGCTTCGATACACGTGACAGTCACGGTGCAGGTAGGCGACATTCTCCTTATAAGTGTCGATAGCGACACGTCGCAGCCGCAAGGTGTCTCTCGTTTTTCGCTCCATGATCTCAGCATAGCAGCCTAGCCATTTTGGCAGCAGTAGCTGGGTCCCCTGCCGAGCGACTGCCCTCCCGCCAATCCGCTACCATAGTGCACAGGCCGCTTACGCGTCTGCTGAATCTTTTGTGAGGGAAGCGAGGCGCCGATCGATCGATGGCCAGTCGTCGCAGACACCGGGAGACGGTCAGCGATACTAGTGAGACAGCGAGATCAGTAAGCTCGGCTGCGGGATAGTGAAATAAAACGGGTAGACCTGGCGAACTCAGGCGCCCGGAATATCGAGGAGATCGTTGGGATGGCGTTGCTGTCAGCACTGTGTTCCCGGTCGGATGGAGCGGGCGTATGAACTTGGACGCCGACGCCAAGCAAGACCCGGAGACGATTCCACGGGTTAGGCGGGTGCCACCGGGGCAGGTCATGTACTGGGTTAAACAGGGTTGGCGGGATTTCCTCAGCGCCGGATGGCCCAGTCTGTTGCACGGCCTGATCGTATTCTTCGCCAGCCTAGCCATCATTGAGATTACCTATCTCTATTGGCCAATGATGCCTGGTGCGGTATCGGGTTTCGTGTTGGTGGGCCCGATTCTCGCGACAGGTCTTTATGCACTCAGTCAGCGTCTCGAACAGGGGAAGAGACCGCGGTTCAGGGATGCCGTCGTCGCGTGGCGGCGGAGTTCCCGATGCCTGATCCGCTTCAGTTTGCTGTTGCTACTTGCCGGCTCTGCCTGGGTCGCGATCACTGCAGTGCTCTTTGGTTTGTTCGTCAAGGCCGAGATCACCCAGCCGGTCGACTTTCTGCGCTACGTGTTCGTGCAGAACGAGCTGCACTTTTTCCTATGGGCGATCCTGGGCGGCCTCGGTGCAGCCCTGGTATTCGCCTTAACGGTAGTATCGGTTCCGTTATTACTGGATCGCGATGTCGATACCCCTACCGCGCTAATGACCAGCATACGCGCAGTCGGTGAAAACCCGATCGCGATGGGCTGGTGGGCGGTGTTCATTCTAATTGCCACCGGTCTCTCGGTAATGACCCTGATGTTCGGGTTCATCGTCCTGTATCCGGTCATGGGTCATGCCTCGTGGCACGTCTATCGAGACCTGGTCGATGCCGCGAAACTCAAGTCCAGAGACCAGGCGGCATAGCATCGTGTTCGGGATAAGCGAGGAACGGATCGCCGAGATCGGGATGACATGGGGCCTGGCGTTATTTATCGGCTTCATGCTGTTCATCATCTGGGAGCTCGCCCGAAAGTCCAATGCGGGACGCTTCGGCACCTTTGTCCTGTTCTTCGTTCTGGCCTTTGGTATGTTGGGCTTCATTGCCAAGACCATCATCCAGTGGATCCTGGATATCTGAGCCATAGACGAAAGAAAATAGGTAGCGGGATTGCTATCGATTGGACTCCCATCGAATCTGCAGGGAAAATATGGCCGTTCGGCCCCTTCGGAGCGTCAACTGATGGATTCCTGGCTCTACCGTTTGCTGCCATTTCTGCGCTGGTTCCCGATGTCGCGCGTCGGCCTGCGTGCCGACCTGGTCGCCGGGGTCACGGTCGCGCTGGTCTTGGTTCCCCAGGGCATGGCGTACGCCCAGTTGGCCGGTCTGCCGGTCGTCTATGGCCTGTATGCGTCTTTTGTCCCGGTAATCATCGCCTCGTTGTGGGGCTCGTCGAGCCAGCTGCACACGGGCCCTGTGGCGATGCTCTCGCTGATGTCGGCCGCGGCCCTGATCCCGTTTGCGACACCGGGGTCGGCGAAGTTCATCGAACTCTCCATCATGCTGGCACTCATGGTGGGCGTGCTGCGCCTGGCGTTGGGTGCGCTGAGCCTGGGGGCCGTCGTCAATCTGTTGTCCAGCCCCGTCATCATCGGCTTTACCAATGCCGCGGCCTTGATCATCGGTCTCTCACAGCTGAGTAAGGTCCTGGGTGTGCCCTTTCCGCGCACAGAATCCTATTTGGCCGATCTCTGGCGTGTCATCGAACAGATACCCGAAGTCCACATAACCACACTGCTGTTTGCGGTCGGCGCCTGGCTGCTGATCGCCGGGCTCAGACGTTTCCGACCCACACTGCCGGGCGTCCTGGTCGCCGTGGTGATCGCGACCCTGCTCAGCGCACTGATCGGCTTCGAGCATAAGCTCAGCGTTGACGCTGCGCAGATCAGGGACAACCGCGTCGTTGCGACCCTGGACGCGTTTGCGAATGGACAGGAGCGCATGGCCCAAATCACTACGGAACTCGCTGATATCGCGCATCGCGCCGATGTCCTGGAACGCGAAATCGGCCTCAGCGCGATCTCAAGCGCTGCGCTGGTGCGTTCACATGCGCCCGCCCTTGTGTACGAAAAGGCGGCAAAAAAGCGCGAGGTGACCCGTCTCGCGGTCGAGATGCATGACTGGTCGCTGCGGCGCGCGCTGCTGGCAGACGGTTCGTCGGTGTTTTATGCGGAAGATGCCCTGCCGGATGGGTTCGAGGGGGATGGAAAGCGCTGGCGTTTTGCGGGCCTGGCAGATGATCAGGTCACCCTGTCGGCCGGCGGTGACGTCGTCGGTGTGATTCCTCAAGGACTGCCGAGCCTGCGCGTTCCAACCGTGGAATGGGATTTGGTGTGGGCGCTGCTGCCCGCAGCACTGGTGATGGCCCTGATCGGTTTCATGGAGGCGACATCGATATCCAAGGCCATCGCCACGCGGACGGGCGAGCGGGTCGACACAAACAGGGAACTCATCGGCCAGGGTTTGGCCAATATCGCCGGCAGCTTCTTCAGTTCCTACACGGTGAGCGGTTCATTTTCCCGCTCGGCAGTTGCGGCGCGCGCAGGCGCGAAGACAGGCCTGTTCGCTATTGTGAGCGCGCTTGCCGTGGTTTTGGTCCTGCTGTTCTTTACGTCGTATCTGTACCACCTGCCGCAGGCGGTTCTGGCCGTCATCGTGATGATGGCGGTCTTCAGCCTGATTCGCGTGAAGCCGCTGATACAGGCCTGGCGAGTCGACCGCCTGGGCGCGCTCATCGGTATCCTCACCTTTGCGGCCACATTGGCCATGGCCCCGGCGATTGCGGACGGCATACTGCTCGGCATCGTCCTTACGGTGCTGCATTTTCTGATTCGGACGATGAAGCCCCGGGCTGAGATTGTCGCGCGCAAACCGGACGGCACCCTGGGCGGGATCCGCGCCAACAAGCTACGCCCGATGAGTGAAAGATTTGTCCCGGTGCGCTTCGATGGCTCGCTGACCTTCATCAATGTTGCGTACTTCGAGGATATCTTGCTGGAGGCCCACGCCGACTTCCCAAAGGCGAAAAAGATCCTGGTCGTCGGCAGCGGGATCAACGAGATCGATGCGTCTGGCGAGGAGAAGATTCGCGAGGTGGCGGCGCGTCTGAAGAAGGCCGGCGTAACACTGGTCTTCAGTGGACTCAAGCATCAGGTCAGACGCGCATTGGAGGCCAGCGGGCTGGTGGAAGAACTGGGTAGGGCGTCATTCTTTCCGGACAAAGAGACTGCGTTGCGCAGCCTGCTGCGTGCCGCCGACGAACACCGCGAGCCCGAAGATTCTCGCGCTGCCGTGTCCGGATGAGCGCTGAGCGCAAGCCTTAACGCGTCGGAATGGAGTGACCAATCGCCGGCTACGGTAAGCCCAGCCGCGTCGGTTTTAAGTGACTCGCTGCCGACATTCGACTGAATCGGGTTTGCAACGCCGGGAGATCCCGTTTTCCCCACCCATCGTGCGGCACGGATGCCGTGATAATGTTCTACTCTTCGACGGTTTCGAGCGGAGCGAAACGCCGCTCTACCCTGGCAAACCGAACATGAGCTGACCCCGAGATGGCCACTCCCTCCGCCCGCAAGCGCGACAGCACCGCATCGTCCAATCGCCTTTGGCACTGGTTCGACCGCAATATCCTCGAACTGGGCCGCGAAATGCGGTGGTCTTATCTTCCTCCGCTGATGGTCTACGCCGCCGCGGGTATCTCCGGCTTGACCGGCATCGTCGGCACCTTTTTCGTCAAGGACTACCTGAACCTGTCGGCCGAGTTCCTAGCCGCGCTCGCGTTCTGGGCGGGCATCCCGTGGGCCCTGAAGATGCCGTTGGGGCACCTGGTAGACCTGATCTGGCGGCACAAGGCGGGCTTGGTGTTTCTTGGGGCCGGCATGATCACCGCCAGCCTATTCATCATGCTGGGCCTGCTCGCCGACCCGGAGGGGATGGGCCAGGTGATGCCGGTCGAGGCCTGGTATATCGTCAGCGCGCTACTCGCGCCGGTAGGCTATGTGGTCCAGGACGTTGTGGCCGATGCGATGACCGTCGAGGCCGTACCGCGTGTGGATGCGCGTGGTGAGGCGTTCGACGCCGCGACCCGGCGCCTCATGCACACGACCATGCAGACCCTCGGCAGGGTGGCGATCATTGGCGGCGGCGTCTTCGTGTCGCTGCTCAACGTGTTCCTGTTCCAGGGCGCCGAGTCGATGCCCGAAGCGCAGAAGGTCGCGACCTATATCCGCATCTACGAGTATGCGCTCGCGATCCCGATCGTTTCGGTGCTCGGCGTGATATTGGGCGGGGTGATGAAGCGTCGTCAGCTGTGGCGGCTGCGTGAAAGTGGAATGGCCGCGGAGCAGGCCGCTCAGCTCGCCTTTGGGCGAATCGAGAAAACGGAGCCGAACTGGTGGATCCTCGGCGGTGGTCTGGCCTTCGTCGCCTTCACCATCAGCATGGGTTTGAGTGATATCAGCCTCAATAAAGAGATCATCTTCGCCGGTTCCATGGCGATCGTCATCTTTCTGATGAGCCGGCTCATCAAGGTGTTGGAGCCGGACGACCGGCTGATCCTGGTCGGCACTGCAGTGATTATCTTTATCTATCGCGCCATGCCGACACCGGGCGCCGGCCAGACCTGGTGGATGATCGACGAACTCGGTTTCGACCAGCAGTTCCTGGCCGTGCTGTCACTGATCAGCAGCGTGTTGACGCTGTTTGGCATGTTCATCTTCCGCCGCTTTATGGCGGAGCGCTCCATCGCCTACGTGATCGTGTTCCTGACGATTGCCAGCACCCTGCTGTACATGCCCATCGTCGGCATGTTCTACGGACTGCATCAGTGGACCGCCGCATTGACGGGTGGCGTCGTCGACGCGCACTTCATCGCATTGGTGGACACGGCGTTGGAGTCGCCGCTGGGTCAGATCGCCATGATCCCGATGCTCGCCTGGATCGCCAACTCCGCCCCCAGCAACCTCAAGGCAACCTTCTTCGCGGTGATGGCGTCTTTTACCAATCTGGCGCTGTCGGCGAGCCAGCTTGGCACCAAGTATCTCAATCAGCTCTTCACAGTGACCCGCGAGGTCAAGGATCGTGCCACCGGTGCGATTTCGGTACCTGCGGACTACAGCGAACTCGGCTGGCTGATGATGACCGCCATGCTGCTCGGGTTTGCCGTACCGATTGCCGCGGTGCTGCTGATCAAGGCCACCCGGTTGAAGAGTGCCTGAAAATTTCACCAGCCCGCGCACCAGGCAATCGGTGAAATATGCAGGCTTAACTCTCGATGGGACAACATGCCTGCCGAGCACCACCGCGGGCCTCGATCGTCGCCGAGCTGCGGCGCTGACCGACTTCTATGACTACAGGAGCCAAGCCATGCGCTGTGCAGATTTGTTTGTACGCTGCCTCGAGAACGAAGGCGTGGAGTACATCTTCGGTATCCCCGGGGAAGAGAATCTCGACGTCATGGACGCGCTGCTCGACAGCAGTATCCGTTTCATTACGGTGCGGCATGAGCAAGGTGCGGCCTTTATGGCGGACGTCTACGGCCGTCTGACGGGGCGCCCCGGGGTCTGTCTGGCAACCCTGGGCCCGGGTGCGACCAACCTAATTACCGGCGTGGCGGATGCCAACATGGATCGGGCGCCGGTCGTGGCAATTGCGGGCCAGGGCTCTACGCACCGCCTGCACAAGGAGAGCCATCAGATACTGGATCTGGTGAATCTGTTCGAGCCGATTTCCAAATACGCTACCCAACTGCGCGAGCCCGAGATCGTTCCCGAGGTGATACGCAAGGCCTTCAAGGTCGCCAAGGCGGAGAAGCCCGGCTGCTGTTTCATCGACTTCCCGGAGAACATTGCTGCGGAGCAGGTCGACGGAAAATTGCCGCTCAAGGTGCAGGATCCGCTGCCTCCGGTGGCGCCTCTGGCTAAGATCGAGAAGGCGGCCGAGGTTATCGCCAACGCCCGCTTTCCGCTGATCATGGCCGGCAACGGGGTGATCCGGGCAGGCGCCAGCGCCGCGCTGGAGCAACTGGCCTCGGAGACCGGCATCCCGGTGACCATGACATTCATGGCCAAGGGGGCGATACCCCGCACATATCCCATGTCGCTCGGCGCGACCGGTCTCTCCGCGCAGGACTATGTCGGCTGTGGATTCGACCGTGCCGATGTCGTGATCTGTGTCGGTTATGACATCGTTGAGTATCACCCACATCTGTGGCACAAGAATCCCGAACAGAAGATCGTGCACGTCGATGCCTTGCCAGCCGAAGTCGACGAACACTACATCCTCGAAGTTGGGGTCGTCGGGGATATTGCGGCGTCGCTGCGCGAGCTGGCTGCGCGCATTCCGCCCCGCGCCGAAAACTGGGCCGAGCCGCTGCGCAGGGAGATCGACCGGGAGACGTCGCGCTACGCGGAAGACCAGGCATTGCGCTGGGGGAGGGCGCGGTGAAAGCGGGCTGCTGGATGAACACCGGAGAAGGCGGGGTGTCGCCTCACCATCTGCGCAGTGGCGCAGACCTAGTTGTCCAGATCGGGACCGCCAAGAATGGCGTTCGGGATCTCGAGGGCAATCTCAGCGATCAGAAGCTGCGTGAGGTCGCCGCCCATCCTCAGGTCAAGATGTTCGAGATCAAGATGGGCCAGGGCGCCAAGCCGGGTAAGGGCGGCATCCTGCCTGGTGCCAAGGTCACTGCCGAGATTGCCGAGATCCGGGGAATCCGCGCCGGGGAGGACGCCATCAGTCCGAACCGCCACCTGGACGTTGGCAATAACCAAGAGCTCCTGGCATTGATCGCACGCATCCGCGAAGTGAGCGGCAAACCCGTTGGCTTCAAGGCGGTGATCGGTGCCTACGGTTGGCTGGACGAGTTGTTTGCACTCATCAACGAACGCGGCATCGAGTCGGCGCCTGATTTCATCACCGTCGATAGCGCGGACGGCGGTACGGGCGCCGCCCCCCTACCTTTGATAGACGATATGGGTCTGCCGCTGCGTGTCAGCCTGCCCATGTTGATCGACAAGCTCTTTGAACACGGGCTGCGCGACCGGGTCAAGGTGGTCGCGTCCGGCAAGCTGGTGACGCCGGCAGATGTGGCATGGGCTTTGTGCATCGGGGCCGATTTCATCACCTCTGCACGCGGCTTCATGTTCGCGTTGGGTTGCATTCAGGCCCTGCAGTGCAATAAGAACACCTGCCCGACGGGCATTACGACGCATAACCCCAAGCTACAGAAGGGCCTGCATCCTCCGACCAAGGCGGTACGCGTCGCCGCGTATGTGAAAAACATGGTGCATGAAGTGGGCATAATTGCCCACGCCTGCGGCGTTCGCAACCCCAGGGAACTCAAGCGCTTTCACGCCCAGGTTGTGCAGCCCAACGGGCTGACGATTCCTTTGAACGAGCTGTATCCTGAGCTTGTATCTAGCGAGGCGCCGCACAAGGCTATCGCCTGACAAGGCAGATGGGGGCGCTGTTGCATCAGTCGTTTTTTTCCATGGACCTCTGCGGTGACTATGAAGACGGCGCGTCGAGATCGTCATGCCGCGACGCCGAGATGCGTCACCAAGGCGATTGCTTTGATGGCAGAGAGTGACTGCGATGGATGAACTCGAGGTCTTCGTGGCGGTAGCGGAGGAGCAGGGTTTCAGTGCCGCAGCGAAGCGCCTGGACTCGACCCCGGCCGCGGTGAGCCGTCGCATCAAGGCTCTCGAGCAGCGGCTGGGCGTGAGGCTGCTGCAGAGGACCACGCGCAAGACTCAGCTGACAGAGGCGGGAGAGCTCTATTTCCGCGAAGTCAGCAGGCTGTTGGGCGGTCTCCGGGAAGTGGAAGAGCGGCTGGAGGCCGTGACGCATCAGCCGACCGGCGAACTCAGGATTGTCGCGCCGATGTCGTTCGGCCAGCGAAGACTCGCATCGGTCGTCGCGCGTTTCGCCCGCAGGCATCCAAAGTTGCGAGTCACGTTGAAACTCGAGGATCGAGAGACCGATATCGTCGGCGAGGGCTTCGACCTCGCCGTGCGCATTTCCTATCCGGCAGATTCCTCCTTTGTGGCACGACCGATCGCCTCGATTCCGCGATACTTCTGCGCATCGCCGGACTATCTCGAACGCCGCGGCGTTCCGTTGTCACCCGAGGATCTGCTCCATCATGACTGTCTTCACTACAACCTGATTTCCGAACGTGAGGAGTGGACCTTTGGTGGTGACGATAGCGACGCCACGATCCTGGTCAAGGGTGTGTTCTGCAGCAACAATGGGGACGTGCTGGCGGCTGCGGCGATACAAGGCCTGGGAATCACGCTGTTGCCGGACTTCATCGTCGAAGATGCCCTCGCTGACGGCCGGCTTGTACGGGTGCTGCAGGGGCGCGAGCGCTCGCCGCTTACGCTGTCGGTGCTGTATCCATCGCGGCAGCACGTCCCGGCAAAGACGCGGCTGTTGATCGAGTACCTCGTCGAGCAGTTCGAGTGAACCGGATCTTCGGCTGCGCCCATCCGTCTTCGTGCTCCAGGCTAGGCTTTTCTCGCAATCACGACGTAATGTGCCGAGTACAGTGACCGAAAGGGATACATCTTTCGCCGCAGATCATAGGGGGCGCGCACTTTCTCAAAGAAGAAGGCGAAATAGACGTAAAGGTACTGGACGGGAAACACCAGCAACGCCGGCGGCAGCATCCAATAGTCCTTCTTTTTGTTCGCCAGATAGCGGATATCCTCTATCGCGAAACCTGCGTCGTGCAGGAATCTGATGAGAATCGCTATTGGAATCAGGTTCCACAGACTCTGCCGATAGATCCTGAACAGCTTCATTCGTCTGGTTCGACCGAGTACCAAATAAAGAAGCCGATCCTGAATAGTCGCGACGTTGTCGTTCGAAACAAATAGCGCACCCCCGTCATTCAGGCGTGTGCGGCAGTAATCGAAGAACTGCGAGGTATTGCCAAATTCTCCGATTCCGCTGATGCAGGTGATCACGTCAAACTTTTCGTCAGGCAATGCCGGAAAAGGGCTGGCTGCATCAATCACACGGTATTCGTCGGGTGACAAGATGGCGGGCTTTTCCCTTATATCTCCACCCTTGACCTTCATGGCGAAGTGCTTCTTTATTGCGGACAGGAACATTCCATTGCCGCACGGTAGGTCCAATAGAGACGTCCACCGATTCCTTGTTAGGTTCTTGTGCAAGTACTCCAAGATGGTCTTGTTGACCCCTGCGGCCGTGTTGCCTCGTGGTACCTCGCCAAACGTCGCCATTTCGGTTTGGTAAGGTTTTTCTCGGACGTGCCGGTTCCGGTCTTGACTCACGGCGTATCGCTCCAGAGCTCCCCGGCAAAGAGGTCATGACTAAGCATTAGAGTATGCTAATCGTTGCTCTCCGACGCAGCAACAGCGTCGCAATCGAGCGCGTGGGCAGACAGCGGCGTCTTGAAGAATCGCTGTTTTTCACTATGATGCCGGGCTGCTGTCTGAGTACTATCATGCAAGCCCAAGCGCCAGAGGTACGGCCTGGCAACTTGTTGAATTTCTATGGCAAAGATCCTTCGGAGAAAGAAAAAGAAGTCCGGGCAATTGTTCGGCGGACGGCTCGATGCGTTGGTGCTGCGCGTCCTATGGTGGCTGCTGACGCCCCTGCCGGTTGATTGGGCATCGGCGACGGGACGCCGTGTCTTCGGCCTCCTGGGTCGGCGCTCGCGCAAGAACCGGCATGTGCTGGCAAATCTGATGACGGCCTTCCCGGAAAAGCGCCGCGATGAAATCGAGCGCCTTGCGGTCGAGGTGTGGGGGAATTTCGGCGCAGTAGCGATTGAATTTGCGCAATTGCGGAAGCTGACCGACCCGGCGCGTAACCGCGGTCGTCTAGAGATTGTGCCCGATTCTCGCGACCCGGCCTTTCCGGTAGCCAACGGGCCCTGCATCTTCGTCACTGCGCACTGTGGGAACTGGGAGCTCGGCGCGCACGCTGTGCGGCAGTATGTTGATGCATTGGACGTGATTTACGCACCGCAGGCCAACCCTCATCTGGACCGCCTGATCCAGGAGAAGCGGCAGGCCTTGGGGTGCAATTTCGTCAGCAAGGAAAAAGGGGTGCGGGCCCTGCTCAGAGCGCTCAAGAGCGGTCGCTCGGTTGGCCTGGTGGTAGACACCCGTATCGACGAGGGTCCGCTGTTGCCGTTTTTCGGCGTCGAGACGCATGTCACTACGACACCGGCCTGGCTGGCGCTAAAGACCGGCTGCGCGATTGTGCCCGTCCAGGGCCAGCGCATTCGTGATGCGCGCTTTCGTATCATCTTTCATCCCGCACTGCAGGCGGTGCGGCGCCACGACGAAACGCCTGAGCAGGCGGCACTTCGGGTGACGGGCGATATCAATGCCCTCGTGGAATCCTGGATCCGCGCCCGCCCGGCCGACTGGATGTGCACCAAGCGACGGTGGCCCAAGGAGTCGAAGGATGCACGCAACGCCGACGTGGCGACGCCTGAATCGATGGTTGAAGCCAATGTAGCCACAGAAGAGCATATGGCAAAGCGGAGGCTTCAGCCCCCAGGCGCCTCTTAGCCTGCAATTCTCACCGATTTCCTGCTGCGGGCGGCGATACGCTCGCCCTAACGGGGCGTACTCGCTACAGCCGTCTCGACATAGTGTCAGCTACGCCTTCAGTGTCTTTCACTGCGTGCGCCCCGCCATGCCGGCGTCTCGACACCCTCGCGACGAAAAACGGTGAGATTTGCAGGCTAGGAGCCTGCGCCGTAGAACGTAGCGGTCCTGCGGCTTCCCCACTTCGGCCCGATCCGGCGCTCCCTCTCGTCGCGTAGTACCCACTATGCTCCTCAAACGACCACCAGACCGGCCTCGAACTGGACAACCCTCGGTATCCGCCAGTTCTACGGCGCAGACTCCTAGGCCCCCGCGTTCAGTATGCCTATTCCACGACTTCGAATGTGGTTGAGGCCCAGAGGCTTTTCCAGACTGCGCCCTCTGCGTTCGGTGGCGGCTCGATCATGTGTACTGCGTTCAGGAGGTAGACGCCCGGGGCGTCGCGGCGAGGGATGCTGACGCGACCACCGGCGTCAGTCCTGAAATTCGTTCTGCTGACCTTGCCCCGGTGACGCCTAAAGACACTGATCTGTGCGTCCGCTAAGGGTTTGCCCAACCATTGCAGCTGGGCGACGATGACAGCATCCAGGTCGGTGTAGGGGTTGGTTTCCAGAACCAGCTCGAATTCCAGGCCGAGCGGGCGATCCTGCCCCTTGCCGTCACCCACCTTGACCAAGGACTTGGCGAAACGCTGATAGTCCTCGCTGAAACCCTGCGCGGGTAGTCCGCGCCTTTCGTGAGCGGCGCTGACCCATTGCATACCCTCAGTCTCTAGGAAATGCCGGAACTTTTCCGGGTCAGAATAGGTAAGCTGCGAGTCCGTCGAGACATAGGAAAGCAGATGCAGGCCGCTGTCCCGTACGCCCTCACTCAGCGCGGGATCGTCGCCGATGCGCGATTTGACATCGCGGGTTGCGCCGCCTGCGGTGAGCCTGAAGGCCTCGACCAGCCGAGGGATATAGTGAAGCGAGTCCCCTTTCATATTCTGACCGACCCGCACGTGGGCCTCCAGCAAGTCGCCGGGTGCCACCTCGAACCTTACCGGCTCGATCCAGAACTCATGTGCCTGAACATCGAGGCCGGTCATCGAAGACAGCAGCCAGAGTGTGGTCAGGGGCCATTGCGGTCGGTGGCGGGACATCAGCATGCTGCCGGGCGATCAGAATGAGACGGGGCTCCAGCATTATGATCCTCTGTGCTCCGGTATCACAGCACTCCGGTCTGATCCGTCGGCTGATCGCATTTTTCCTGTTCGGGGTTGGGTTTGCCGCAGCCTCGGTGCATGCCCACGAGATAAGGCCGGCGGTCGTCGACATACAGCTGCAGGCGGATCTCCGCCTCGAGGCGGAGATCCGACTCAACCTCGAGGCCGTGCTTGCCGGGATAGGGGAGTCGCACCAGGACAGTGACGACTCGGAAAGCGCGCCCGTCTACAATCGCTTGCGCGGCCTTACTCCCATAGAGATGCAGCGTGAGTTCGCGCTGTTCCAGTCAGAATTTCTGCAAGGCATCGTGCTAGGCGCGGACGGCGTCAGACTCCAGCTGGCGGTCCAGGGCGTGTCCATACCGGCGATCGGCGATACACAACTGGCGCGCGATTCGGTCATCACGCTGACCGGGGCCCTGCCGGCAGCGGCGCGGAACCTGGCCTGGGAATGGGATAAGCGCTTTGGCGCCAGCGTTGTGCGCGTCGATGCCGGCGACGGCCGTGAACTCTACACGGCCTATCTGCAGCCCGGGGCCGTCAGCGATGACATCGATCTGCGCACAGTGGTGGCTCAATCGACAGGGTCCATCTTCGGCAACTATCTGCTCATCGGATTCGAGCACATCATTCCGAAAGGCGCAGACCACATCCTGTTCGTGGTCGGCCTCTATCTACTCAGTCCCAGCTGGCGCGTACTGCTCTGGCAAGTGACGGCCTTCACCTTGGCGCATACCCTGACCCTGGCATTATCGATGCTTGGTTGGGTGCAAATGCCGGCGACGATTGTCGAACCGCTGATCGCCGCCTCGATCGTCTATGTCTGCATCGAGAATCTGTTTCATCAGCGCCTCACCCGATGGCGGACGGCGGTGGTGTTTGCCTTCGGTCTTTTGCATGGCCTTGGCTTTGCCAGTGTGCTGACCGACGTGGGGCTTTCGCCAGGCCACCTCGTGACCGGGCTCATTGCCTTCAATCTTGGGGTGGAACTCGGGCAGCTGACGGTACTCGCCCTGTGCTTTCTGCTGGTGGGCCTGTGGTTCCGGAATCGCTCTTGGTATCGGGAGGTGATCGCCATTCCGGCCTCGCTAATGATCGCAGTCGTAGGCTCGTACTGGCTGGTCGTGCGGACCCTGCTCGCCTGAGCCATCGATTAGGCGCTGGCGACACCAATCGGAGGAGCCGGTCGGGCGGCCTGCCTGCTCCTGGCCTTTTCCCATTCTGCTGGGCGGGTTATTGTCAAGGTTGCACTTGGTCGATTCGCTGCTTCGATTGGGAGACGGAAATCTGTGAGTTCAAAGATTGCTCGTGACCGCCGGGCAAGGATCGGAAAAGGGTTGCTTGGACGCCAGGCACCGTCGTCCGTTTGCCCGTGAGCATTGTGGCCTCCCTGCCGACACCAGGTGATGCACCCGCCGACGCCAAACCCACTGATCCGCCGCGGGTCTGGCTTCTGCTCGGCGAGAAGATCGGTGACAACAATCAGGTGGAGGTTATCGCGGATGTGCTGCCCTGGCCCCTAATCCGCAAGACCCTGCGATTTCGCCCGCCCTACGATCAGGAAAAGCCGCCCTTTGCGGTAACGATCGATCATGTCGATCGGGTTCGCTCGGACAGGCTGGAGCCCCCCTGGCCGGACCTGATCCTGACCTCGGGCCGGCGTCCGTCCATGGCCGCGCTCTGGGTGCGGGAACAGGCGCGCGGGCGTTGCAGGGTGGCGC